>CAZKMJ010000001.1:0-26022 GCA_964553835.1 uncultured bacterium
CGTTTGATGAAGGCTTCTGCAATGGAAGAGAAGCTCAACCGCGAAAAAGCGATAGCTGAGACCCTCCAGCTTGCCGAAGCCTTCGGCGGTGATTTTGGTTCGGGTCTTCGCGAGCTCGTTTCCACCGACAGTAAGTCTGATTTCAAGCTCTGGCTGGTCCAGCATCCTTTAAATGGCGTCAAAACCATCCGCCACTTTTTTGAAGCGCTGTGGCGTGAAAGCGCGAACCGCAAAATTTCGCTGCTCCAGTATCCGGAATTCCTGGCGCTTGGCGGCGTCTTGATTCTGAGGGATGAAATTGATTCACAGAGCCTTTTCAAGGAAATTGCGGTGCTTGAAAAGCAGATCGAAGCTAAAATTATCCAGAGCGAAGACGAACGCCGTCTTTTTGTTATTTCAAGCGACCTTGCGCTGGTCACCCGGCTTCTGTCGCTCGAGCTTGTGCGTGACGATTATGATATTTTCACCAATCGCTCCAAAGAACTTGAGCCCGCTGCGCTTCAGAGCCGTTTTATCGAATTCACGGGAAAAAAATCCGGTCTTCCGCTGCTTCCTGCGGACCTGATCAAGGACGCAGGTATTTTCTATGACCTTTCTGTCAAGCGCGACCACACCCTGATTGAAAACACACTCAAGGCCGCTTCCGGCAAGCCCGCAGTGCTTGTGGCCGGCGGTTTCCACAGCGAAGGCCTGCTGAGCATCCTGAAATCCAAAAACATTCCTTACGTTTCCATCATGCCGAAAATGAGCCAGGTGGCGGATGAAAGCCTGTATGAAAAAGCCATGCTGGGTGAAGGTGATGGCCTTGATTTTCTTTCGGCCGGTTCCGGCACACTCGGTGTCCAGTTCCTGCTTCAGCCCGCTTCGATCTACCAGATTGTTCGCGGCACTCCCAGCCAGAAGCTTCGCCTTGTCCGCGCGCTTCTGACTTCTGGCATCAAGGCGCTCAGCGCGCAAGGTCACAGTTCCGTTGAAATTTATCAGATGGTTTCAGACGCAGTTTCAGGCCATGCCGATATTTTCGGCGCGGATGCTGCCATCCTGCTCCGCCAGAATGTTCCGGTCCAGCGCGCCGCGGGCAAAGGTTCTGCTGACGTTCTTTACCTTAATATTCCCGCGATCGGTGTTAAAAAGCAGCTGACGCTGAGCGGCGATCACCTCGTTGAAGTCAAACCCCTTGTTGCTCTGCCCGAACCGGCTGCACGTTCTGAAGCGCGCAGACAGGTCCCGGAAGTTAAAGCGGGCGTCAAGATCGATGGCACGTTTTCTCCTTTCATTCAGATGCGCTCCAAAAAAGACTGGGGCTCTCTTGACTATGAAACTGCCAAGCCCCTTGTAGATTACAGCGCTAACATGAATCAGCGTGTGCTGCAGGACCTTCCCGGCACTCTTTCTTCCGCCAACAATTCGCCTTATTCCGTGGGAAGCTCCAGGCTCAGAAACATTGAGCGCGTCAGCGTCGACGCCATTGTTCAGGACTTGAAAGAGGCTGGCGTCAACATGGGCCGGATCCTTGATTTCATCATTCAACATGAAACTGAAATTGAAAAACTTCGCGACAATCCTGAGAGCGACCACAACGCCATTATTCAGCTCAAGACCGACGCGCTTCGTCTGGTGTGGGAACAGTTTCAGGCCGGCGGCCAGAATTCTCAAGCCATGCAGACAGAATTCAAGCGTTTCAAGGATGAGAACAAGAGCTGGCTGACCGACCATCTACTTTATGTTGAGGTAAAAAAGAAATATCTCGCCGCCGACCCGTATCAGGGTTGGGACTGGCGCACCTGGCCTGAGGGCTTGCGCGACCGCGAACCTGCGGCCATGGCAGCGGCCAAGGTGGAACACGCGGCTGAAATCGAATTCCAGGCTTTTGTGCAGTTTGTTTCCGCCCGCCAGCGCAAAAACTTCCGAGATTACGCGGCTTCTAAAAATGTTTCCACGATGGTGGACATTCCGTTCGCGCTCGATGGTGCCGACATCTGGCTCAACCCCGAAGTTTTTGGCCTGAAAAAAGAAAATGGTTACAAGCGGGACAGCTCGATGGGCGTTCCCCCGGAAGGTCCGTATCCGGGCGGCCAGTACTGGCAGTTCTTCTATTATGACTGGTCGAACCCCGCCGCGTGGAAATTCGTACTCGACCTTTTCAAATACAATCAACAGTTCGCCGATTACATTCGCCTCGACCACGTGCTTGGTTTTTACCGCACTTATCATTTCACCGAAAGAGACCGCGAACTCCAGAGAGACGGTGTTTTTGACGGCATCGCGGAAATTTTGGCCCGTGCCGGCGGTGGCACCATCAATGAAGACCAGGCTGTCAAAGAAGTCGCTGACAAGCTCCTTGGCGCGCTTTTGAAACTGAAAGATCAAAAAACGGATTTTCCGGATGACGCCATCCGGCTGACCATGGATGATGATGCCAAGCTTCGCCCGGACGCTATGGTCATGATTACGCGTTTTGTCCCCGATGACCAGCAGGGCAAACCACTTCCCGAAGGCTCTAAATGGAAAAGGGAATACAGCGTTGAAAAGAAACGTCAGATCGATTACATCCGTATCACTCCCAACGAACTTCTCAAGGACAAAGGGTTTTTGAAGGAATATCTTTTTCCAAAAGATGGCACCGCTGCTCCGCAGCTTTCCGATGCTATCCGTCTTGGTTATTTCAAGCTCGCTCCCGGCGAAGCCATCATGTCCAAATATATCGAAGCCGCACAGGAGTGGGGAACCATCCTGATCTGGGAAACCCTGGGTCTTGTGCCTCCAGAAATTCAGGAATCCGTTCAGCGCCTTGGCGGGACCAATTACGCTCCGGTCATTTGGGGTCTGGATTCAGGCAGCTTCTATCATCCGTTCAATATCATCCCGAACTCTCTGGCGGTGTTTGGCCTTCATGACTCTTCGTCTTTGAAAGGCCGCTGGCAGCTTGAAATCAGCTGGCGGGAACGCTTGCGGCTTGCCGAAGAGTTTGGAGTCGGCAAAGACTGGGGAATTTTTGGCCGCATCGCGCAGTATATCATTGCTTACTGGGGATTTTTAACCAACTTCATTCATTACAAGCTTCTTGAAATGGCTTACACTTCGCCCGCGCTTATGGTGGTGGTGGGCTGGATCGACATTCTCGGTCTTGGCGATGAGTACCGCATGAACACTCCTGGCGTTCAGCAGGCACAGTGGGTCAACCGTCTGCCGCTTGACGTGACCGTTGAAGATCTGGCTGCCGCGGCTGCCGGACAAAAATCGACCAAACGCGCCAAGCGTGCGGTCAAGATTATGCGCGAACTTCAGAAAGCGCGTTACGCGAATGAAAAACCCTCTGATCCCAATGAAGTTAAAATTCTCCGCATTGAACCGGAGAAAGGCACTGTCCAGATCCGCCGGCAAGGCGAAAGCTTTTTGATCGACGCCGCCATTCAGGGCAAACCTGAAAAAGTTACCTTGAGGCTGAATGTTTCCGGTGGGCATACGATTGAAATCCCCATGTGGCCCTCAGGAAAATTCCGGGATGGAAGCACCCGTTACAGGGTTCGTCAGCAGTACAACGATGCGGCTATCCTTTCTATTGATGTGCAAGTCACCGAAAAGCGTGGAACGGAAGTTTTCACCCGGGACACGGCTGTTGGCGGTGTGCTGGCCACGGTGCCTGAAAAGGCGGACCTGAATCCTGTGTCCAAGGTTTATCATTTCAAAGATGTGAAATTTCCGGCGGCCCCCAAAGTCCGCTCCGAATGGCGTGATTACATCGCCATAAAAATGAATCTTTCTACAAAGATCCTCGCAGGGTTGTCCCTTGCCATTGCTGTGGGATTGAGCATTTACCTGCCTTTCCTCGTGGGCTTCAGCTGGTATTTCGCCAACCTGTGGGCGCTGATCGCTGTCATTGCTTTTAATTTTTATTCTGATTATCTCGCGCGCAGACCCCTGCCTTCTGCTACCGCCATTGGTGAGGCAATGCGGGAAGTTACAGGCGCAATCAATGAATATATGCGGATTGTTGATGTGGAAGAAATTGATGAAATGCTTGAAGGTCTAAAAACCAAAAACCAGGAAGAAATGGTCAGGAATGCCTCAAACTTTTCAGCGCCGGCCCCTCAGGGAAGTGCTTTGGATGCCCAACATAAAGCTGAAAATCTTGTCAACAGCGCAAAAAGCAACAGCGCTTCCGTGGAACAAATCCTCGCACTCGAGGACGAGCATAGGCAGGGACTGGACCTTGTCACCCGGAAACAAAATGCCGCCAGGCAGCAGGGTAAAGAAGTTAATCGTGCCATCCGCCGGTTCAAAAAATTGATTTCGCCCCTGCCGTTGACCGCAAAAGACGATCTTCGCAGACAATACCGCCCGTTTTTTACCGATTTGGAGGGTTTTCCCGCTTCTCATAAGGAATTTGTCGCGACCCTGAAAAAAATCCAGCCTTCAGTCCGGACTGCCGTCATGGCTTATGCGTTTACTCTGACGGAACTCACTCAAATTTATAAAGCCCGGATTTCTCCCCGTGAAATTGCGGATACCCTGGGCGGCGTGCTGCAGCTTATTGAAATAGGAGTTGTTAAAGAAAGCGCCGTCATCAATGTTACCGAAATCCAGGCTCTGCAGCGCTTCTATCAGAATCTCGAATTCCGGCTTCAGAGCACCCTGAAGCGTGTCCAGAAATTACGGTCTGAAGTCCGCATTTTCCGCCGTGCTTTTCTGACTGTGATCGCGGCCGGGATTGTGGGTCTGAGTTTTACCTCTAATCCTGCGCCGGCCCAGCCTAAAACCTTGAGCCCGGCGAATCCCAATGCTTCAGCCGACGTGAAGAAACTTTTAACTTATATGGAAGGTCTTCCTTCCCAGAAGGAAAAAAGAATCATCAGCGGCCAATTTATCGGGCATCCGTCCGAGGGTATTCTTAAGTCCTATGATGAACATATTTCTGCCGTTGCGAAACAGACCGGAAAACAGATCGCCATGGCAGGCGCCGATTACGGCCGTTTGGATGATAAGGGCAAAGCCGAATTGACCAAAACCAATCAAGCTCTGATCGCGCATGCTAAAAACGGAGGTCTTGTCACCATCAGCTGGCATGCCAGAAATCCGTGGACGGGCGGGAATACCCGGGACAATGACAGAAAAGGAAATAAGATCAATGACATAATTACCAAAGGCAATCCGGCTTATACAAACTGGATGCAGCAGTTAGACGAGGTTGCGGCGGCTTTGGAGCAGCTTCAACGTGAGAAGGTCATTGTTTTATGGAGGCCTCTGCATGAATCCAACGGTAAAACTTTCTGGTGGGCCAAGGATGTTTCCAGCGAAGATTTTGTGAAAGTATGGCGGCATATGTTTGACTACTTCACAAAAGAGAAAAAGCTAAATAATTTGCTTTGGGTCTATTCCGTTGTTCCAGGAAGGCCGGATATCAAGAAGGAAGACGAGAATTACCCCGGCGATGGGTATGCTGACATCACCGGCATTGACGCCTATATGCCCAAGCTTGAAATCAAAGACGGTTATGAACGGCTTACCAAACTGGGTAAACCTTTTATGTTGTCTGAGTTTGGGCCGTTCAGAGTGTCCGATGCAAAAGAGAAACCCGAGCTTAAACAGCCTCACTACGACTACAGCGGACTGGTTGATGAAATCAAAATTAATTATCCGAAAACCATTGCGGTGCAAGCCTGGAACCGGGAATGGTCATTAGGCGGCCAGAAAAACGCTAAAGGCTTTTTAGAAAATCCTTGGGTCATTCAGCGGGGGGATCTACCCAAAATCCGTCCTGAACTGCGCTCGCGTCAAGAAGAGGAGCAGGACCCGAAAAAAGACTGGGTCCAGTCCTATTTCCAGGGAGCAGCCATGCCCGCGGTATTGATCATGATGGGCACGGTAATTTTAATGGCAGCCCTTATTTTTGCCGCGGTTACCAAACCTAAACCCGTTGACCAAAAAGACATCAAAGGAAAAACTCCCGCGTCCGCCCGTCCGGAATCCCGTTTTTCGACCCTCCGCTCTGAAAGGCGTACCCTTTATTTTCCGATTATTGTCGCGCTTGCTTTGATCGGTATTGCCGCCGGAGTTGGCTATGTTCTAAATAACAGAATTGAACAGGCAAATATCCAGAAAATGAAGGAAACGCAGGCCGGCTCTTTCCGTTATTACACCGTTAATGTTCCGGAACAGTTCACCCCCAATTATCAATGGCCCTCTTTTTACACCAACGCTGAAATGCGGGAGCTGCATCTTGAGGTTCTCGCCAAAGTCATGGGAAAAGTTGGCGCCGCACAGTTTGATGCTACCAACCTTGATCATGTGACTGCTCTCGCGTCATTTTATGCACTCGACCAGAAAGAGGGCGCGGCCGCCACTTCGCCCGTATTCATTGATGGAGACGCGCGTTGGTGGACAGAACAAAATCAGAGAGCGAGAAATATTGATGGCCGTGACCTTCAGGAACTGGGCATTGAGCTTGCAGCCGAATTTTTCTGGAGATGGCAGGTCCGTGAAGTGCTTCGCCATTACGGTGTTGTGGCCAGGGACCAGGGCAAGATCAGCGCGCTTTCGAGGGTTGCCGGCAATGAGAGAAGCCTGGAGCGAGTTATTATCGAAAT
Source organism: uncultured bacterium (assembly GCA_964553835.1). Taxonomy (GTDB): domain Bacteria; phylum Omnitrophota; class Omnitrophia; order Omnitrophales; family Aquincolibacteriaceae; genus CAYLPP01. The sequence continues at coordinate 6,588 of CAZKMJ010000001.1, forward strand.
TTATCCGCAGGCGACCCGCAACGCCACGCTTCCTGCTTTCATGCGCCCGCGCTCTGAATCCCGCACAACGTCTTTTGTGAGCGGAAATTTGGATGTCAGCTTTAAGGTGACGAACCCTTCAGTTTGGTATGAAGGAGAAGATGAGCTTGGTGTCCAAATTGATGTGGAAACTGTTCTCGCGAAATTTGACGGCGATCTGACAAAAATTACCTACGGTGAATGGATTCCTGTTCAGCAGGGTGGCGAAGAAACCAATAATGAGCCTTTGCTCTCTATTATGTTCGGCACCGATGCTTTGGGGGCTCAAGCTCGCTTTCACATTCGCGAGCATGTTTGGTCAAATAAAGGAACAACTGTAAACATGGTTGCCCTCGGGGTGATCAAGAAGCGCTCTGAATCCCGTGAAACCGTGGAAATTCCGGAGGGCGAGAGCCGGCCCGTTGCCAGCAACATTGTAATAGGTGTCAATTCCATCGCGGACGGCGAAGCCCGGATCGAGATTACGGACAGCCGTGTTCCCACGAACCAGGGTTCCAGTGAACAGACGGTCCGCCAGGGCAGTGTTCTTGATATGGTGGAATTCCCCGTTATTATTCAAGTCACCGGCCTTACTGAAACTCAACTGACTTTGAGCGTCGCCCGCCGTTCGGAACTGCGTGCCAAGAAAGTGAAAAAAATCGAAGGGATTTTGTCCCGTTACACGGTCCATATTTACCATAGCGATTACCGGAAACCGCGTTTGTACCGCGCGGCTGGAAAGTGGGGCATTGAAGACGCGGCCTTGGAGGAACGGGGAATTCCGAAAGCAAAACGGCACGATGAATTTTTCGGAGTTTATTACAGCGGAGAGCGCAAGCGTGTGGAGGACTGGAATGTTGATCATGCTTATCCTCTCGAAATGCGCACCACGCTTCCGGATTTTAGGCCCGCTCTTTTTGCGATCCGCTACCGCGCAAAAGATTTAAAACAGGAAGGCAACTATTTTAACTATGTCCGTCTTTTTAGATGGAATGAAACAAATCAGGTCCTGGAACCCGTCAATCTGGACACAAAGCTGGGCGTGGTTTTTAACATTGGAGATTCCTGGGGCGTGGGTGGCTGGTTTGGGTTCACTCCTGACCCGAAGGATAAAAATAAAATGCTGCTTGTCGCCGTTAACCCGAACGGCGGTCTGCACCTTTTTGAAACCACAACCGGTAAAGAACTTGATACATCAGACGCCCGGTTTACCGCGGTCATCGCGGATTTCAGCGTCGGCAAGCTCGGCCATGTTGCCTTTGATGATTTCGGAAGGATGAAAAAGGGCGAGCCTATGAAGGAGGCCAAAAACCTGCTCAAAGCGCTTTGGGCCATCGAAACTATTAAAACTTCAGGCAAGTTTAATACGGAAGACGCGCGTAGCGTTTACACCGCTCCGGCCGCTTACTCTTCTCCCAACCGTCATTCTTCGCTTTTGGAGAATCAACTCGAACCTGCGGGTTATATCAAGCGCGTGGGTCTTGTTTCGATGGGCAAAGGCTCGGGCGAGAAGGGTACACGGGTCGAATATGAAATTACAGCCAAAGGAAAAAGATATTTAAACCGTTCCGAAGCACGTGTGGAAATACCTGCTTATGCATGGATCGTTGGCGGGGCCTTCGCTATTGGCATCGGAGTCGTTATCCTTGAGCAATGGCAGGCGGGGGCAAATGCACGGGAAAAGCGCCGCGCTGCCAAAGAACTTGCCAGAAAAATAGAAAAGAACCTTGGCCCGGATTCCGCGAAATATATTGAAAGCCAGCGCAAGCTGATGAACCGCTGGGCCATTCACAATCATGTTGGTTCCGGAGAAATCCTGAACCCGGGTTTCGACATGATCGTCAGAAATGCAGGCTCCCGTGAAGAATTCAAAAGGCTTCTGGTGCGCTATGGGGATGAACTGAAAATTCTTATGGTCCGCCTGCGTGAAGAGCCCCGCGCTTACGACCTCTGGCTTACCCACGGGAAAATGGCCATGTCTGACTTCGCAAGGATGCGGGTTTTCGGGGACGATGAATATAAATTTGAGTTTTCCGAAGGCGAGACAGTTACCGAATGGCAGTATCCCGCGGCCATTTATACCGATGACAGCGGTTATCCCGCCAATCTGGAGGAACTGTCAACACCCGTTCCTGTGGATGTTTACCATTCTCCTTATTTTTACTTCGAGGCCAAACGCTCCGAAGCGCGCGTGGCCAAAGTCCTTCCTTCTGTTGACCCGACCAAGACCAAAGCCTGGAAAAAGCTGCAGGAAGATTTCAAGCGCCTGAAAAAGAAACATCTTCGCGAGCTTCTGGCTGATCCAAAAAGATCCAAAGATTACACACGCGCGTTTCGTGACGGCGAAACCGACATCCGTTTCTTCCTGGATAAGAACCTGATTGATGATCAGACCCTTGAGCACCTGCTCGAGTTCGCTGTTGAAACCAAGCTCCCGGAAGCTATGGAGCTGATGTTTACGGGCGCCAAGATCAATGAAACTGAAGGCCGCGCGGTTCTTCACACTGCGCTTCGCGCGCCGCGCAACGCGAAAATTATGGTGGACGGCGAAAACGTTGTTCCCAAAGTCCACGCTGTTCTGGACAAGATGAAAGATTTTGCTGAACGCGTGAACTCCGGCCGCTGGCGTGGTTACACTGGAAAACGCATTACCGATATCGTCAATATAGGAATCGGCGGCTCTGATCTGGGCCCGTTCATGGGCACTGAAGCGCTCAAGCCTTATGCTACCGGCAAAGTTCGTGTTCATTATGTTTCCAATGTGGACGGAACTCACATGGCTGAAACGCTTAAAAAACTGAACCCTGAAACCACGCTTTTTATTGTGGCTTCCAAAACTTTCACAACGCAGGAAACTATGACCAATGCGGAAACCGCGAAGAAATGGTTCCTGAAAAAAGCCAAAAACCCTGAAGCTGTCAAAAGGCATTTTGTTGCGGTTTCTACCGCGAAAGAAAAAGTCCAGGCCTTCGGAATTGATCCGGCCAATATGTTTGAATTCTGGGACTGGGTTGGCGGCCGTTTCTCCATGTGGTCGGCTATCGGCCTTTCCATGGCGACCTACATTGGCTTTGATAATTTCCGTGAATTCCTGGATGGAGCGGCTTCCATGGACCAGCATTTCCGCAAGAAGGACCTCAGGAATAATATCCCGGTCCTGATGGCGCTTCTTGACATCTGGTACGCTAACTTTTTCAAAGCGGAAACCCACGCCGTTCTTCCTTATGATCAGTATCTGTGGCAGCTGCCGTTTTATCTTCAACAGGGAACCATGGAGTCCAATGGCAAGAGCGTGGCCCGCGACGGCAAGAAAGTTAAATACACCGGCAGCCCGATTTATTGGGGCAAGGCGGGCACGGACGGCCAGCATTCATTTTATCAGTTGATCCACCAGGGTCTTCAGATGATCATGACCACGTTTATCGCGGTGTCCAACAGCCAGAACCCGCTGGACGATCATCACGCGAAACTCCTTTCAAACGTGCTGGGCCAGACCGAAGCTCTCGCGCTCGGAAAAAATCTTGAAGAAGTCATGCGCAAGGCCGGCGTTGATCCGCAGACCGCGCCGCACAAAGTTTTTGAGGGCAATCATCCTTCAACCACCATTTTGATGAATAAAGTCACGCCTCGCTCACTCGGCGCGTTGATTGCCATGTATGAGCATCAGATTTTCACTCTTGGCGTCATTATGAATCTTTATAGTTTTGACCAGTGGGGCGTGGAACGCGGCAAAGAAACCGCCAATGACATCCTGCCTTACTTGCTGGATTCGAAGAAAAAACTACCCCAAACGATGAATCCCGCGAGCCGCGCGGTGCTCATGGCCATCCGCCAGCAACAGCGCCGCTCTGAATCCCGCGTGAACGCGCTTTATGTGCAGCGCGCGGATGTTCCTGAAAAGCACCGCGCTGTCATTGAAGCGGCTGAAACCCGGATGCGCAAATTGCTGGGTGATGAGTTCACTCTTCACGTCAGCGGATTGTTTGACGGTGACCCGGAAAGTCTCAATAAGTCAGAAACCAAACTGATCCGGCTCCTGGCTTCCAATGACCAGCTGGACGCTCTTGCAAAACAGATCCTTGAACACAATAAGAAGGGAAATGTCAAAGGCATCCTGTTCTTTTATGAATATGATGACGACCAGTATTATTTTGACGTCCAGCTTCCTACCCAGGAATTCATCCATGCAGGCTTTGACGCTGAACTGCACCAGCCTTCCGGCCTGATCATTGTGAACATGGATTACAAGCCGGTGGATTTCCTTTTCGACAAAATGGGTCAGATTCTCCGCCGCTCAGAACTGAGAACTATGAGTGAAGATGAGGTCAAATTTCCGGCGGAAATTGTTGAGGCGCTGGATAAGCTCTTAAAAACTTACGGCGTCGGGGAAGGCGGCTATCTGGATGCAATTGATTTGATTTCAAGAGCCGTTGATGGATATGGAAATTTAGAAAAACAAGCATTGTTAGCGCGTGTTCAAGCGGCGCTTTCCGTTCATAGCCCGGTTATAACAGAAGAAGAGGAGAAGTGGGGCGGCATTACGGAATCTTACGGAACGGTAACAACATCGGAGCCCAATCCTGTTTATGTAAAACTTCAGGAGCTCATTACAAAACTTCAAGCTGCGGAGCGCTCCGAACTCCGCGCCATGAACGAAAACGAATTTGAAGCATTTTTTGGCCGTATAAAGCTGGATGTGACCCATCACCTGCGGGTTGCTTTTTCAGGAGGAGAACAGGAAGTCGTTTTCCGCGCGCTCCATGTGGGAAGCCGGTTTGATACCAGAGTTGTCCTGGTCCAGAAAACGGAAAGAGGACAGCCCGTGCTCAGCATCCGCTATTCTTCCTCGGTCTTTACAGATGACCGGCACGTTATTGCGCAGGCTTTTCTCGATAAAGATTTTAACATGTCGAAGGCCGATGGAATTGTGGCCGCTGTTGCAGCGGCGCTTGAAAAAGGTGATAGTCCCTCCACTGCTATTCAGGCCCGCTCCGAAGCGCGCATGCAGCCGTCCCGCCGCGGCGCTCTTGCCGCACTGGGAGTTGTCATCGCAGACCCGCTTTCACTGCTCCGCAGTCAAGAACCGAAGGCTGAGCCGCTGAACAGCAAAGCCGTTGAAGCCACTGATTCGAAACCCGCGGTCGCTCAGGTCCTGGAAGGCGAAGTCAAAGATGGAGACGCTGCCTACAAAACCGTTATCAACGCTGCTTTTGAAACAGCGGGCGGTATTTCCGTCAAGAAAGACGGAGACGCTGCTACCTTTACGACCTCTCAGGGCATTGCCACTGCAGGCATCCACAACCGCAAACTGGCTGAGAATCCGGTTGTCCTTTTCACTTACAGCTCCAAAACAGGCGGCGTGTTTAACCTGAGGTTCAATGGTTTTGACGGTGCCGGCCTGATTGAAAGGCCGAAAGCCATTGATTTCAGGCGAAATGAAATCACCATTGAGCTGCCGCCTACCGACGGCAAGGCGGTGACTGCGGCCATTGATCTGACCCCTTATCTGGAAAAATACAAGAAAGACAAACCCAAGGAAGCCAAGGAAATCTGGAGCAACCAGGTCCTGATTACGGCGCCGCTCGGGACTTTCAAGATTGAAAAAATCGGTTTGCATACCGGTAAAGACCTCAAGGTTGCAGCCAAACAGCCCAAAAGGACCCTGCCTGCAAAAAAAGCAATTGATCTGGTCGCGGTCAAGCTTCCGGAATACAAGTCTGCGGAGCTCGACAAGATCAACACTTATGGCAAGCTGAAGCACAAGGCTTCCGGTGACAGCCATGTTTTCTCAGGCTCCGGCGGATTTTCAACGCAATTCAAAACGCCTCCTCGCCTGGACAAAACACCTTTTGTTTATCTTGAAATTGAAGCGGAAAAAGAAGTCGAAATTGTTTTCGCCCTGCAGGGCGGCAGCAGCGGTTGGCACCTGCTTTATGCGGATCGTGATGCCGGAGCGCCTATGATCCTGCTCAAAGTTCCGGCAGGCAAGGGCATCATATACAGACTTGATCTCACGCCTTTCATGACTCCCGGTGAAGACCAGTCAGCTCTCCAGCTCCAGATGTCCAGCACTTTTACCGGAGAAATGAATATTACGCTGCATGACATTGGTTTTTCTGAAAAGGCTGAAGGCGAGGTTAAAAAACGTGATGAAGCGCGTGTCCGGTCCCGTTCTGAAGCGCGTAAATGGCTGCATGACGGTGAAAAGGAAGAATTGATTGCCGGTTTTAGCGCCAACAACAAGGTCCTTGATAAGAAAGCCCAGCATTTTCTTACCGGCGTGCATGATCTTGAGGTTGTGCAGGTTCTTCATGAACCCACCAAGGAAGTGGGTCCGGTGGAAAAAGACGCGCGGTTTTTCTGGCCCCATGCCGCAAGCGCACTCTGGACCATGCAGTGGCTTGCCAATAATAAAAACGAATTGCTCAAGGACCGCGGTGATGCCGCGCTTCTGACCTCGCTTGAAGACTGGCTGACAGGCTGGAACCAGATCCTCCTGCGCGTTATCAGCAATGAAGGCGAACGCGACAAGGCCCCCCAGTTCAAGAAGGGGATTCTTGATGCTTACAAATACCTGCTTTCGACTCCTTCTGAAATTCGCCAGCAGATTGACTGGTTTGGCGACGTGCTGGAAGTGACCAACGGCATCGTGCAGGATAATTTTGAAGGTTCTGTTTCCATGGGCGCTTTCATGGCGCCAAACGCTACGCTCAGCCTTTCCGATGGCGCGTATTTCTACCGTTGGGCCGCGCGGGGCAAAGTTGATTTCCAGGTCAGTGACAATCTTGTGGGTGACGTGGCTGTGAACGTGCAGCGTCTTGCGGAGTCGACGAGCAAACCCGCCAATCAGCTGAAAGTTGCCCTGCTCATGCGTCCGCGGCATGCCGCTATCATTGAAGAATTGATCAAAGCAGGTGTTGAGTTTCCTGCCGACCTCAAAGCCAGGCTTCAGGCCATAAACGAAATGACGGAAGGCAAAGCCAAGGCCAGGATCGAATTTTTCTCGCAGCTTGAAAAAGAATCCAAGAAAAAAGGTTATGTAACGCTTGGAAACATCACGTTGATCGCTGACGGTGACATGATGGCTGCATTTTCCGCCATGAGCGGCGACATTGACGCATTGCTTGCGGCTGGTGGTCCGAATGAGGTCCTGTTGGGCGGCATGATTGCCAAAATTTTCGGCGGTTCTTTTAAAGGCCGCCTTCTTCCCGCGGAAGATTTGAAGGAAGAAAACAAAACTGCGAATATTGCGGCAGCCAAATGGAATGCTAAAGAGCGCAAGGGCCTGCTGGCGCACAATCTTTTCCCGCCGGACGTCACCGTGGATGAAAAAGCCGCGGTGTTGGAAGAAGTGGCCTCCAATCCGCATGCCTTGAACAAAAACCTGACCGAAGCTCAGCGCTCGGTCAATTATGTCTGGAATGAGGCAGAAGCTGTTTCGGGCGATGACGGCGTTTTCTACGCGGCCACCGTTAAAACGACGGTCGACAATCCGTGGGTGCCCGCGCTTAAGAGAATGGAATTTGATCCGGCCACAGGTTTTGCCACGGTCTATCAGATCCGCGCGGGACTTTCGGGTGACGTGCGTGTTTTCAAAGTTACGTTTGAGACCGTCATCTCCGGTTTGCGCGGTCAAATCAAAGCAGCTCCTACTTATGCGCTTTATTATGAGCTTGCCCGCGCGCTGTTCCGTTTCCGTCAGTATGACGAAGCGTTCAAGATTTTTGGTGAAGCCAGAAGGTACGCGGATGCAGATCAGATCAATGAAATTGACGCGGCCATGGCCCATTACACCGGCCTGCGCATCCTGGTTCAGGAAAAAGATTCTCCCAATGAAAAAGCGCTGCCTTATTTCCTGCGCGCCCTTCAATTTGATCACGCGGACAGCGAAGGTTCCGCGGGCAGTCACACACTGGCTTCCCTGATCATGAAATTTCTGGCGGAAAAAATCGTTAAGGACGCCAAAAAAGACCCGAAGCCTGAAAAACTGCTGGAAGCCCGTGGTTTCTGGACGCGCCACCTCAAGCTGGACCCGCCGGCCGCGGATGATTTGGAGACTCAAAAAGATAACGAAAAATTCCAGGCGGGCCTTGATGCCCTGGTCCGGCAGCATGTTCCGGAGTATCTGCCGCTTCTTCAGGTCCTGACCGCTTATAAGGGTGCCGAAACCGCCAAAGCAGAAGGTCTCCTTCAGCAACTGCTTGAAGAGCCTACTTACGCGGTCATTGATCGCGTTAAAATTTTCCTCGCTGATCCTTCCGGAACCCGCTTTACCCATATCACAGAAGGAAGTGCCATTCAGCTGCCGTTTGGAGTGGGTTCACAGAGCATTCCTTTTGTTAGCAACGCGGAAGCTCTGCTTCTGCTCAGGAGCATGGTTCCGCAAACGGCGCGGGTCACGGTTTCTACCGGTAAATCAATTTTTGACGCGCGCTCGGGGGAGAAATCGATTCGGCTTACGCGCGAAGGCGACACTGTTATGATCTATGACAACAGCGGTACTGGCCATGATGATGCTTGGGTTTCTGAAAGCCCCTTGAACCTTTCCGCCAAAGATACTTTTGCGGCTGTTGGCCTTGAAGGCGACAAGCTTGTGCTGGCGCATAAGGAAAAAAAATCAGACCTTCTTGAAAAGGAGGAAGTATTCGGCCTTACCGCTCTTGAAGCTCTTGGAAACGAAGTCGCTGTCAGGCTCTCCAGCTCTTTTTCCGAATTGGTTGCCGGCAGGGAAGGTCTTTTGAAATTCGCGGACACGACCGCGGCGGACCGCATTGAAGCGCACACATTTGAAGTCCGGAATCATGCTGGTGATTATTCTTTCCATCAGAACAACAGCATTGCCAGGATTCTGGAAATGGTCGGGATCCATGGCGCCGAAGATTCCTGGAGATTCCTTAATGACGGCCTTTGGCCCATGGTCTTCAGAGTCACCGACAACGCTACTAAAAAAGTTTCCGCGACGGCTTTGATTATCATTCTTCCTGGAACAACGGCCACGACCAGAAGGACTCCGTCCCGAGTGATTGTGATTGAGCCGCAGGGCCAAAAAGCGCTTTATGGCGAACAGTACAAGGATTTAATGTTCATGCTTGAAGCGATTGAGCGTGCCCATCAAACGTACGGCAAGCCCGCGGGCGTAAGCGACGCGAAAATTGAAGTTTATCAGCTGCCCGCCGCGCTTGATGAAAGCCGCCGGTCTTTCCGCACGTTCCGTTCCGCTGCGCTTGGAGATTCTGAAATTGCGGGAACAGAGGCTCCCAAACCCAGGCAACGCACCACACCTATTTTTGTAACCCTTCAGGATAATCTGACTCCGGACGTTGTTGTCCCGGCTATTTTGAGATTAACTAACCGTCTTCCTTTTGAAACTGGACATGTCACCATTAATGGAATTGTTTTCGCTCCCGATGCCGCGGGCAACTTCGATTATTCAAAATGGCCTGCCAACAAGACCATCGACAGGGGCACCAAGGTTTTCGCGGGATTTACCGGCCGCTCTGAAGCGCGTGCGGTCCGTACCTTCACTGCGGCGGAAGATGATGCCACGGTGGAAGCCGAAGCGCGCGTTATTCTTGCTAACCATCCAAAGCACCTCCAGTTTTTCCTGGACCATTTCCGCACTTTCCGCGCCGCAGGATTCACTACGGTCAAGCTTGAAGCTCCCAGCAAAACGGACCCGCGCTATGCGAATTTTCACGCGCCCAGGTCCAGATATCCTCAATTGTCTTTGGATCACACCGGATTAAATGTCATGTTCCACAGGCCCGGAGGAAGCACGATTTTACCGGATGTGGAGCCGGGTACCAGCACGAAAGTCATCGTGAGTTCGAATTTTGATGTTAACACCATTCAGTTCCGCTTGAGTTCAGCGATGTATCCCCGTTATCAGGAAAAGCGTTTTAGACTGAACAGGACTAAAACAGCTCCGGTCCGCTACATTGAATTCGTGGATGATGCCGCTGCCGTTTCCGCGGATGATTTCACCGAGCCGGTAGTGCGCTCCGAAGCACGTACTTTGAAAGTTTATCCTGAAAGCATTTTACGTGATCCGTCTTTTGATCCCAAAGGGCTGTCTCTTCTTACTTTCAATACGGGCGAACGTGCCCGCTTCAGCGATTGGGGATCGTACGAGCATCCTACAGATCCTTCGGAAGAATTTTATATCGATATAGTAGAAATGAAGGTCAGGGGGAACCGCCGGAATCTGAAAACCCTTCTACAAACGATCAACAAGCCTGAGCTGCTTGAGGCTTTTCCAGAAAACGAGCATGTTGTCCTTTTCTTCGCGGGACACGATGGAGAAGCGTTCCTCCTTGGTCTCGGCGGAGCAGAAACTTTAATTGAATTCGCGGTTCCCCAACAGTATGGCTATCCGGCCGGTGAATTGGAAAAAATAGCAACGCATTATACATTTGACGCGGGCTTGAAAAGAAAACCCACAAAGATAGAAGCTCTTAACTATTTAATTCCCTCTGGGCTGGATACGGATTCAAACATGGTTCACATCGCTTATGCAATCCAGACCCGGGATCTTAAACCCCGGCTGTTGCGCTCCGAAGACAGGGCTGTTCCGCAAGAAGCGGAAGCGATCCTGAAAAGCCTTGGACTCTCCATTACCGCGGAACAGGTTTTCAGCAATTTCACGGATGAGATGCGCGAAGGCCTGGCGGGGCGGAAAAGCTCTCTGGCAATGATCCCGGCTTTCGTGGCCCCGCCTACTGGAATGGAAGAAGGGGATTTCCTTGCGCTTGACCTTGGCGGCACCAATTTCCGTGTGCTTTGGGTGCGTTTGCACAAAGGCGGAAGGATTGAAGTCGTTCAGCAGGGTAAATTCAGGGTCGACCTTTCACAAAACAAAAACGGTAAACAGCTCTTTAGTTTCCTGGCTGCCAGTATCGAGAAGTTCCTCAATAAATATCCGGAATTGAAATCAAAAGAGCTCAAAATGGGATTCACTTTCTCTTTCCCCGTCCAACAGACCGGAATTGGAAGCGGTATCGTGACCAGAATGACCAAGGAATTTCCTAATAAAGGCATCAAAGGTGAAGATCCGGTCAAGCTCCTGGCCCATGCCCTGAAGGAACGCGATATCAGGAACATTGATACCAACGCACTGGTCAATGACACGGTCGGCACTCTGATGTTCGGCCAGATCGGCCTGATCGTCGGGACTGGCATGAACAAAGCCAAGTTTTTCCCGATCTTCATGATCCCCAAGCTGAAGAGCAAATCGAAAAGAGAAATGGCTGTAAACATGGAGTCCGGAGCTTTCAATAAAGTCGGCGATCTCTCGACCCCTGACCTGCTGACCCACCTTTATTTCAAATATGTTGAAAAGGGCAAAGAGGAAGAATTCAATCGCCTTGCCGCCGCGGATTTCAGCAAGCTTGTGAAAGAGGCTGAGGCTCTGCGTAAAAAACCTGAAACTCTGACCCAGGTCATGGAAAAAATGGTTTCCGGAAAATACCTGCCGGTTGTTTTCCTCATGACGCTTCTTCTGACGGCACATAAAGGATTTTTGTCCCCGGCCTTTCTGAATCAGCAGGGCCAGCTGCGCGACCGGCTGATCAATCTTAAAGGCCTGGTTGAAAAGGGTGGAGTGAAGCAGGCTTTTGACGCGGAAACGCTTGGTATGATTGAGCGTGACGGTGAGAATTTTGCCAGCCTGCGTAAAGTGCTTGCCGGCGCGGGTGTGAAGCTTGGCCGCGGCAAACAGGATCTTGCCATTCTTAAATTTCTTCAAGACGCGGCGAAGGCGATTTCACTGCGCTCTGCGACGTTGATGGCCTCTACGAATGCGGCCGCACTCGCTTACACGGACAAGAACGGCAAAAATCTGTCCCAGTCCTATGACATTGCCGCGACCGGTTCCGTGATCCAGTATTATCCGGGCTATCAGGACAATATGCGCAAAATCTGGCAACAGCTGCTTGGAAAAAAATTCGCGGACAAAATCAGCATCGTGATTGCGGAGGACGGTTCCGGCACGGGCGCTGCCAAAATTTCAGCCGTTGCCGCTCGCAGTGAGAGCCGTTTTGTCGATGCGGATGGCCGTTATTCGAAACAGCCTGGGCCTGATGATTTTATCGCGCTTCTTGCTCGCGCTGTTACAGGCCAGGATGGCCCGGATGTCATGACCGTGCGCTGGACTGCCGTCAACGGAGTCCGTCTTGACCTTCCTTTTGTCCGCAATCATCGCTCGGAATTTATTGTCGGTTTCCAAGCGCTTGAAGACGCGCTGCGAGCTGCTACCAGTTTGTCATTTGATGATGGTCCGGCTTATGTCCAGCTTGCGGGTCTTCCGAAATTACATCTTGAACAGAGTTATGCGCATGCCGCGAACGCTGTCGGCAAAGCCCTTGGTTTATTGGATATCTATCCGAACATTGATGATGGTCAGCAAGCGCCTGCAGCGTTGTTTGGAGCGGGGGCCGCGCCTGCTATCACTGATTTTTCCCGCGAACAGTTGAACCGTATCGCGATTCAGCCTCTTCAGACCCGTTTCCATCTTGAGTTCAAGACCGAGAAACAAGGCCCGGTCCTGGTGATCAACAATAATTACAGCATCCGCGTAAAGGACATGGACGCGCGCGGTCTTGCGGCTGGTTTACCCGTTCCTTTTCAAGTCAACCGCAACAATGCCGGCTTCCAGCCTTATCAAGGCACCATTGCCCGTGACTACCTGCTTGAGCTTCTGCGTATGCACCTGGCGATTTATATTGCCACGTTTAGCACGGGAAGACCGCGTAATGTTTTTGACGTCATTGTTGAATACTCATTAGACCATATCCGGGTCAGCGACTCTGACGGAAACTTGCTTGAGTTCAAACGTGCTGACAGTTCTTTTTCCGCGAAAGGTCCAAGAATTCCGGCGCCAAGCGCGCTTGAGGCGAAACAGCTAGCGGCCCTTCAGCAGTCATTCAGGCTGAGCGCCGCTCTCCCTCTGTTTTTTGACAGGCAGACCCGGGACCAGGCTTTGCGGGCCTACTCGCTTACCTCTTTCCCCGCTGCCATGACAAAGTTTGCCGAGATCGCTGCTTCCCGTTCAGAAACACGTTTTGCAGGCACGCAAAACTTCACCGAACTTAAAAAACGCGTTACAAACCGCCTGACCGGAGAAGGCCGTGATCTGGACCTTCTGCTGGCGGTCAATGAAACCAGCACCGACCGTGTTGCCGGTATTGAAGATTACGCGGACACGAATTTCTTCCGCCTCCAGTACGGCTGGGACGTTGATGCCCTTGCTCCTCTGGGTGTTGAATTTAAAAATGCAGGCAAGGAAAAACAGGGCGCGGCGGGTGATGATTTTGCCGCCAATTCTGTTCAGACTGGTACGGCCCGTGTTGTGGTGCTTCGCGGCGATACTGGCATGACCCCCGATGACCTCGCGGCCATGAATCTTCCTGCGGGCAGTAAAGTCTTTTTGATTGATGAGCAGGGCGGAAACCCCATGCTGTGGAACCGTTATTCAAATATCAAGCTGCCGGGTGTGACCGTCAAGCGCGTCAGCACGCTGGATGTGCTGGCTTACACCGAAATCAAAAAGATTTTCGCTGAAAATCCCAATGCCGTTCCTGTGCTTATCCTTCGCCCCGGAACTCCTGATGCCGAGCTGGAACACTACAAAGGCGTTACCAGCCGCAAGGGCCTTGTCATTTCGACTCCGCGCCGCTCTGAAGCGCGCCGTGCCATGGCCTGGGTTGTGCGCAAGGATGCCGAAACTCTCCGCCATCAGGTTCCAGACGGCCTCTCGTTCCGCTTCCGCTCTGACGCGCTTTCTCCGACCAGCGTGGAACCGGGCGCGGAAAACAAGTTTGCCCGCTTCATGCTGACCGCCATGGCCAGCCGCAGCGTTGGCGCTGCCGCCTAAACCACCGCATTTTCTTGCAGTCTTTCTCCGGTTTGGCTAGACTGCCTTTCTATGCCTGCGCGTCAAATACTTGTTCTCGATAAAAAAGACAGCCCCTGGCCGTCCTTGATTAAAGAATGCTTTGAGGAAACCTCCTCGAAAGTCCACGTTTTCGACAACCCCGCGCAGGCTTCCACCTGGCTGACCCAAAACAGGGCGGATTTTTGTTTTGTTAAACCCGACCTTCTTTCCATGAGCATGGCACAGAAGCTGAAATTCCTGCGCGAAACTTCCAAAGGCTTCCGCCTGTTCGGCCTGGACTCCAAAAATAAATCGCTGCCGTTTGATGACTTTGTGGACGCCGAATCCGCTTCCATGGCGGCCTTTCAGAAAAAATTGACCCAGCACCTGGAATTCGCGGATAAAATAAAGGTCATGATTGTCGACGATGAAAAAGACATTGCGCGCATGATTCAGGATTTCCTTCATGACCGCGCTAATCCGGGTTTTGCCGTGGATTATACCGATGATGGCCGCAAGGCCCTCGAATGGATGCAGCAGAAAAATTATGACGTGGCTGTGCTGGACGTTAAAATGCCCATCATGGACGGGCGTGACATTTACCGCGGCATTGTGGAAAAGAAAATTTCGACGGCCGTGATCGTGTTTTTCGACGCCATTTCCGGCGATGAAATTTCCGACATTCGCAAGATCGGCAGGCCCGCGATTGTGGACAAAGGCTCCAGCCACAGCAGCATGCCGGAGATGCTGGGACTGATCAAGAAAATGGCGTATTTCGGATGAAAAAATTCCTTCTCATTTTTATTTTGTTTCTTTCTGGATGCGCTTTCGCGGTGCGCTGGCCTGCTTTTGAAGTCAAACGCAACCCGTCGGGGAATGTTTTTCGCGGTGTGTTCCATGTGCACTCCGAATTTTCCCATGATTCTAATGCCAGCCTCAAAGACCTGATTGCCGCGGCGCAGAAGTCCCATCTGGATTTCGTGGTGGTCACCGACCACAACAACACTCTCGCCAAAGACGCTTATGAAAGAGAAAACCTGCCGCGCGACCCGCTGCTTGTTTTTGGCAATGAAGTATCTTCCAGCGAAGGCCACATTATCATGCTGGGAGTTTATGAAGAGCCTCCGGCCGACAGGGAATCCGGCCAGGAAGTTATTGATTGGGCGCATGAAAAGGGCGGGTATGCCATTATCCCGCACCCATTCAGCAGGAAAAGCGACTGGGACAACTGGAATGTAAAAAATCTGGATGGAATTGAAATTTACAATTTTTTTCATGCCATCCACGACATTTCGAAAATTGAGTTTGGGCTGGAGTTCGCGTTTCTTCCGCCAAGCCTGTTCCTGAATGTTCTGGACCGGCCCATGCCCAAATCCATTCCATACTGGGATGAGCAGCTTGCCAAGGGTGTGAAGCTGTCCGGTTTGGGGGGAGTGGATGCCCACACCC
The DNA here is from genome assembly GCA_964553835.1 of uncultured bacterium. Classification (GTDB taxonomy): domain Bacteria; phylum Omnitrophota; class Omnitrophia; order Omnitrophales; family Aquincolibacteriaceae; genus CAYLPP01. The sequence continues at coordinate 21,925 of CAZKMJ010000001.1, forward strand.
ATTTTAAAATTGGTGAATTCTGCCCTGAAAATTTGATGCTTTCCTATCAATCGGTCAATGTTTTCGCGCTGGCAGACTCGCTGGATGCCGGGAAAATCATCGACGCGATCGGCAAAGGCCGGACTTTCATGGCTTTCGAAATTGAAGGCGATGCATCGAATTTCGCTTTCACCGCGGAGTCTCAGGGCAAGACTTACACCATGGGCGAAACGGTGCCCAAGGGGGGAGAAGTGAAGTTTGAGGTCAAAATTCCTGTGCCCGCCCATGTGAGGCTGATCCATAAGGGACGTGTTATCTTTGAGATGGAAGGCTCCGCGCTGAAATATGACGCCGGAGAACCGGGCGCGTACCGTGTGGAAGTCAGCAAAGGCTCAAAACCCTGGATCATGTCCAATCCGATTTATGTGGAAGGCTAGGCAGCCTCTCTGCCTGCTGCTTGTTTTCGTTTTTACCGGCTGCACGGTTTACCAGCCGCTCCATAAAAAAGAAAAACCCTCGCCTGAAGAGTTTTACCGCGCTTACTACGATTACCCGGCCCCGGACTTAAATGGAAAAGTCGTCGGCGAAAAAGTCACGCGCAAATATACCGTCCGGACCATTGAATTTCCGCTGACCCTGCCCAAAGAGCTGGAAGTTAAAAACCTTGAAGAGTTCCGGCATAAAAATCAAGAGCTCTTCAAGACGGACCAGAAAACCGCGAATGATGTGGCGCTGCGTTACACCATCCGGGTGGATTACTATGTTCCAAAAAACATCAAGTCCGGTGAAAAACGCCCCGCAGTTTTAATTTCTCCTATTTTGGGCGGTAATATGGTGGTCAACCATTTCGCCGGCTACTACGCCAAGCACGGCATGGTGGCCGCGATTGTTTACCGCAAAAGGCTTCAATGGGAAGAGGGCAATGATGACATCAGGCAATTTGAAGATTATATGCGCGCTTCTGTTATGCGCCTGCGCCAGACGCTGGACTGGCTGGAGCAGCAGCCGGAAGTGGACCCTTCCCGGATCGGAAGTTTTGGCGTGAGCTATGGCGCTATTCTTCACACGGTTCTGGCGGCCGTCGAACCGCGCATCCGTTACCATGTTCTGGCCATGCCGGCCGGACCGTTGAGTGAAATCATCACATACTGCCCGGACAAGGGCATTACCAAGCTGGTGAAATACGCGCGTGAGCACTATGGCTGGAGTGATGAAAAAATAGAAAAAGATTTAGAGGCTGTGATTAAAACCGACCCCATTCTCCTGGCGCCTTATGTGCCGCGCCAGAAAGTTGAAGTTTACGCTGCCGCGTTTGACCGTGTGGTGGGCGCGGGCAGGACTTTCCATTTATGGAAGGCCATGGGAAAGCCCAAGCTCAAGGTCATGCCCTTTGGGCATTATGGAGGGGTGGTGGTGTTTCCGCTTCTGCAGATCCAGTCGTATCTGGCTTTGAAAAGCCATCTGAAGAAAAATTAAATTCCACGTATTCTGTTTCAGCTGCTTTTAATTTGTCCTTCGCGTTTGCCACCCGGAATTCAGGAAAAGCATAAATCACGCTTTGAATATTGGAGCCCGGGGCCAGCTCTTTGGCGATATTTATAGCGATCTCCGGTGTGATCATTCCATAATTTTCCTTCACCAGATTTCCGTGTTTGAGATAGCGGATTTCAAAAGCGCTTCCAACGGGCGGTTCAAGACCCGGTTTTTTGGGCTCGCCGCCTGAAGCAGTTTGCAGGTCCCGGATCACGGGGTCCAGGGCAGGATCTCCACGGAAAACCGCGCAGGGGACCCGTAGCGCGTAATTCGCGTTTTCGTTTTTGTCATTGTCGGTGAACACGGCCAGATGAGAATGAGTGCTTTCAATGACACTCGCATTTTTCTCGAGCGCGCTTGCGACGACATAGTTGTAGCCGCGCGTTCCCGTAGCGCGTTGAAAGATGGATATCGCGTCCTGAAGGCCGCCGGAATCTTCCAGCACCTGCTTTAAAAGAAAGGGCATGGGCAGTCCTTCCATGGATTCATCCGCGGAAACGGCACCCACCTGGCCCACGGAAATCCCGTTTTCATTCATGCCTGAAAGAACGCCCGAAAATCCGGTATAGCCAATGTTGGTATATATTTTCCGTCCGGGAATGGAGATGAATTTCACGGCCGCGTGGTTGTGGATGCCGATTTTTCTGTTCCAGTCCAGGTTGCGGATGGCGATCATGCGCCCGCCCTGCGTGGCCTCGCCCCAGTAGGCGCCATTGGTGCACCAGGAAGGATAAACTTCCGGCAGTGCGTGCATTCTTTTCATGGTTTTCAACGGTACTCCTGAGCCGTCGGCCAGGCCCTTGATCTGCCGGTAATCTTCATAGGAAACAAAAGGCTCCATTTTTTTCCAGGCATGGTCCATGGAAAAATTGATCAACAGCTGATTGGCCAGCGGCACAGGAAGTTCGGAATTCAGGTAGTCCTTGATGTCTTCGATGGTTTTCCGGATTTCTTTTTTCAGCAGCCGCCCTTCTTCAAACCCCGCGTGATAAGCGTCGCCGCGCAATTTCAGGACTGGAAGGCCTTCTTTAAATGTAAGGACACCATCAGGTCTTAAGTTTTTCTTTTCATCCTCCGTCAGGGTTTTTTCCGCCAGCCGGATGGCCTCTTCCTGCGACCACCAGTCCATTTTCGGGCCATAAAAACTCGCGCGGGATTCATACTGCTCCAGATCATTGTAGTGGCGGTGCGAAACGACATAGCCCAGATAATCATTGGCATAACCGGCAATCAGGGGAACAAAGTTGCGAGCGCGCAGATGATTTTCAATTTCATGCCCCGGCTCTGAACCCAGTTCACCCGGATAGCCCAGCACAAAAACCTGGCCCATGCGCACGCCCTGAAACACACTGTGTCTTGGGAAAATCCTGCCGCCAAAAATAGAGGGCGCTGAAAAACGGCCCAGCCGGGCAATGACTTTCGGAAGTTTACGTTTTTCAATGACGCTTTCCCACGGCCCGTTTGCAGGCGTGGATTTAAAATCCAGAGATTCGAATTTTTGAGCGAGGGAATTTCCGTAAGCCAGCATTTTTTCAAAGCGGTCTTCGGTGATCATGGCTTTGGGTTTCAGGTCTCCGGCTGCTCCGTTAATAAGAAGCGCGGTGGCGCCCGGGTTTTTGTTTTCGATTGCCCTGCAAAGAGCGCCGGGAAAGTCCGCTGAGAATTCCATATTGGACGCGGCCAGCAAAGTAGGGTGGGCAGCCATAAAAATCATGGAGCCGATCATTTTACCGTCCGCCGTCTTGAAACGCAGCGCCCGCAGAATTTGCGGGTAATTCAGCTTGGGGTCCATGCGGTTTTCGATCAGCTCATCGATCCGGGTTTCCGCCATTTCCATATCAACGGGTACTCGGGATTCAAGGCTTTGCAGCACGGCGCTGGCGATATTTTGCGTCAAAGATTCAAAAACCTTGTCCTGCTTTTTTCCAAGAATAAATTTCTGCCATAGTCTGCCGCCGTATGCTCCTCCGCCGGAATGAGTGTGGGTCGCGGTCAATACCAGCTCGCTTTCTTGAAGCGGGGTATGGGCCCGGATTTTTTTCAGGACGGCTTCACGAAGTTCCGCGTCAATCAGAACCAGATCAGCGGAAACAAAGACGAAAGTTTTTTCACCGCGGGTCACGGCAAGAGCGCGGGCGAAAAGAGGATCATGGATGCCGGTCGATGGTTTTCCATGGCGCTTGCCAAAACCGCCCAGCGGGGTGCCCGCGGGCGGCGTGATGTCCTGTTTGGCGGCCCCGGCACGGACCGTTTCAGCCTGCCCGGCAGGGGAATACAGGGCAAGTCCAGCGGTCAGAACCAGAAGAACGAAGAAGCGTTTTTTCATAAAAGCCTCAATTCAATTATGCCACAAGCCGTTACTTCAATATGCCCAAGAAAATCCTTCTGGTAGACGATGAAATCGAAATCCGTGGTTATCTACAGATGTATTTTGAAGACCGCGAATACAAAGTTTCCATGGCCGCTGACGGAGAAGAGGCCCTGGCCATGGTCCAGAAAGAGGGTTTTGACCTGATTGTATGCGATATGCTGATGCCCCGCATGATTGGCGTCGAGTTTTTAAGGCGGGTGAAGGACAAGAACCCC
>CAZKMJ010000001.1:26032-43688 GCA_964553835.1 uncultured bacterium
TGACCGGCGTCCGGGATGAAACCATGATGAACAAGGCCAAGTCCCTGGGCTGCCTCCATTATTTGACCAAACCCGTTAAATTGTCCGAACTGGAAACGCTTGTCTCGGACTGCATGGGATCGTAGAATAGCCTTCATGTTCCCCGGAATGAGAATAAATAAAGCTATTTCCCTGCTTTGTATTTTCAACCTTTGCATATCTTTTTCCTTTTCCCCATCTCTTTTCGCGGACAAGACCGGCCTTTCTGATGAAGAGCTTCTGGATACAATTCAGCGCAAAAGCCTGGATTATTTTATTAATGAAAGAAACCTGAGCACAGGTCTTGTGCGTGATAACGCGCCAAATTCCGATCAGGGTGTCAGCAATTCTCCCGCCAGTATCGCGGCTACCGGTTTCGCGCTCGCGGTTTATCCTGCCGCCGCTTCCCGTGACTGGCTGGACAATGGCACGGCGCGTGAGATGGTCTTGGCTACACTGCGTTTTTTCTGGGAACGCGCCCCGCAGGAGCATGGATTTTTTTATCACTTCATGAACCCTGAAACGGGGGAACGCACCAAAAACTCTGAACTTTCTCCCATCGATACCGCGCTTTTCCTGGCCGGCGCCATGTTTGCCGCGGAATATTTTGAAGACGCGGAAATTCGCGAGCTTGTAAATAAAATTTATGACCGCATTGACTGGCCCTGGATGCTGCATGAAGGCAAAACACTGGCCATGGCTTGGAGCCCGGAAACGGGTTTTCAGCGCAACCGCTGGGATACCTATAATGAATCGATGGTCATGTATCTGCAGGCCATGGGCTCGGCCACACATCCCATTCCCGCGGACAGCTGGAAAGCTATCAACCGGCCGGTGGGAAGCTATCGCGAATACCGGCTGATTTACCAGCCGCCTTTGTTCACACACCAGTACTCGCATATTTTTGTGGATTTTAAAAACAAGCATGACGGATTCGCGGATTATTTTAAAAATTCCACCAATGCAACGCTGGCTAACCGCGCTTTTTGTATCAACCACGAGAATGAATTCAAAAGTTACGGGCCGGAAAGTTGGGGCCTGACCGCGTCTGACGGCCCCGGCGGCTACGCGGCTTACGGCGCGCCTCCCGGTTCAGCGAGGCATGACGGTACGGTTGCGCCCACAGCCTGCGGCAGCTCGATTGTTTTCACCCCCAAAGAATCCATAGCCTGCCTCCGTAATTTTTATGAAAACATGCCGGAGCTCTGGGGCCGTTATGGTTTCGCGGACGCATTCAACAAAGACAAAAAGTGGGTTTCACGGCTGGTCCTCGGGATTGACCAGGGCCCTTTGTTTCTGATGATAGAAAATTATCGCAGCGGGTTGATCTGGAAAAAAATGTCCCAGAACATCTCGATTACGAAAGCCCTGCAGGCCGCGGGCTTCAAGGAAGGGACCATGGAGGTGGCCTGGCCTGAACCTCCCGTTGCGGAAGCTGTTTTTCTTCCAAACGCCATACGGGTGGACGCGCTCCTTGGCGACTGGCCCAATGGGAAACCTCTCAATCTGAATGAGTCTTTTATTGAAACAGGCAGTTTCAAGGAAGGGCATTCACCCAGGGTCCAGATCCGTTTCGGATGGAACCAGGCGGCTCTGCTTTTTTATGCCAAGGTCGGTGACCCGGACCTGGTTTCCCGAAAGACTGGGAAAAATATATGGATGGATGATATTATGGAGCTCTATGTCGACCCGCAGGGTGACGGTCTGGATTGGGGCAGTGTAAATGATTTCCAGATCGGTTTCAGACCCGACAAGGGCGCAGACACGGTTTCCACGTGGTCCTGGTTTGGCGACCGGGGAGACCCGCAGAAAGAATCGGTCATTATTACCAAAAGTTTTTCCGATAGCGCTGGCTATATTATTGAAGGCGCGGTCAGCTGGGAATATTTGGGTATCAAACCCGTGGCCGGTTCTGAAGTCCGCATTTCCGTGGCCGTCCACGATGTGGACAGCAACCGGAGTGACGGAAAGATCCAGTGGTTTTTCCGCAATGAGGAAAAAAGCAAACATTATGTGCTGGGTAAAGTTGTCCTGAAACCATGAAAAAAAACAAGCCCGCGCCCCCAAAAAATTCTTTTGGCGGCATTGTGCGCCGGCTGCGGATGGAAAAAAAGATGACCGGTGCGGAATTGTGCCGAAATTCCGGCATGGATCCGCGAACGCTGACGGCGCTCGAAAAAGGCCGCATTCGCAATCCTTCACTCGATACCATGACGGCTGTGGCTTCAGGCCTGGGTCTGAAAGTCAGCGACATCTTCCGCCAGTCCGAGCAGAGCAAAACAAATTTCTTTTATACCGGGACCCAGAAAGGTTTCTTCCAGATGGATTTCCCGTCTCTGGGCATCAAAGTGGTTTCATTCACACCCATGGTGCAGGAGCTTTTCTGCGGTAAGCTGATTTTCGGCAGCCGCAGGCGCCTGGAGGAGTCCTTCCTGCCAGCTGAGCACCCTGTGTTCCTGTCGGTGCTGGTTGGGCGGTTTGAGGCGGCCTCTGGAAATTCCAAGATTATTTTAAAAGAAGGTGATAATCTGTTCCTCAAGGGGACTTCAGGGCATACCTTCCAGAACGCATTGGAACGTGAGTCCGTGCTCCTGGCTGTGACAGCGCCCTCTTTCCTGGGATCAAGGCGGGACGAAAGTGTGCCGATATTCACCAGGAAACGGTGAATTATCAATGGAGATGGTAAAGAGAATGGTTTTATCCAGAAACCTCGGGATCATTGTGTTTTTATGCGTATTGGTCCCTTGCGCTTCCATATATGCCGCCGATCAGGATAAGTATGTCCTAAGCTCCTCCGAGTCCGGCCCGGTTGATACGGCCAAGGATGAAGATCTGGATTGGAAACCCGCGTTCCCTGAATCCAAATCCGCGAAAAAGAGCGTGCCGGCCCCTGCTGCTGCGCCTGTTACCGATTCTGAGCCCGCACCGGAACCTGAACCTGAGCCAGCTTCCGCGCCGTTACCCGAAACTGTTTCCGCGCCTGAACCGCCTAAACCTTTGCCCGTCGTTGCTACTCCTGAGCCAGAGCCAGTGAAACTTCCGGAACCTGAACCAGTCAAGGCGAATGCGTTTTCAGCTACAGTCCCCGAACCGGCTGTTACTCCTGCTGCAACTCCAAGCATCACGGTGGCCGACAAGACGATTAAAGACCAGGTGCACACGCTGCGTGAAGCGCGGCAGCGCCAGATGCCTTACCTTAATAAAGCTACGATCAACGATAAAATTAATTCAAAGAAAATCCGCGACACGTACCAATTCAACGCCGCCGGTGAAAAGACCCTGGAGCAGGTGCTGTATCGTGCTTCACGTGTTTACACGCCGGCCATCGCGGACCGCGAACGTATCGTGCTTGCCAAGAGAAGGATTTTGGGAGCCCTGCGCGGCCTTGCGCCCTCAGCCAGTTTTGAATATGGCATTAAAAAAGGAAGTCTTTCCGCGGACCCTTACCGATCCAAGGACTACCGTGTCAGCATCACCCAGCCCCTTTTCCGCGGCGGTATTCTCTGGAACACTTTTCTTCAGGAAAAAGCTCAGCTTGAATCCGCGCAAAAACAATACATTCAGACTCTTGAAGACCTGTTGAGTGAAGTTTCCTCCTCTTACTTTGAATACAACCGCGCCTACCAGGTGGTGCAGTTCCAGAAAAAGACTCTGGAGACCCTGAAGCATTACGTGGACATTTCCAAGCAAAAGTACAAGGCAGAGATCATTTCCGAGATCGAAAACCTGAACGTTGAGTCCCTCTATAGTATGAACCAGTATGACCATGAAACCTCCAAGCAGGAGCTGGAGCTGGCCAAGCTGGATCTGCAGAAATTCCTCGATCTTGGCATTGAAGACGATCTTCAGGTAAACTCCATGTATGACATTGAGAAGCTAAGTCTGGACAAGGATGGTGAAGCCCTGATCTTCGGAGCAGAGGAAAAAGCTAAAAGTTCAACGAGCGACCTTGCCGACCTCGTTGATCTTGCCTATCAACACCGCGCCGCGCTTCAGGTGGATTCCTATAAACTTGACAGCGCGCGCCTTCAGGAAAAAGTCAGGATGGGTGAATTCATGCCCAAGGTTGATTTGACCATAGATTTTGGAAAACTTGCCGAAGCCTTTACGGCCGTGACGGATTCTCCCGGCCTGCGTGAGAACTTCCGCTTTCTGCTGGAATTTAACTGGAACCTCGGCGGCAACAAAGCCAACTGGACTTTTGAAAATGACGAAAAGGCGCCTTCCGTGACCCAGTTCCAGTCCGGCGCCGGCTCGCAGACCACACGCCACACATTTCAGATCGGCCTTCTTGACGGCCTTTCCGACTGGGCCTCCGTGAAAGAAGCTGAAGTGGCCAAGCTCGACCAGATCATCCAGCTGGAAAAAACAGAAAAAGAAGTGGTTCGCAACGTCAAGCAGTCCTACTTTGATTTTCAGAAAGCCAAGATCCGTGTGCGTTCTTCGTTGCAGCGTTTCAATTATCGCCAGCGGCTGGGCGAGTATTCCAAGCACCGCCTTGGTAAAAACGAAATCCAGATTTCCGAGTATCTTCAGTCCCAGATCGATGTTTTGAACGAAGCCACGGCGCTGCACAAGGCGCTTGCCGACTATTACACGGCCAAAGCCAAACTGAACCATGCCATCGGCATTCGGAATTATTTTCCTCTAAAGGAGATCCATGGAAACACCGCAAAAGCCTGAAGGCCAGCAGCCTCACCGGCCCTCCAAAAGTCCTTTTGAAAAGCTGAAGTCCATGCTGGACAAATTTATCAAGTTCTTCAACAGCATGCAGGAGAAGGGCCGTGAGATCCAGGTGCACCCGCCCGAAGGTGAAGCGCCCCAGAATGCTTTCAAGGCTATCGCTTTTACCCTCTGGCACAAGCTGGATGATCTGCTTGGAAAAGGCCTGGCCAAACTGCCGGAATCCGCGCGCAAAATGGCCGAGCCGCACCGTTCAAAAATCCTGATCGCTCTGATCGCTCTTGTGACATTGTTCACGGTCAAAACCCTGTTTTTCCACGGACCGAAAAAGCCCAAGATCTCGCTTGAAGATGCCATGAAGCAGAAAGAACAGAAGTCGACAGATTCTGTTATTCCTATCAAGGGTTTCCGCGTGGGCCGTTTTAATTTTGAAGACTCGCTAAACGCACTGGGTACCATCAAGGGCGCCATGGAATTCAAGCTGAGCTTTGAAGTGCCGGGCACCATCAGCTCCATCAATTACCGCGAAGGTGAACGCTATGAAGAAGGCGCGCTGCTTGTTTCGCTGAAACAGGACGACATCCTGCTTCGTCTGAAACGCGCGCAGGCAGAATTCAACAAGGCCAATTCACAGGCTTCCATCCAGGAACAGAAAGTGAAAGAAAACGAAAAACTGTTTGCCATGGGCGCGATCCCCAAAAGCACGCTCGACAATGTGAAGCTGGAATGGGAATCTTCCAAGTATGAAGCCGAGGCCAATCGCCTTGAGGTCAAAGCCAATGAAGCTATGCTGGAGAAATCAAACCTGTACGCGCCTTCCGCGGGCATGATTGGTGACTTGAATGTGGAAGAAGGCGAAACCATAACGCAGAACACGCTGCTGGGTACCCACATTATGACCGAATATGTTTACGCGGAATTCGGTGTGGTGGAACGCGATGTGAACAAGATTGCGCTGGGCCAGAAAGCGCGTGTATTTGTGGACGCTTATCCGGACAAAACTTTTGAAGGTGTGATTGAAAACGTGGCTCCTGTGGTGGCCGGCACCAGCCGTACAGCCACGGTCAAGGTCCGGGTTGAAAACCCTGACCGCCTGCTCCTTCCCGGCATGTTCGCCCGTATCCGTATTCTCCTCTACAGCAAGAAGAACACCCTGGTGGTCCCGACCGATTCTGTCCAGGGCAAGGAAGGGGAGCAATTTGTCTATGTGGTACACTCTGGTAAAGGACCTTTGATCCAGCAGTCGAAGAACGCGGACAAGGGTGCTAAAGACAACGCTCCTGAAGGCGCGAAAGCACCGGCCCAGGCCGGCGGCCAGGAAGGCCAGCCTCAGGAAATAAAGCCGGATCAACCGGCGGCCCTCCCGGGAGCACCGGGTGCAAATGTTCAGGGCGCGCCGAAGGCGCCGCAGCTGCCTCTTCTTGGCGGTGCCAGGGATGCCAGTGGCAAACCTGTTCCGGACACAAAGAAGAAAGGAAAAAAGCAGGCGGAAGTTAAAGGGCAGACGGATGCCAAGCCGGAAAAGAAACCGGAGGAAGATTTATCCGTCAAGAAGCGCCCGATTACGGTGGGTTATACCCGTCCGGATTACACGCAGATCGACGCGGGCCTTTCGGAAGGGGAAGTGGTCGCGATTTCTGGCCTTGAAAAGCTTGAAGATGATAAAAAGGTCCGGCTGCTCGAAACCCAGGAAGCCGAGATTTAACAGCAGTACCGCCCGCGCATGACAGCATGAGTCTCGCGGAAGTCGTAGTCAAAAGAAAAGTGACCGTCGTCATGTTGACGACAGGTTTGATGGTGATCGGGGTCATCTGCTTTCTGAGACTACCCCAGGAACTCTTCCCGCCCATCACCTTCCCGCAAATCACCGTTGTTACCGAATACGCCAACGCCGCTCCCGAAGAAATTGAAACGCTGATCACGCGGCCCATCGAAGAAAGTGTCAGCTCTGTCGCCGGCCTCAAGCGTCTTGAATCTACCTCGCGCGAAGGCCGTTCCACCATTAAAGTTTCCTTCAACTGGGGCCAGGACGTCGATTTCGCCGCCCTGGCCGTCCGAGCAAAGATTGACGTGGTCAAGGAAAGGCTTCCCAAGGAATCCAGCGACCCCGTCGTTTTGAAATTCGACCCTCTGTCACGTCCTATCATGCTGCTTTCAGTTACGGGCAATAACATGCCTCCGATCCAGCTGAAAATGCTGGCGGAAAAACTTTTTAAAGACAACCTGGAAAAAGTGGAAGGTGTGGCCTCAGCCAGCATTTCCGGCGGCGCGGACCGCCAGATTTTTATCAATATTGACCAGGCCCGTCTCGAAGCCAACCATCTTTCGCTGCTTGAAGTCATCGACCAGGTTGAAAAAGCCAACATTACTTACCCGGCCGGCAGTATCAAGAAAGGCCTGTATGAATATTTGATCCGCACAGTGGGTGAGTTCCGCTCAGTCAAGGAAATCGGTTATTCCGTGGCGGGCGTCGACACAGTCAAAAAAGTCCGGCGTGAAGACAACAGCTTTGTGGAAAAAGGCGAGAGTGGGCCCCGTAGCACGCTGGACTCCCTGCGTGAAGAAGTCACCAAGAAGCTGCTTGAAAAGAGGCTGGTGCTGATCCGCGATATCGCGGAAGTGGAGGACGGCGTTGCTGAAAAAAGCAGTGTGTCCCGCCACAATGGCAGCGACAATATTTCCATCGCCATTCAGAAGCAGGCCAACGCCAACACCATTCAAGTCGTAGACCGCGTCCGCAAGACACTCGATTTCCTGAAGGAAGATATCGATTCGCGCGGCCTGCGGTACGACATTATTTACGATCACTCGGTTTTCATCCGCAAATCGCTGGAAGACCTGTCCAATGACGCTGTCAGCGGCGGTCAGCTGGCCTTTATCGTTCTTTTCATTTCATTGCGCTCCATTCTTCCCGCGCTTTTGACCACGATTTCGATTCCCATGACCGTGATCGGCACTTTCTTCCTGATGAACCTGAGCGGTATCACGCTGAACACCATGTCGCTTGGTGGTCTGGCGCTGGGCGCGGGTATGATCGTAGATACCAGTATCGTGGTGCTTGAAAATATTTTCAGCAAACGCGAGCAGGGGATGGATGCGTACAAGGCCGCAGTAGAAGGGGCCGGGGAAGTCACATGGCCAGTCATCACATCAAACGCCACCACCATCGCAGTCTTCCTGCCGCTGATTATTTTCGTGCCGGGTATTCCGGGCCAGCTGTTTCGCGACTTGTCCTGGGCCATTATCCATTCTCAGATCATTTCGACCATTCTTCCCATCACCGTAATTCCGATGGTCTCGATTTATCTGAAAGTCAAAAGCTCGGAATATAAACCCTTTCCCTGGACGGCCTTCCTGGAAAAGCGCCTTATCGGCAAGCATATTCCGCGGGGCAAAAAAATGGCTTACTGCGCCATGATACTGGGCATTACATTTGGTATTTGTGGTTTTCTGGTTGGAAGCATCCTGCCTAAACTTGAGAAAGAAGTGCTGCCTAAAGTGGACCAGGGCCAGTTCATTGTGAAAGTGGACATGCCGTTGGGAACCCGGCTTGAGATTACTGACCGTGTCTGCCAGCGCCTCGAAAATATTTTCAAGGACATCCCGGAAATTCAGGACGTTGCTGTGACCATCGGTTCGGAAAAAGGCGGAAAGGGCGCGGTCAAGCTCGATACATTGCGTCCGTCGCAGGCCATTATTCTGGTCACGCTTAAAAAGGAACGAAAAAAACCTTCAGCTGTTGTGGTGCATGAAATCGAGCAAAAAGCGGAGGATATGGATCGCGAAGCCGGGCAAATCGAGTTCGTGCTGGCGGAAAGCGAATTCTCATTTGCGGAAGGCGGCAACAAGCCCATTCAGATTGAAGTCAAAGGCTATAACTTCAAGGAAATGATGGAGCTGATTGACGTGGTTAAGGCCAATCTGCAGGCCATCAAGGGCGTGGAAAATATTCAGGATGACATGGGCAAAACCTCACCTGAAACCCAGGTTTACATCGATAAAAAACGCGCCGCCCTTTATGGTATTTCAGCTCTCGATATTTCGCTGATTGCCAAAGCCGCGCTGGGCGGCGTGGTGCCTACCGAATACCGTGAAGCAGGCAAGGAGTTTGAAATTCTGGTGCGTTTGAGCGAGAAAGACCGGCGGAACGTCCAGCACCTTGGCGATCTTCTTCTTTACTCCAAAGTCCTCGATACGCTCATTCCTTTGAAGGAAGTCGCGAAGATTGAACAAAGCGCCAGTCCGAGCGAAATCAAGCGCCTGGACCAGGAACGTACGATTGTTGTGTCCGCTGAAATCGACAATTCCATCGCCAAAAATAAGGACGTGCTGCCGCTGGTGCAGATCATGCTGCGTGATATGAAAATTGCGCCCGAATCAGGTATGCATGTGGCTCTTTCCGGTAAGGCACGTGAAATCAAGGAAAGTTTCGACAAGGTCATTTTTGCTTTCGTACTGGCCTTCGCGCTGGTGTACATGATTATGGCCGCGCAGTTCGAGTCATTTGTTCAGCCTGCCATGATTATGATCACTGTCCCGCTGGCTTTTGCCGGTGTCGTTGTTGCGTTGATCACAGCAGGAGCTTCCATCAACGTTATTTCCGCGTTGGGTATTATCATCCTGGTGGGTACGGTTGTGAACAACGGTATCATGCTGATTGAAACCAGCAACCAGTACCGCGCGGAGGGGATGAGTATTGAAGAAGCATCTATTCTGTCCGCAAAAGCAAGAACGCGTCCGATTCTGATGAGTATGTTCACTTCTGTGGTCGGCCTTGTGCCTTTGGCGCTTGGTCTTGGTGAAGGCGCGGAACTGCGTTCGCCCATGGCTGTCAGCATGATGGGCGGTCTTTTGTCCTCTACCTTTTTGACGCTGATCGTGCTTCCGTGTTTCAATATTCTGGTAACTCGCGGTATTGAAATGCTGACGGGCTATAACGAAGATGAGGAAGAAGAGGAAGAGCCAGCGGATGAAGGGCCGCATCCACAAGGGGAGCAGATCTAATGGGCCTTCCCTCAGTTTCCATCCAGAAACCAGTGCTTGTGGCCATGATTTTCACGGGCGCAGTTATGCTGGGCCTGATTTCTCTGGGTCGTTTGCCGGTAGAACTTTACCAGGGCCAGAACCCGGGTGTGGTCAGTATCATTGTCCGTGCCCGCGGCGGCCTGCCTCCCCCTGAAGTTGAAAAGTCTATTACCAAGCCTGTTGAAGAAGCCGTTGCCACGGTCAGCCATTTGAAGGGTCTTTTTTCCAGCTCACGTGAAGCCGAGTCCCGCGTAACTATGGAATTTGAACCGGGCACAGACATGAATTTCGCGGCCCTTGAAGTGCGCGAAAAGTTTTCACGTGTCAAACCATTGCTCCCCAAAGAAATCGAAAAGCCCGTCATAGCCAACTACGATGACACGTCCTCAGCGATTCTGATTTTCTCCCTGACTTCTAACAGTATGTCGCCGGAAGATATTCGCGAAATGGTGGACAATGAGCTCAAGCCCCTGATCGCGCGTGTTGATGGCGTAGCCAGCGTGGAAGTTTATGGCGGCCGTGAACGTAAAATCCTTGTGGAAATGGACCGCGACAAGATGTTTGGTTACAACATTGACGTGGACCGTGTTATGGACATCATCGGCCAGAGCAATATCAACCTGCTGGCGGGTAATCTGGACGCGGGGAAGATGGAATATGCCATCCGTACCATGGGCACTTTTCAGAAAGTGGAAGAGATTGGCGAGCTGGGTATGAAAGCCACCCGCCAGGGATCTATTGTGCCGCTAAAGGAAATTGCCACGGTCAAGGATGCTTACATGGAGCCGGAAGACGCGGCCCGTCTGAACCTGGAACAGAACGTTACGGTCTATGTCAAGAAAACCAGCCTGGCCAATACCATTCCCGTGGTCAAGCACGCGCGTGAGCTGTTGGACCAGTTCGGGGAGCAGCACAAAAAAGAAGTTACGGTAGTGCTGGTCACCGACAAAGCTGAAGTCATTTCCAAGGCCATCGAGGAAGTCAAAGACACTCTATATGAAGGCTGTGTGCTGACCGTGCTGCTGATTTATTTTTTCCTCAGGCAGTGGGTGCTTTCACTGATTGTGCTGATTTCACTCCCGGTTTCTGTCATCACGACCTTCGTTATCATGGACGCGTTTGGCATCAGTTTGAATATCATGACCCTTTCCGGCCTTTCGCTGGCACACGGTATTCTGGTGGACAGCTCCATCGTCATTCTTGAAAACGTTTTTGTGAAAAAAGAAAAAGGGTTGTCGGATTTTGAGGCCATCCGTCAGGGGTCGGAGGAAGTTTTCCTCCCGCTTTTGGCATCGCTTTTGGCAACGCTGATCGTATTCCTGCCGATCATGTTTATCGATAAAAAAGTGCAAATGATGTACGCGGGATTTGCGATCACGGTCAGCGGTTCCCTGATCGTTTCATTTTTTGTGGCGCAGATGCTGGTGCCCATGCTGCTTGTGAAATGGGCTAAGGGGAAAATCCATGTCAAAAGTCACGGTGAAAAAAAAGAGGACGGCGCCGCCCTGATGTATAAACGTATTATGAAGTGGAACTTGAAGCTGCGCTATCCTGTGGCTATTGCAGTGACCGTATTTTTCGTTTTTTGCGGCCACCGCATTGCCAAAATGCCAATTGACCATCCAAGCACCTTTGAAGAAAACGAGTTTTCAATCGTGATTTTTCCCCTGGCCGGCGCGCGCCTTGAAGCCAATGATGACTCTGTCAAAAAAGTAGAAGAAGTACTGAACCAGATCCCGGACGTTGAGATGTTCAATTCCACGGTCCGCAAGGACACTGTGACCATATTTGTGCGTTTGCATCCCAAGAATAAAAGGACTTATTCCAAGGAAGAAATCATGAAGATGATTGACCAGAAAGGCAATGAGCTGGTCAAAGAGGTGCACGACGATTACAGTCTTCTTGTCGACGAAGGGCAGGGAAGTGATGAGCAGAAGAAACTGGTCGTCAATATTTTTGGCAATGACAATGATCAGCTGGAAAAACTGGCTTCGGAATTTGCGAAGCGTATGGGCCAGGTCAAAGGCATGCAGAACATTGTCATGACGGACCTTCGCAAGCGGCCCGAGTATTCGCTGATTGTAGACCGCGGCCGCGCCGCCTATTACGGTTTGACCGTCAAGGACGTGGCTGACGCGATTCATGCGCAGGTACGCGGCATGCGTCCCACGAAGTTCCACGAGCTTTCAAAGGGCCAGGAAATCGAGACCATCACGCGCCTTCAGCCGGTTTATCGCCAGAAAATCGAGGATCTGCGCTACATTTACATTCCTTCCCATACGGCCGGGATCCAGATTCCTCTAGGGGAAATCGCTAACTTTGTGCCTTCCACTGGTCCGCAGACAATTGACCGCAAAGACAAATACCGTTATGTGTTTGTCAAAGGTGACGCTAAAGGCGCACTTGAAAAAGTGGCCGCGGACGTCAAAGCCGCACTGAAGGACATCAAACTTCCGGACGATTATTACTGGAGATTCGGCGGCAGCTATGAACAGTTGATGCAGGGTAAGTCGCAGCTGAGCGTAGCGCTTCTGCTGACCGTTTTCCTGGTCTACATGGTCATGGCCTGTTTGTTTGAAAGCTACTTGCAGCCATTGCTGGTCATGATCTCGGTGCCTATGGCCACGACAGGCATCTGGCTGGCGCTAACTTTGACAAAAAAACCGCTCTCCGAAAACGTTTTCATCGGCATGATCCTTCTGGCCGGTTATGTTGTCAACGCGGCTATTATTATGATGGACCATATGAACCATTTAAAAATAAAAGAAAATTTCAACACGGAAGATGCTCTGATCCACGCTGGTATGGACCGCCTGAGGCCCATCACCATGACCACGATTTCGACCAGCCTGGGCTTCGCGCCCATGGCCATGAGCTGGGGGAATTCCAGCGAATTGTGGGCGCCCCTGGCCGTGACGGTCATCGGCGGGCTTTGCAGCTCAACTTTCCTGACGCTTTTTGTGCTACCGAATTTCGTGCTTATTGCCGACGATATAATTGCGGCCCTTAAGGGCTTTTTCCGTTTTCTTAATGTCTTGATCATTAATCTTTTGGGCGGGAATTCCAGTTTAAAAAGGAGAAATCCATGACCGAACAAAACTCAAAAGCGGTCTCCGCGGCGGCGCAGAAAACTTATCGCCGCAAGATGAAAAACATTCTGATTCACAAGCCGATGCAGCGCGAATTTTCGCTCGTACTCATCGGCCTGCTGATGGTGTCAACACTGGCGGTGGCCTATGTGATCCACAGCACTATCAAGGAAATGGCGTTCGGCGGCTACCATTTCGGCAAGGTCAGCCCGTACGAAATGCTTTCCGACATCAGCTATCAGCTGGTCATCAGGGTCAGCTGCGTGCTTTTTGTGACGCTGGTGGTGATCGCTTTTTACGGTGTGTTCTTCCTTCACCGCGTGGCCGGCCCTGTTTACCGGTTCCGCCAGACTTTCCTGAAAATCAATGACGGTGAGATCCCGCACCCCATCCATTTGCGCGAAGGGGACTATTTCGGTGAGACAGCGGCGGAGATCAACCGATTTATTGAGAAGCTAAAGTTCGAACGCTCGAAATGCGCCCAGATGCGGGACCAGATTACCCGTATCCTGGACAGCCAGCCAGGCGGCACAGCTCAGAACGCGCTCAAAGAACTCCGGTCCCTTCTGGACAAAGAATCCAGCGCCTGAACCAGGGCCTTTCCGGGCCCCGGGAGCCCCTGAGGCCTCCGTTGACATTCCCCCGGATTTCACTATAATAACCCTGCAAATTAAATTTCGCAGAAAGTGGGCAGATACACGCCCACTTCTTTTTTTTCTATGGAGCGTGTAACCCCTTATGAATCAAGACCTTCTGTCATCTTTAGAGTATATTGAAAAGGAAAAGGGCATCCCGAAGGAAGCTCTTATGGAGGCCCTTAAGCAGGCCCTTCTATCTGCTTGCCGCAAAACCTACCCTAACCGGGAAGATTTTGAGATTCAGATTGACCCGGCCACCTACCGGATTCGCCTTATGGAAAACGGCAAGCCGGTCAATGACGCGGACTTCGGCCGTATTGCTGCCCAGACTGCCAAGCAGGTCATTATCCAGAAAATCCGGGAAGCAGAACGTGAATCAATTTACGACGATTACAACCGGAAGATGGGTGATGTTGTAACGGGCAATGTTCACCGCATTGAACCCAAGGCCATCATCGTGGATTTCGGCAAGACCGAAGGCATTCTTCCCGCGCGCGAGCAGTCCCCGCAGGACCACTACCGCCAGGGTGACATTATTCGCGCCTACGTTTGTGAGGTGAAGAAGACTCCGCGCGGTCCGGAAATTATTCTATCGCGCGCGCACGCAGGTTTTGTGAAACGCCTTTTCGAAATGGAAGTGCCGGAAATTCATGACGGAATTGTGACGATCAAGGCAGCCGCGCGCGAAGCTGGCTCCCGCACCAAAATTGCCGTCCATTCCAACGATGACAAGATTGATTCTGTGGGTTCCTGCGTAGGTGTCCGTGGACAGCGTGTTAAAAATATCGTTCGTGAACTTGGCGGTGAAAAGATCGACATCATCCGCTACAGCGATGAAATCGAGCCTTACATCAAGAATGCAATGGCTCCTGCCGAGCTTGCTGAAATCAAGCTCAACCGCAAGGACAAGGCCGCTGAAATCCTGGTGGAAGACGACCAGCTTTCTCTTGCCATTGGCAAGAAGGGCCAGAATGTGCGGCTTGCCTCGAAGCTGATCGGCTGGAAGCTTGATGTGCGTTCCAAGAGCCAGAAAATTCCGCTTCGCGACCTCGATGGTGTTGGTGAGAAAACCGAAGAGCTGCTCAAGGCCAACAACATCAATACCATTAAAGACCTGATTAAGATCACCCCTGAAGACCTTGCGAAGATCCCGGGTATCGGGGACAAGACCGCGGAAAAAATTATTGCCGCGGCCCATAAAGCGATTATCGAGAAGGGTACTGCATGAAAGTCCACGAACTGGCAAAAGAACTTGGAGTGCCGAGCAAGGATTTAATCGAAAAGATCAACAAGCTCGGCGGTTCGGCCAAAACGCACATGTCAAAAGTCGAAGATGATGTGCTTGCGAAGCTGCGCGGCAAATCCACGCCCGCGCCTGCTGCTAAAGCTGAAGCTCCCAAGGCCAAGCCTGCTGCCGCTCCCAAAGCCGCGGCCGCTTCTGCGACTGCTGTCCAGGAAAAGCCCAAACCCGCTGTTGCGCCGGCACCGAAAACGGAACCTGTGAAAGCCGCTGCTCCTGCACCCCAGAAACCTGTTTCAGCGCCGCCTCCGCCGCCCGCTGCCAAGCCCGCTCCGGTTCAGGCCGCTCCGCAGAAAATCGAAATTCCTTTTCCGATCAATGTCGGTAATCTGGCAGAGCGTTTGAACTTGCGCATTCCTGAATTGATCAAGCATTTGATGGGCATGGGCATTTTCGCTAACGTCAACCAGCTGCTGAATGAAGAAATCGTTGTATCTCTCGGCAAAAAACTTGGGCTGGCCATTACCGCCCTGGCTGACGTAGCTCAAACTATTCTTGAAGACAAAGAAGACGCGAAGAAACTCAAACCCCGTCCGCCGGTAGTGACGATGATGGGCCATGTCGACCACGGCAAAACCTCTTTGCTTGACGCCATCCGCAAAACCAAAGTTGCTTCGACCGAAAAAGGTTTCATCACTCAGCATATCGGCGCTTACGGTGTCGACATTCCAGGCAAAGGCCATGTGACTTTCCTTGATACGCCGGGCCATGAAGCGTTCACCGCCATGCGTTCGCGCGGCGCCAACGTCACCGACGTGGTGGTTCTGGTGATCGCGGCTGATGACGGAGTCATGCCGCAGACTATTGAAGCTTACAATCACGCCAAGGAAGCAGGCTGCCCGATTGTGGTCGCCATGAACAAGGCTGATCTTCCTTCCGCCAATCCGCAGAAAGTCATGACCGGCCTGCAGAAGCTTGGTCTGGTGCCGGAAGAATGGGGGGGGAAAACGATTGTTGTGAAAGTTTCCGCCAAAACAGGCGAAGGTATCGACAAGCTGCTTGAAATGCTCCTGCTTGAAGCCGAAGTCCTCGAGCTTAAAGCCAATGCCGACCGTCACGCGTTCGGAACTGTTATTGAAGGCCATCTTTCCAAGGGCAGCGGTCCGGTTGTTACGGCTGTTGTCCAGAAGGGAACTCTCAGACCCGGCGATATTATCGTATGCGGACCTTATATGGGCCGTGTGCGCTCGCTGCGTAATGATCATGGTAAAAGCATCAAGGAAGCTGGACCTTCATATGCGGCGGAAGTCAGCGGCCTGAACGGCGTTCCGGAAGCTGGCGAGCACCTTTACGCGGTAGAAGATGAAAAGACCGCTCGCCAGATCAGCGAAAAACGCGCGCATGAGCTCAAGGAAAGGCTTGCTGTCGGCGCCAACAAACATTTGTCGCTCGAAGGTCTGTATGAAAAACTTTCCGAAGGCAATTTCAAGGAATTAAAAATTATTATCAAGGCTGACGTGCAGGGTTCTGTGGAAGCTCTGACCCAGTCTCTTGAAAAAATGTCCAACGACCAGTGCCGCATCCGTGTCATTCACGGCGGTGCTGGCGGCATTAACGAATCTGACGTGGTGCTGGCGGCTGCTTCTGATGCGATTATTCTGGGTTTCCATGTAAAACCGGAACCTAAAGCTCAGGAATTGGCTGAACGTGAAGGCGTGGACGTGCGTTTTTACGGGATCATTTATGAAGCAGTGGAAGATGTTCGCAAGGCACTCGAAGGCCTTCTGGAACCGACCTACAAGGAAGTGGTCGAAGGCCGCATGCAGGTCCGCAAGGTTTTTAAAATTTCCAGGATCGGCACTGTTGCCGGCGCCGCTGTCATCAAGGGCAAAGTGGTGCGCAGCAATAAGGTGCGCTTGATCCGCGGACATGTGGTTGTTTTTGAAGGAAAATTGTCTTCGCTTAAACGCTTTAAAGATGACGTTCGTGAAGTGGCGCAGGGTTATGAATGCGGCTTTTCCCTGGAAGGTTACGATGATATCCGGGAAGGCGACCAGATTGAAGCCTACCGCCTCGACAAGATCGCCACGAAGCTCGAAAGTTAATTCCCTCCAGAGGTTTTGATCATGCAAGGAAAACGTATCAACCGTGTCGGCCATTTGATCCAGATGGAGCTTGGCCAGCTCATTCTTCACCGCGTGAAGGATCCGCGCCTTGGTTTTGTCACAGTTACGCACGTGGACGTTACGCCGGATCTGCGTTCGGCTTGCGTTTTTTACAGTGTGCTGGGCAATGACAAACAGAAAAAGGATTCCCAGATTGCGCTTGAGAAAGCCGCTGGATTTTTACAAAAGGAAATCGGTGACGCGCTTCAGCTGCGTTACACGCCCAAACTGACTTTCCGTCTTGACGATTCGATTGAGCAGAGCATCGAGGTTGACAAGGTCCTGCACAAAATTCAGCAGGAAGACAAGCCCGGCAAAAACTGATTTATGAAGAAGAAAGCAACCTCCCTCGCTGATTTCTGCAAAGCCCTCAAAAAACATGACAATTATCTTCTGACCTGCCATGTGCTGCCGGAAGGTGACGCGGCTGGCAGCATTCTGGCCATGGACTCACTTCTGCGCAGGCTAGGAAAAAAAACTACGGTCGTGGCTGAGGACATTTTTCCTGAACGGCTTTTCTGTATGGACGGTAAGCGCTGGAACAATGTGAGGCAGGTCAAAATGAAAAAGTTTGACGCGCTTGTTACTGCCGACTGCCCGACGCTTGAGCGTATCGGAAAAGTCCGCAGCCTTATGTCTCCGGACACCGTGGTCTTCAATATTGATCATCACATCAGCAATGATTTCTTCGGAAAATATAATTTTGTCCTCCCTCAAGCCGCAGCCAGCGGGGAAGTGGTCTACGATATTTTCAAAAATATGAAAATGCCGCTGACCAAACAGGAGGCGACATATCTT
>CAZKMJ010000002.1:0-35085 GCA_964553835.1 uncultured bacterium
GGAAGAAAGGAAAATGGAAATCCCTATCATTATTGACGGGCGTTTGCCGGACGTGCGCCTGCGTATTGAGCCGCAGCTGCGCATTCGCCGGCAGCGTTTATGGATGAACCGCTATGAAGACCCAAACCCTGAAGCGAACCAGAACTAAAAAAGACCGCACCGCGGTCCTTATTTCAAAAGACAGACGTTTTGTCTGGCACCCCTTCACCCAGATGCAGGAATGGCAGGATGAAGACGTGCTGGTCATTGAAAAAGCAAAAGGAATGTGGCTTTGGGACACCAAAGGCCGCAAATACCTGGACGGTGTTTCCTCGCTCTGGTGCAATGTTCACGGCCATCAGGTTCCGGAAATTGACATCGCGGTAAAAAAGCAGCTGGCCAAGGTGTCCCACTCCACTTTTCTCGGCCTTTCAAATGTCCCGGCGATTGAGCTTTCAGAAAAGCTGGTGGACATCGCGCCCGAAGGGCTGACCCGCGTTTTTTATTCGGACTCCGGTTCCGAGGCTGTGGAAATCGCGCTGAAAATGGCTTTTCAATTCTGGCGGCAGACGGGCAAGCCCGGGAAAACAAAATTCATCAAGTTAAAGAATTCTTATCACGGAGACACGCTGGGTTCGGTTAGCGTGGGCGGCATTGATTTGTTTCATGAAATTTACCAGCCGCTGCTTTTTGAGAGTTTTTCAATTCCTTCGCCCTATGCCTATCACTGGCCTGGGGCGCCGGGGCATGGTGCTGTTGGGGAGCAGTCCCTGCAGGAGCTTGAAGAGATTTTGCTCAAGCACCATCAGGAAATCGCGGCGCTTGTCATGGAACCGCTCATGCAGGGAGCGGCGGGCATGATTCACCAGCCGCCAGGCTATATTTCTCGTGCAAGAGAATTAACGAAAAAGTATAATATCCTTCTGATTTTTGACGAGGTTGCCACGGGCTTTGGCCGCACAGGAACAATGTTTGCGGCGGACCGTGAAAGATTAACGCCTGACATCATGGCGGTCGCAAAAGGCATTACCGGCGGCTATCTGCCGCTGGCCGCGACTCTGACCACGGAAAAAATTTATGAAGGGTTCCTCGGAAAATACGAGGACTTCAGGGCGTTTTTCCACGGTCACACGTACACGGCCAATCCACTGGCGTGTGCTGCCGCGATTGCCAGCCTTGATCTTTTTGAAAAAAACAAAGTCCTGAAAAACCTACAGCCGAAAATCCGGCTGATGGCGGACAAGTTCAAAGAATTTCCTAATATTCCCATTGTGGGCGATGTGCGGCAGGAGGGTTTTATGGCCGGCATCGAGCTGGTGCGTGACCGCAAAACGCGCGTTGCGTTTCAGCCGAAAGAAAAAATCGGCGTGCGCGTAATTCAGAAGGCGCGGGCCAAAGGCGCAATTCTAAGGCCGTTGGGCCCAGTCATTGTGTTGATGCCGCCCCTGGCTATTTCAGCCAAAGAGCTTGAGCAGCTTTTGAAAATTACTTACGAATCAATCAAG
The DNA here is from genome assembly GCA_964553835.1 of uncultured bacterium. Lineage (GTDB taxonomy): Bacteria > Omnitrophota > Omnitrophia > Omnitrophales > Aquincolibacteriaceae > CAYLPP01. Next base: position 1,485 of record CAZKMJ010000002.1, read on the forward strand.
GAAGTTGGAGAAGAGCTTTAATGAAACCTGGAATTTTTATCACAGGCACTGACACTGAAGTCGGCAAGACCATTGTTGCCGCGGGTCTCGCGCTTGCGCTTAGGGCACGCGGCATTAAAGTTGGTGTCATGAAGCCTGTTGCCACCGGTTGTCATGGAACTTCAGAAAAACGCCTGGTTCCGATGGATGCGGTGTTTCTTCTGGAGGCGGGTGAAAATGAATATCCCGCGTTGACCTGCCCTTCCCGCTACCGGAACCCGCTGGCGCCCAGCGTTGCCGCCGGTATTGAGAAAAGAGAAGTCGATCTGGATGGCATTATCAAGGCTTACAGAGAAATGCAGAAACATTATGACTTCATTATTGTGGAAGGTGTTGGCGGCTTGCTTGTTCCTTTGAAAAATAATTACTATGTCGCAAATCTGATCCGGGAATTCCGCCTGCCTCTTTTAATCGTGGCGCGGCCGGGCCTGGGCACCATCAACCACACCCTTCTGACGTTGGACGCGGCCCTGATCCGCGGTTTTGAGCTCCGGGGGATTATTTTCAACCGCCTTCCCACGGTTAATTATTCGGTCGCGGAAATTACGAACCCAAAAGTTGTCCAGGACCTTTCCGGCATTCCGGTTCTCGGGACTTTACCGGAAATGGACGATGTAGACGTGGAAACCTGCCGTTTTGGAAAGCTGCGCGAAGTGTTTGAGCAAAGAGTGCAGATCGACAAAATCCTCGGCAATCTCGCTTTAGTTTAAAATTCTACAGGCAGTTCCGGTTTAAAATTTATGGATACAAATAAAAAGAAAATTCTTGTCGCTATGAGCGGCGGTGTCGACAGTTCTGTGGCCGCGGCCCTTTTGAAAGACCAGGGCCATGAAGTCGCTGGTGCGACTATACGCACGTGGGCTTCGGACAGCTGCGCGGATCTGAACACTCGTGCCTGTTGCGGGCTTTCGGGCGTGGAAGACGCGCGTGACGTGGCCGAATCGCTTGGCATCAAGTATTGGGTATTTAATTTTGAAAAAGATTTCAAGAAACACGTTGTCGATTATTTTGCGGCTGAATATCTGAAGGGCCGCACGCCCAATCCGTGCGTGGCCTGCAATGAACACATCAAGTTCCGGCTTTTTTTGAAACGCGCCCAAGAACTTGGCTTTGATGCTATTGCCACCGGGCATTATGCGCAGCTAGTGCATGATGAGCAGGGAAATATTGTGCTTTCAGAGGGCGTGGACGCGGGCAAGGACCAGTCCTACGTTCTTTTTCCTCTCGAAAAAGAAGTGCTGCGGAACCTTTATCTTCCCATCGGTGGTTTCACTAAATCTGAAATTCGCGTGCGTGCCGCTGGCATGAAGCTTAAAGTCGCGGGCAAGCCGGACTCGCAGGAAATCTGCTTTATCCCAAGCAATGATTACAGCCAGTTCCTGAAAAAGGAATACAAGGAGGCTTCGCCGCGCAAAGGTATTATTCGCACCCGGGGCGGTGAAGTGCTGGGCGAGCATGAAGGTTTTTTTAATTATACGCGCGGGCAGCGCCGGGGTCTTGGAGGTGGAAATTCCGAGCGCCTGTATGTGCTGGAAACCATTCCTGAAACTAATGAGGTCGTCGTAGGAACCCGTGAAGAAATTTTTGGCCTGAATTGCACAGTGGGCCGGTTTAACTGGTTCGCGCGTCCTGCCGAAAATGATTTCAAAGCGCATGTGAAGATCCGCTCCCAGCATCGCAAGGCCGCGGCTGAAGTCCGGGTCCTGGATGACCATTCTGTGGCGATTGAATTTGAAGAACCTCAGGACGCTATCACTCCAGGGCAGGGCGCTGTCATTTACAATGGAAGCATGGTGCTTGGTGGAGGCTGGATCGATACGGTAAAATGAAACTTTTAAAGCTCGAAAACAAAAAAGATATTTTCTTCCTCGTCTGGACCATCCACCGTCCGTCCACTCCGCCTGCCAAAACCATTACTCCTCTCAAACAATTTTCCGGATTCGAAGCCGCGGCCTGCGTCAAAGAAGGTGACAAAGTTCTTTTGGGGCAGAAAATCGCTGAAGCCGGGCATGAAGACAACGTGGACTTGCATGCGCCTGTTTCAGGAAAAGTCTCCCGCGTTTTCAATGCTCAACACCCCGTTTTTGGAAAATCGCAGGCCATCGAAATTATTTCAGACGGACTGGACGAAAAATGTCCGGGCTATGGTCTCGATCGAGTTTGGGAAAAATCAAAGCCACAAGAGTTGATCGAGCGTTTCCGAAGCATGGGCGTTGTGGACATGAATCTGAAAATGGAGCCTGTCCATAGCAAGCTGCGCAAAAAAAGCGGCTCCATTATTTTGAATGCTTGCGAGTCCGACCCTTATCTTGCTTCAAATTATTCTTTGATCATGTCTCATCCACTCGAAGTGCTCAAAGGCGCCGATATCCTTCGAAGGGCAGCGGGAGCCGAAAAAATAGTGTTCGTCACGGAAAATGAAAAGCGTGAGGCGGCGGAGCTGGTTAAAAGCAAAATTTATTTTCTGAAATGGGAGCATGCCGAAGCAGTCATGATTCCTTCCGGATACCCGGATGACGAAGCGTTGCTGGCCCGCCGCGCGGGCATAGAACAGGGCGTTGTGTTTGATCTGGCCACTGCATTTGCCGCCTATGAAGCCGTTGCCCTGAACAAACCATTGATAGAAAGAGTCGTGACGGTCGCCGGGGAATGTGTCATGGAACCCAAAAATGTATGGGCCAGGACGGGGGCGGAATTTGGAGCCGTTGTTAAAACCTGTAAAGGTTTTATGCGGGAACCCCGTAAATTACTGATGGGCGGTCCCATGGGGGGCCGTGCCCAGACGCGCCTGGACGTTCCGGTAGTCGCGGGGACACAGGGTATCCTGGCACTTCCAAAGGAAGTCGCTAGACCTGAAGACCCGGAACCTTGTATCCGGTGCGGGCGCTGTATTGAGGTTTGTCCTGAAAATCTTTCGCCGGCGCTGATCAGCCTTGCGGCTGAAAACGACCTTTTTGCTCTGGCCAAGGATTATGGCGCGGACCTTTGCGTTGAATGCGGCAATTGTGCCTATGTTTGTCCGGCAAAACGTCCCATGACCGAGTTAATGCGTTATGCGGCGGGCGGACCGTCTTGAAATTTGAGCTCAATACCTGTACCTTTTGAACAGAAACACTAACCACAGGAATTTATGAAGCCCAATCCGTTTTTCTCCGGTTTTGTCTGCGGCGTTGCCCTGACTCTTGCTTCCATCATTGTCATTCTTACTTATAATAAGAATTACGCGCCGACAGTTCCTGCGAATCCGCTGATCCCGGAAACCGGCGCTATCCAGCTGGCCCAGGCCGGCGGAAGGGCCCTGAACCTGACCCCACCCACGCGTGGTCCGGTCACTGCTCCCGTAACGATCATTGATTATTCGGATTTCTACTGCGGCTTCTGCAAAAAAGTCATGCCTACACTGCTGCAGGTCACTAAAAATTATCCGGACAAGGTTAAACTTGTTTTCAAGCATCATCCATTGTCGCAGACACCCGGTCAGGGTTCGTATTTTGTTCATGAAGCGGCTGTCTGTGCGCATGAGCAGGCCAAGTTCTGGGAATTTTTTGAAGCTGCTTTCGCGTATTCCGGGCATCCGGATCCCGCCGCGGTACGGCAGATCGCATCTCAGATTGGTTTGAATTCTCAACTTTTTGAGGGCTGTTTGAAAACCGATCGGCCCAAAAAAGTGATCGAAGCAGATTTGCGCGAGGCGCAGTCACAGAAAGTGGATGGAACTCCTACTTTCTTCATCAACGGAGAAGTTCTTGCGGGCGCTTATCCTTATGAGACTTTCCAGTCTAAAATCGAATCGATTATAAACCCGAGGCAGGCGGGAACTGCGCCTGCAGCCGCGGCCGCGGCTGCTCCGAAGGCCGTTCCGCAAATCGCGCCTCAGCCGGTTCAGCGCGCGGAATTTAATGATTTGAAAGGCCGTCCCTCCCAGGGGCCTGAAAAAGCTCCTATTACCATTGTTCAGTTCAGTGATTTTCACTGCCCGTTTTGTGTGCGCGTAGAGCCGACCATGGACCAGATCATGAAAGAATATCAAGGTCAAGTGCGCAAGGTGTGGCGTCATTTTCCGTTGTCCATGCACATCGGCGCGGACAGGACACATGTGGCCTCTGAATGCGCCAATAAACAGGGGAAATTCTGGGAATATCATGACAAGTTGTTTAAGAATTTTTCGGCGCCCAAGGACGATGGTCTTTACATTTCCATCGCTAAGGAAATCGGTTTGAAAGAGAAAGATTTTAAAAAATGTTTGAACGATGAGGGCATGCTGCAGCAGATCCGCGACGACATAAGCGCGGGCTCCAAAGTTGGTGTCAGCGGAACGCCGGTGGCTTTTATCAATGGCCTCAAGTTGACTGGCGCCCAGCCTTTCACTTCCTTCAAGCGCGTGATTGACGACGAGCTTCAAAAAGCAAAAAAATGAGGCTTCGTGAGCTACAGCTCCGGCGTCAATCCGCACATCCGCTCATCTGAAACAGTACAGAGCCTGACGTGGTCCATGGTCATGGCTCTTCTGCCCGCGGTTTTCGCGCATATTTTTTTCTTTCCAGCGCGGGCGGTGTTTCTGGTCCTTCTGCTTTTCACAGCCTCCATTCTTGAGGAAATAACCTTTATCATTTTCCGCGACCTGCCGCTGAAAAAATATCAGGACTTCAAAAACGGCACCATTTTTCTTTACGCGCTTGTTTTCTTTATGATTGTGCCAGTTTCGCTGCCCATGTTTCCGGCCGCGGCGGGATTTGCATTTTCTCTTTTTTTCACGCGCTCGGTTTTCGGGGGGCAGGGCGCCGCGTTTTTTCATCCGGCACTTGCTGCGCTCATATTTTTAAGGGTCCTTTTTCAGGGCTCGGGATTTTTCCGGGCATATGCCTATCCGCCGTCTCTTTTTTCCTGGTCCGTGCGCGGGCTGCTTGCTTCCGGCGGGATTTATTTAATTTTCCGCAAAACTTTCCGGCCTCAGGTGCCTTTGGTTTTTCTCTTCTCGGTCTTTGGATTTTCACTTCTTTTTCAGCTTCCGCAGGATTCCGCGCACGCCGCGTTCTGGTTGTTGACCGGATTTTTCGCGGCGGTGGATTTTGGAACAGCGCCCATGCATGATTCGGGGCGTGTGATTTACGCTTTTTTATCCGGGCTTATCGCGGCTTTTCTTGAAAGCGGAGGCCTGGGAACCGGAACCGCGTGCGCATTCGCGGTTTTGACCGGAAATATCATGACGCCGTGGCTGGATATCGCGCGTGTTAAGAAAGCGCTGAACCATGTTTAAAAAACTCATGCCCGGTTTAAAAATTTGTTTTTTTGTTTTGTATGTTACCGCCATTATTTCAGGCGTTGTTCTGTGCTACGGGCCTCGCAGCCAGAGGGGTTCACAACAGCTCCAGGAAGACCTTAAAAAAATTCTGCCCCATTTTGACAACAAGCCCTGGGAAGAAACGTTTAATGTAGACGGGTTCCAGGTTTTTCCGGCACGCGCTGAACGCAAAGTACAGTTTGAGGGTTCTGCGGAATCCGTTACAGCCAATGCCCTGAGCGGTTTCGCGGTCAAGGCACCCAAATACCGGGACAGCGAAGGTTTGAACCCCTTGATCGCGGGTTTCGATCTGGAAGGCAACATCACAGGCATGCGCAATGTTTTTCACCGGCCGGGACTCGTGCCTGAAAATGAAATTTCTTCGGAAACCCGGTTTAAAGCCAAACTGTTTTTCGAACACAGGCGTTCTGTCATGTTGGAAAAAGCCAATGAAGGGGCCATGGCATGAAAAAGAGGGCCCCACTTCCTTCTTTCATAGAAGCCGCGGCCCCGGTTTTTCCTCTTTGGACATTTCTTTTGCAGTGGGACGGCGCGCTGGAAACCGTTTTGGCTGCCGCAGTGGTTTATCTGGCTGTGTCCCTGCTTTTCGAACTGATCTCACCCGCGTTTCCAAAAAACCTGCTGGCGTTTGCCAAAGTTTTGACAGTTTGTTCCGCGGTCTATGCTCTGCCCGGTTTTTATGAAAATGCGCCGGCTATTGCCCTGAGTGTATGTCTTCTGGAATTTCCGCTGCAGAGCGTGAAAAAACGCGCGGGCAAAAGCCCCGCACTTGCCAAAATAATTTGTTTCGCGGGACTTGCGGTTTATCTGGCGGCCGCGCAGGAAATTCTGGGCCGCCAGTTCCATTGGCCGGTTTTTCAGCGTGTGCCCGGGACTTTTTTCCTGCTTTCTCTTCCCGCGGTTTTGTGGCCAGTCAGCCGCAAAAGGGTCCGTGCTCTCCGCACGAGAATCAAAAAAGTTTCCCTGGGGGGCGCGCCCGCGTGAACACATTATTTTTTTCCGCGGCAGCTTTCGCGTTCCTCTTTTCCATTGAACGTGAAAAAACAAGCATGGCCAAGGTTCTGGAAGAAACTTTTATGGTTTTTTCCTGCGTTGCCCTGATTGCGGCCACGGGATTAAAAAATGATTTAGCGGTTTGGATAATTCCGGCTGTCTTTGCCGCTTGTTCGCTTGCCTGCAAACCTTTGATTTTTTTTGCCGCGATCTGCGGACTTTCCTTTTCTTTTCTGGAAACCGCGCCTTATGTCACTCACTTGTCGGGAATTCTGCAGTCCGCGGTGCTTTTCGCGGGTCTGAGGATCTTTGTGGAGGGGTTCCGGCAAAGGGGGCTGTTTTTCCGGCCGCCCTCGCGCTTCGCGGGCATCCCGGCCCTTTTGATGCAGGCTTTCTGGGCCTCTTTATTTTTATCTGCATGGCTGCTTTTGCCTTATTGGTCGCGGCCTGCGGGCATTTAAGTTCTTGCGCTGCAGGCCGTTGTTTAAAGAAGCGCGTTTTAATGTGTTATCCTTCTCTTAAGCGAGGTGTTTATGTCGATTGAAGCCATTCTGAATTACGCCATCGAGCGCGAAGCATCTGACATTCATATTTCCGTAGGCCGTCCCCGTTCTGTGCGTCTTCACGGCATCATCACTTCCATTGACGATAAACCTTTGACCGCTCAGGAAACCGAAGAGCTGGCGCGTGAAATCACGACTGAAGAGCAGCGCAAAAAAGTTGAAGAGGTCGGCGGCATTGATTTCGGTTTTTCTTACGGACAGAAAGCGCGTTTCCGCGTTTCCTGCTTCAAGCAGAAGGGCAGCTATGCCATGGTCCTCCGCCAGCTGCCATACAAGTTTTATACGTTTGATCAGATCGGTCTTCCGACGCAGCACCTGGTGGAACTGTTGTCTCGCCCGCGCGGCTTGATTCTGGTGACCGGGCCCACGGGTTCCGGTAAAACCACCACCCTGGCCACCATGCTCAATTACATTAATGAAAATATGGAGAAGCACATCATTACGGCTGAGGATCCAATCGAATTCATGCATCCGCACAAAAAGTCAGTGGTGACTCAGCGCGAAGTGGGTGAAGACGTTCCGAGCTTCTCGGAAGCGGTTGTTAAGGCTTTGCGCCAGGATCCAGACGTCATTCTGGTCGGCGAAATGCGAGACCTATCGACTATGGAGACCGCGATTCGCGCAGCTGAAACGGGTCACTTGGTTTTCTCAACCCTGCACACGACGGGTGCTGCCCGCACCGTGGACCGTATCATTGACGTGTTCCCGGCACACCAGCAGACCCAGATCCGCATCCAGCTGGCCTCCACTCTGGTGGCGGTTGTGTCCCAGACCCTGTTGCCCCGCATTGACGGAAAAGGTGGCCGCATCTGCGCTTTCGAGATCATGATTGCTACCCCGGCCATCCGGAACCTGATCCGGGAAGGTAAAACCTACCAGGTGGTATCTGAAATTCAGACCGGAGCCCGGTTTGGCATGAGGGCATTGGACGACCACTTAAAGGAGCTATATCAAACAGGTGTAATAAGTTACGACTCGATGATCGAAATGGCTCAGGATCCCAAGGAGCTGGCGGAAAGGGCGCTAAAGGCCCCAACTGGCGCCAAGCCCATGGGAACCCCCATTAAGAAATAACCAGCCAGGACAAGATTCTCTATAGAGTTTCTGGCATTACCGGTGCATTGGGGTCGCTAAAAAATAGGCTTGACCGCTATAGGGGCTTTGGGTATGCTACTTCCTCACGGAGAGTAGTTCACGTCAGATTGACCCGCACGGCAATTCTAAATCCCTGAAAAATCAATAGTTAGAGGTCGTTTAATCCTGGTTTCCGCGGGTTTTACCGCGCTCTTTCCCTGAATCTCAATGAGAAATTCCAAAATTAAAAATGGCCGGCCGGTTTTATACCTGATAGACGGCAGCTCTTTTTTGTACCGGGCTTTTTATGCCATCCGCGCTCTTTCGAATTCCAAAGGTGAACCCACAAACGCGATTTATGGCTTTGTGACCATGATGAAAAAGCTGGTGGCTGACCATCAGCCTGATTCCATGGCCATCTGCTTTGACCGCAAGGAACCGACTTTCCGCCATGAAAGGTTTGATGACTACAAAGCCCACCGCAAGCCCATGCCGGACGATCTTGTGCCGCAGATTGAGCCTATCAAGGAATTTTGCCGGCTTTCGAAATATGCGCTTTTTGAAATGGCAGGTTATGAAGCCGACGATTTGATCGGCACGCTGGCCAAGCAAGGCGAAAAAAAAGGCTTTGACGTTTTTATAGTGACCAGCGACAAGGATGCGATGCAGCTGGTCAATGACCATATTAAGATCATCAATCCTTCAAAAGAAGATTTGGTAATCGATCGCGAAGCTGTGAAAAAGAAGTTTGAAGGTCACGGCCCTGAAAAGGTCGTCGATATCATGGCGCTCATGGGTGACAGTTCCGACAACATTCCTGGCGTTCCGGGGATTGGTCCTGTAGCGGCGATTAAATTAATACACCAGTTCGGCTCGGTCGAAAAGCTGGTGCAGTATGCGGGGCAGATCAGCTCAAAGTCCCAGCAGACTTTGATCAAGGACAACATCAAGAGCCTTGAGATGTCCAAAATGCTGGCAACCATTGAAGTCAATGTTCCGGTGAAGGTAAACTGGGATGAGCTAGAGCTTCAACCGCCTGACGACGCCAAGCTGCTTGAGTTTTACAAGCGGTATGAATTCCGCGGGCTGACGCGGGAATTGATCCCGACCGGAGAAGCGCAATCTGAAAAAAGATGCTATGCCACGGTCGCGAAGGAAAAAGATTTTAAGGATTTTCTGGTCAGGCTGAAAAAGGCCACGGCCTTCAGTTTTGACACAGAAACAACATCGGAAGATCCGATGCGCGCTGAACTTGTGGGGTTCAGCTTCTCGTGGGAACCGTATTGCGCTTTTTATATTCCAGTTTCAAGCCCGAAGCATAAAGGCCCCGGACTTCCGCTTGTGGATGTTTTGGAGCAGCTGCGGCCTGTGTTGGAAGACTCAAAAATTAAAAAGTTTGGCCAGAACATCAAGTATGACTGGATTGTTCTGAAGCGCGCGGGAGTGGAGATTCAGGGTGTTAATTTTGACACCATGATCGCCAGTTACCTCGTCAACCCGATCAAGTTGAACCACAATCTGGATGACATCAGCCTGGAACTGCTGGGCGTAAAAAAAATCACGACCCAGTCACTGATTGGCTCAGGGAAAAGCCAGATTTCCATGGCGGAAGTCGAGCTTGAAAAAATTTCGGAATATGCGTGCGAAGACGCGGACTGCGTGTTCCGCCTTGAATCGATCCTGGAAAAACGCCTGAAGCAGGACAGCCTCCAGGAGCTCTTTGAAAAAGTAGAAATGCCGCTTTCGGGCGTTCTGGCCAAGATGGAAATGAATGGTGTCTGTCTCGATACAAAGCTCCTTGGAGAATTTTCCAAAGAGACCCAGGTGGAACTGGACGCGCTGACTGGCGCCATTTACGAAGAAGCGGGCGAGGAATTTAACATCAACTCGACCAAGCAGCTGGCGGAAATTCTTTTTACAAAAATGAAAATCCCGCCAGTCAAGAAAACCAAGACTGGTTTTTCGACCGATGTGGCGGTGCTGGAAAAACTGGCGCTGAACCATGAGCTGCCGAAAAAACTCCTCGAATACCGGGAGAAATCCAAGCTCAAATCCACTTACCTGGACGCACTGCCGGAAATGATTAATCCGGAAACAAAATTGATCCACACGTCGTATCACCAGACGGTTACGGCCACGGGCCGGCTTTCGAGCTCGGACCCGAATTTGCAGAACATTCCCATCAAGACGGAAGAGGGAAGGAAAGTTCGCAAGGCGTTTGTTCCGCGCGCGAAAAACCGCAAGCTTTTGTCCGCGGACTATTCGCAGATCGAGCTTCGCATTCTGGCGCATTTAACCGGGGACAAGAACTTGACTGCGGCGTTCAATGAGGACCGTGATGTGCATAAGTTCACGGCCACGCTTCTTTATGGCGTGAAAGAAAAAGATGTAACTCGTGAAATGCGCCACATGGCCAAGACTATTAATTTCAGCGTGATTTACGGCAAGACAGCTTTTGGCCTTGGCCAGGAACTGGGCATTCCGATTTCGGAAGCTGACACGTTTATTAAAAATTATTTTGAACGTTACAAGGCTGTGAAAGACTATTTGGAAGCGCAAAAGGAAACAGCCCGGAAAAACGGTTACCTGACCACAATTCTTGGCAGGCGCTCTTATTTTCCGAATATCAACTCGAAGAATATGATGGAGCGCCAGTTTGCGGAACGAGCGGCCATTAACGCGCCTATTCAGGGTTCGGCCGCGGACTTGATCAAGCTGGCCATGATTGCGATTCAAGAGCGGCTGGAAAAAGAGAAGCGCGAAACTCTTATGATTATGCAAGTCCATGACGAACTTGTTTTTGACATGGCGCCCAAAGAAGAAGAGGCTGTGACCAAGCTGGTCCGCTCTGAAATGGAAACTGCTTACAATTTGAAAGTTCCTTTGAAGGTGGACGTTTTCACCGGAGATTCCTGGTACAAATAAGTTATGAAAAGACATTTGATCATTGGTGTTACGGGCGGATTTGGAACCGGCAAAACAACAGTTGCTGATTTGCTTGAAGAGCTGGGCGCTTACGTAGTGGACGCGGACAAGCTGGCGCATGAAGCCTTGATGGAAGGCAGCTCTGTTTACGAGCAGGTGCTGAAAATTTTTCCGGAAGCCAGGACCGCGGACGGATTCGACCGTAAAAAAATCGCGGCGGTGATTTTCACGGATGCTGAAAAAAGAAAAAAGCTGGAATCGATTGTGCATCCATATGTACTGGAGCGGATCGAGGAAGAAATCGTGGATGCTGAGGAGCCGGTTATTGTGCTGAATGTGCCGCTTCTCTTCGAAACAAAGCTTAACCTGCGCTGTGACAAAGTGGTGGTGGTTGGGGCGTCGGCTGACGCGGTGCGTGAAAGGCTGAAGGAACGCGGTTTCACAGAAAAAGACATGGAGCTGCGTGCGAAAGCACAGTGGCCCCTGGAAAAGAAAATGGAAAAAGCAAATTACGTTATCAACAATTCTGGAAACTTGGAGTCAACACGGCGGGAAGTGGAAAAGGTCTGGAAAGATCTCCGCCCCGTCCTGAAAGGAGAGAAGTAAAGCAATGCCAAAAGAAAGAACTGAAAGGCCCGAAAGGACCGAAAGGTCACAAAGCAGGAAACCTGAAACTCCGCAGCGCCCGCAGGCGCAGGAGGACATTCAGGACAATCAGATTCCCGCGGCCAAGCCCGGGGAGAAGACCTTTGACGTGGTCAGCCTGAAGCGTATGAAGATCAGCGAGCTGCACGAGCTGGCGCGCAAATTCAATGTCGGCCCCACGGTTGGCGTGAAAAAGCAGGACGTGATTTTCAAGATCCTTCAGGCTCAGGCGGAACGATCCGGTCTGATGTTTGGGGAAGGGGTCCTGGAAATCCTGCAGGACGGCTTCGGATTTCTCCGTTCGCCGAACTACAACTACCTGCCTTCGCCCGACGATATTTACGTTTCACCGAGCCAGATCCGCCGTTTCAATCTGCGCACCGGTGACAATGTCAGCGGGCATATTCGTCCGCCGAAGGAAGGCGAACGCTATTTTGCGCTTTTGAAGGTGGAAGCGGTCAACTTTGAAGACCCTGAAACCATCAAGGACAAGATTCCGTTCGACAACCTGACCCCGCTTTACCCTGAAAAGCGCATCATGCTTGAGACCGAACCGAAAGAAGTTTCCATGCGCGTCATGGACCTTCTGACGCCGATCGGTTTCGGGCAGCGCGGTCTGATCGTCGCGCCGCCTTACAGCGGTAAAACCATCCTTCTTCAGAAAATCGCGAACAGCATTACCACCAACAATCCGGACACCTACCTGATTGTGCTGCTGATTGACGAGCGTCCTGAAGAAGTCACGGACATGGCCCGCTCCGTCAAAGGCGAAGTCATTTCTTCGACTTTTGACGAACCCGCGGAACGCCACGTACAGGTCGCGGAAATCGTGCTCGAAAAGGCCAAGCGTCTTGTGGAACACCGCCGTGACGTTGTGATCCTGCTTGACTCGATCACCCGTCTGGCCCGCGCGTATAACACCGTGGTCCCTCACTCCGGTAAAATTCTTTCCGGCGGTGTGGACTCCAGCGCGCTGCACAAACCCAAGAGGTTTTTCGGCGCCGCGCGCAACATCGAAGAAGGCGGCAGCTTAACCATTGTTGCTACCGCTCTCGTGGATACGGGTTCCCGTATGGACGAAGTTATCTTTGAAGAATTCAAAGGTACCGGCAACATGGAAATCCAGCTGGATCGCAACCTGTTCCAGAAGCGCATCTATCCCGCGATCGATGTTAAAAAGTCGAACACGCGTAAGGAAGACATCCTCATGCATCCGGATGAGTTGAATCGCGTCTGGATCCTGCGCAAGGTCCTTAACGAGCTGAATCCGGCTGAAGCTATGGAGCTTCTGGTCGACAGGCTCGGAAAGACCAAGAGCAACGCGGAATTTCTTCTGAACATGAGCAAGGTAAAAGATTAACACTTGCGCCTATGCGCAAGAACGGCTTCGCTGAAACTTTGAAAGTTTCGTGTGGGCCGCTTTAAAATTAAATAAAGGAGATTTGAAAATGAAAAAAGGCATTCACCCCAATTACAGCAATGTGGTCATTCAGTGCGCGTGCGGAAGCACTATTGAGACCCGCAGCACTCTTAAAGAGCGCGTGCAGGTTGAAATCTGCTCCCAGTGCCACCCGTTTTTCACGGGCAAGCAGCGTTTTGTTGACACTGCCGGCCGTATTGAGCGCTTCAACAAGAAGTTCGCCAAGACCCTGCCGAAGAAAGCCTGATTTTTGTAATGCGATTTACGGAGACGCTTGAAAAAATCGAGCGGAAAATCCGCGACATCGAAAGTGAGATGTCGAATCCGGACGCAGTCAAGGACACGGTCCGCTATCAGAAGCTGATGCGCGAACTTGCGGACCTCCGGCCCGCGGGTGAGGCCTGGGCCTCTTATAAAAAAGCGGACCGGGAAGCGGTTGAGCTTCGCGCCAGCCTTGACAGTCTGGACCGTGAAATGCGCAAGCTGGTTGAGGAAGAACTGGAACTCCTTGAGAAAAAGAAGCAGGAGCTCGTTACCGAGATTGAAGACCTGCTGATCAAGGAGTCCGACCCCAACCGCGGGCGCGACTGCATTGTGGAAATTCGCGCGGGCACGGGCGGGGAAGAAGCCGCGCTTTTTGCTGCGGATCTTTTCCGTATGTACTCCCGCTACGCTTCGAACAAGAAGCTTGCGGTTGAAGTCATGGATTCCAGCACGACCGGCAAGGGCGGATTGAAGGAAATCATTTTCAGTGTTTCCGGGCCGGGCAGTTATCCCTGTTTCAAGTACGAGATGGGGATTCACCGGGTCCAGCGAGTGCCGGACACGGAAGCCAGCGGGCGTATTCATACCTCCGCGGTTACGGTGGCAGTCATGCCGGAAGCCGAGGAAGTCGATATCGACCTGAAGATTGACGTATTCAGGGCTTCAGGGGCGGGCGGACAGCATGTTAACAAGACCGAGTCGGCTGTGCGTATCACGCATGTCCCGACCGGGGTAGTAGTCAGCTGCCAGGACGAAAGGTCCCAGCACAAGAACAAAGAGAAGGCCATGAGGGTACTTAGGGCCAGGCTTTATGACGCGGCCCAGCAGAAGTACCACAATGAGATGGCCAAGCAGAGAAAAGAGCAGGTGGGAAGCGGTGACAGGTCCGGTAAAATAAGGACTTACAACTTTCCTGACAGCCGGGTGACCGACCATCGAATCGGTTTGACTTTGCATGCCCTGGGTGATATTTTAGACGGCTCTTTGGACGAATTGGTGCAGGCCCTTGAGAGGGACGAGAGGGACCGGAAACTGCGTGAAGTCGCTTAAGACTAACGGACCGGACACCATCGCAGGACTGCTGGCCTGGGCGCAAAAAACCCTGGCCGTTTTGGGGCCTGAAGAGGCCAAAGCCAGTTCAGAACGATTGCTTGAAGAAACACTGGGCCTGGAGCGCACCGCGCTTTTCATCCACGCCGGAAAAACGGTTTCAAAACCGCAGGCAGGGCGTTACCGGAGTTTGATTCAGAAGCGGAAGAAACGCATCCCGGTCGCCTACCTTCTTCGGAAAGCTTATTTCTGGGACGAAGTCCTTGAAGTTGACGGCTCGTGTTTGATTCCGAGGCCGGAAACCGAGATTCTGGTTGATTCTTTTATTCGTCACTCAGGTTTTAAAAAGGAAAGCCGTTTTTCTTTTTTAGACTTGGGCTGCGGCAGTGGAGCGATAGGCATTGCGCTCCTCCGCCATTTTCCGCAGGCACGCGCGGTTTTTTCCGATATTTCGGCAAAAGCGCTGGCTGTAACACGGAAAAATTTGAAAAGTTACAAGTTGATGAGCCGTTCGGAAACAGTCAAATCCGACTGCTTCAAAGCGTGGCAGCAAAAGCCGCGGCAATGGGACGCAATCATCAGCAATCCGCCGTATGTCGCGGATGAAGACTGGCATACGCTGGAACCCGAGCTTGGGCATGAGCCCGAGGTGGCATTGCGGGGCGGGAAAGGCGGCCTGACGTTTTACGAAAAGATCAGCCGCGAAGCAAAGCAGTTTTTTGGGCCGGGCGGCATCCTGGTTTTTGAAATGGGGGCCGGCCAGGCCGGTGAAATTAAAAAGTTTATGCTCAAGCAGGGCTATGAGGCCCCGCGTATTTTCAAAGATTATCTGAACATTGACCGCGTAATCATGGCGCGGAAGGCGTAAATGGATAAAATTGTTATTAATGGCGGCCGGAAGCTGAGGGGCGAAGTTGAAATTTCCGGAGCCAAGAATTCCGCGCTGCCAATCCTGGCCGCGGCACTTCTTGCTGAAGAAGAATCGATCATTGAAAACGTCCCGGATTTAAGGGACATTCAGACCATGCTCAAGCTCCTTCGGGCGCTTGGATGCAAAGTCCAGTATGACAAGGGCAAGGTCGCGATCAAGCCGGGAAAAAGCCTGAGCCCCATCGCGCCTTACAAACTGGTCAGCACTATGCGCGCCTCGATCTGTGTGCTGGGCCCGTTGCTTGCACGCATGGGCCATGCAGAGGTTTCGGTGCCGGGCGGCTGCGTCATTGGACCGCGGCCGATTGACCTTCATATTAAGGGTATGCAGGCACTGGGCGCGAAGACCAACATTGAACATGGTTATGTAAAAGCCCAGGTGGCCAAGAAATTACGCGGAAGCGATATTTTCCTTGGCGGCGCTTTCGGCTCTTCGGTGCTTGCTACCGGCAATGTCATGATGGCCGCGACGCTGGCACAGGGCGCGACGCAGATTGAAAATGCGGCTTGCGAACCCGAAGTAGTGGACCTGGCGCGTTTCCTCAAAAAAATGGGCGCGCGCATTGAAGGCGAAGGTTCGCCTATCATCAATATTGAAGGCGTTAAAAAACTGCACGGCGCGCGTTACAGTGTGATTCCGGACAGGATTGAAACCGGGACTTATATTTTCGCGGCCGCGATGACGGGCGGTGACGTGCTGATTAAAAAGACCGAGCCGTCGCACCAGAACGCGGTCATTGATAAATTAAAACAGGCCGGGATCAAGATTGACAAGACGAAGACGGCGATCCGCGTTCGCAGAAACGGCAAGTTGAAAGCCGTGGATGTGACTACGCTTCCGTATCCGGGTTTTCCGACGGACCTGCAGGCGCAGATGATGGCTCTTATGGCCGTGACGCCTGGTATCAGCGTGATCACGGAAAAAATTTATCCGGACCGTTTCATGCATGTTTCGGAGCTGAATCGTATGGGCTCCAAGATTTTTATGGAAGGTGCCAGCGCCATTATTCACGGTGTTAAGCAGCTTTCCGGTGCGCCGGTCATGGCTTCTGATTTAAGGGCCAGTGCCGCGCTTGTCATCGCCGGCCTTGTGGCTGAAGGCAAGACAGAAGTGCACCGCGTCTACCATCTGGACCGCGGTTATGAGAACCTGGAAAAAAAGTTTTGCGCCATCGGTGCTTCAATCCACCGCGAACGCGAGTAGTTGCGCTAATGCGCAACTACAGCAAGTCGGGATCAAAGAAGTCCTGTACTAGCTAGTAAAAAAACGAAACAAGAACGGAGAATAAAATGGCAGTTAAAATCAGATTAAAACGTTTCGGGACCAAGAACCGCCTTCAGTGGCGCGTTGTTGTCGCGGATGCCAAGATGCCGCGCGACGGCCGTTTCATCGAAGAAATCGGTTACTATGATCCGCTTCCCAAAGAAGAACGCTTTGTGGTGAAGCTGGAACGTTACGAATACTGGACCAAACGCGGCGCGCAGGTCAGCCCGTCGGTCAAGAGTCTGGTCAAGCGCTCAAGCCGCAAGAAGTAAGGCTTCCTTCATGGGAAGTCCGGCTTTTGAGATTGACCTGGTCACGATTTTTCCGCCCTTTTTTAAAGGGCCGCTGGAAGAATCGCTGATCAAAAAGGCGCGTGAGAAAAAGCTGATCGACGTGCGCGTGCATGACCTTAGAAAGTTCACGCACGACAAGCACCGGACCGTGGACGACAAGCCGTTTGGCGGCGGACCGGGCATGGTCATGAAGCCGGAACCAATCTTTGAGTGCGTGGAGAGTATCCGCGAAAAGCATGGCAGGGGATGGGTCATTCTGCTTGATGCGCGCGGAGAAAGACTGACGCAAAAAAAAGCGCAGCAGCTGGCCGAAAAAAAACATCTGGTCCTGCTGTGCGGGCACTACGAAGGCATTGACCACCGGGTGCACGAACATCTGGCTGATGAGCTGATCTCGATCGGTGATTTCGTGACCATGGGCGGCGAAGCGCCGTCGTTGAGCCTGATTGAAGCAGTGACGCGGCTTGTTCCCGGCGTGATCGGGAATGAGGAGTCGCTTAAAGAAGAAAGTTTTCTTGAGGGTCTTGAATACCCTCAATACACAAGGCCCCGGGATTACCGGGGATGGAAAGTCCCTGAAATCCTGGTTTCGGGAAATCATAAAGAAGTAAAAAAATGGCGGACGCAGTTGTCGAAGGACATGACAAAAAAGCGGCGGCCGGACTTATAAGGAGAAGCAAAAATGAAAGCAACTGAAGCGATTGAAAAACTGACCAAGGAATCCGAACGGAAAGATGTTCCGGAATTTCGCGTGGGCGACACGCTGAAAGTCCACGTCCGTGTGAAGGAAGGCGACAAGACTCGTACGCAGCTTTTTGAGGGCGTGTGCATTCGCCGCCGCGGTACGGGCATTTCTGCCAACTTCACAGTTGTCAAGGAAACGCACGGCGACATCGTGGAAAAGATCTTTCCGGTCCATTCCCCGACGATTGAAAAGATCGTGGTCAGCCGTAAGACCACCCGGACCCGCCGCTCCAAGCTTTACCACCTGCGCAAGAAATAATCCGGGGTCGGTCTTGAAACGGGCTGTCCTGCCCAGACTCCTCCGGTTTGATCTTGCGGCCAGGCCGTTTGACCAGGCTTGGATCGCGGGTGTGGATGAAGTGGGCCGCGGCCCTCTGGCCGGGCCTGTTGTGGCTGCGGCCGTTGTGCTCCGCCGAGTGGGCGATTTCAAAGGCCTCAACGATTCCAAGCAGGTCTCTCATGAAACGCGGGAGAAGCTTTTCCGCGAAATCATCAAACATTCTGTGACGGGCATTGGCGTGGTGGACGAAGCCACAATCGATGAGATCAATATCTACCAGGCGTCCCGTCTTGCGATGAAGCGCGCGGTACTCGCGCTGACACGTACGCCCGACCTTCTGGTTATCGATGGCAAAGCCCGCATCGACCTTCCTAGTCCCCAGCAGACCATTATCGGCGGTGACGGCAAATCAGCGGCCATTGCGGCGGCTTCCATTGTCGCCAAGGTTTTCCGGGATTCTTTCATGGTCTATCAGGACAGTCTTTATCCCGAATATCAATTTAAAAATCACAAAGGCTACGGAACGCCGGTCCACAAAAGCAAGTTGAAGGAAATTGGGCCCTGCCCTATTCACCGTAAAACCTTCCTTCACCTCGACACTTGTACATCGGTACAAGTGCAGCCGGGTGACGGTTTAGAGAATACCGTCTATCCAAATCGTGACTTATGAAATACAGCCCATCGAAGAGACCTTTTAATCTTACCCTGGGTGAAAGAGGCGAAATGGCAGGGTGGAAGTACCTGCTGGACCATGGCTACAAAATACTCGAAAAAAATTTCCGCTGCCCGCTTGGCGAAATTGACGTAGTTGCTGAAAAGAATAAACGGGTTGTTTTTATTGAAATCAAAACCAGGGCCGACCATTCTTTTGGCACACCCCAGGAGGCAGTGACTCCCGCCAAGCAGCGAAAGCTGCTCCGCCTGGCGGAGTGGTATTTGAGCGACAAACACTGTCAGGACGCTCGGGTGTCGTTTGAAGTCCTGGCTATTTTATGGAATGGTAAAGAGGCACCGGAATTTCTGTTGATTGAAAACGCTTTTACGGCATAATAAAGAAAACCCTGACACAGCCGAAACTTATAAACGAATTCATGAACAAAAAATCCATACTTTTAATATTGCTCTTGGCTCTGATGACTGGCGCGGCCAATGTTTTTGCCGCCGAAGTCAGCTATGACCGTTATGCTTCCCTCTATGCGGACCGGAAGCAGCCCTCCTCTATATCAAAGGTTTCAACCGAGTTTCTGACCTATCCGTTTGAGCTGGTGCGCTGGCCAGTGGACCAGGCGTTAATTTTTACTGAAAAGCAGCACCTGTTGAACAAAGGGAAGCATATTTACGACAAGTTCGTGGACAATGGCGTTACTCCGCTGGTTGGTTTCCAGCGTTACGGAGCTGAAGTCGATTTTCTTCGCGCGACCCGCCAGAAAGTACGGTTTCCGGATTACACGCTCAAGGGCTGGTATGACAGCTATGAGAGCAGCATGTTCGCGGGCGTCAGGACCGGCATGGAGCGGATCATGGATACACCGCTGCGTGTTTTCGGTACTCTGGACTACTCCAGCCGCGAAGAAGAACATTTTTACGGCATCGGTCCCGATACGAGCAAGGGCGAAGGAACTTCCTTTAAAATGGAGCAGACCAAGCTGGAAGCCACCGTTGGTTACAGTAAGGACCCTTCTTTTTCTGCCGACCTGAATTTTTACTACAAGAACACCAATATCACAAACGGTGAAGACGGTGGCCGCGGCATTATTGATACCACGTTTCCAAACACGGCTTTCACCATCCCGGGCCTGAAGGGCGATGAAATGATTGGTACGGGCATTGACCTGGTGCGTGATACCCGTGACCACAAGGATGCTTCCACCCGCGGCTATCTTGCCCGCTTTGCCTACAGCTTTAATGAAGGCCTTGGATATTCCGACGCGCGTTATTTGAAGGCCATCCTGGAATACAGCCATTATTTCCGCCTGTGGTCTGA
Source organism: uncultured bacterium (assembly GCA_964553835.1). Lineage (GTDB taxonomy): Bacteria > Omnitrophota > Omnitrophia > Omnitrophales > Aquincolibacteriaceae > CAYLPP01. Next base: position 21,255 of record CAZKMJ010000002.1, read on the forward strand.
CCGCCGCATTTTTGTGACCCACTTTTATTTTGAAGACAATCACGCGCTGGCCGGCCGGCAGGTACCTTTCTGGGACATGGCTCGCTTGGGCGGTTACGGCAATCATCCTTCGCTCAGCCAGACGCTAAGGGGCTATGACAATAATCGCTTTTTTGACCGCGATGCCGCGCTCATGAACCTGGAATACCGCTACACCGTTTATGAGTACCGCGATTTCAAGGCTGACACCGTGCTTTTTTGGGACACCGGGCAGACTTTCAGAAAAGTAAGCCAGATGCAGTTTGGAGATTTCAACTGCACTTATGGTGGTGGAGTCCGGTTGTCTTTACTGGAACATGTTATTGCGTCAATTGAAGTAGCTCACGGAAACGAAGGAACAGGAATTTATGTTAAAAACCGCGCGCCTTTCTAACTGCGCTGATGCGCAGATGCAGCAAGTTGTAGCTAAGGTCGTCACGTGCTTGCTGATAAGCACTTTTATTTGTTTGCCAATTTCCCAAGGGACGGTTTTTGCTTCCGACGGACCTTCTGCGGATCATCATGCGGACATCAAAAAAACCCCAGACAGTCTTTACGCCGACGTTTTTGACAATAACGTCCTGGATGACAACCTTTCTCTTCTGGATTTTAAGAGACTTGGCCGCAAAATTACGGGCGCCAAACTGCGTTCCGCGAACGTTAACATTTATGATGAGGTCGCCGATTCCGCTTTCTTCACCAATCGCAAGAGCCGTGCCGCGGCCGCTGAAGCGCAGGGGCCAGACGTTTCCGGTGCCCTGCAGATCACGGGAGGCCACCTTGAAGGTCTGCGGCCGGTTTTTGAAGTGCGTGATTCCAAGGGCGAAGAATTCACTCTTTATTTTGACACTTCAGACACCCTCGGCCTCATGACATCTGCTATGAAAGTGGCCAGCGGTTTTTACCACGCTATTGGCTACAATGTTCCGGATGTTTCCCTGATTTCGATTGCGCCGGACAATCTCACTCCTGGAGAAAATTCCCGTTTTGTGGATTCTTCCGGTTTTAACCGCAAGCTGACCAAAGAAAAGCTGGATGAATTGGTGCTTATGATTCCGTGGGCCGATGACGGTAAATTTCGTGTGGCCGCGGTCAAAACTCCGGATGGCGTGGACAAGGGCCCGTTTAGGTTCAAAGGCCGCCGTAAAAAAGATCCGAATGATACCTGGCCGCATGAACAGCGCCGCGAACTCCGCGCGCTTCGTGTTTTTGCTTCCTGGCTGAATGATTTTAAAATCCATGATCAGTTCACGCGCAGCTACGAGGTTTCTGAGGATGGAAAAACCTGGCTGAAGCATTATCTTTTGGGTTTTCAGGGCGCGCTTGGCGCTGACGCGGACGGTGTTAAACCGCCCATGGTTGGCTATGAGTATCTTTATGACGCGGGGGAGACCCAGAAGGCTTTCTGGACCCTTGGTTTTTGGGAAAAGCCCTGGCAGAAAAGATGGCGCGAAGCAGGAGAAGCCACCCGGTCTTCAGCTGTCGGCTATTTTGATAATAACGGGTTCGATCCTGGAAAGTTCAAAACCTTCCTTCCTCAATTTGTTTTCAAGGACGTAACGGCAGCTGACGGTTTCTGGGCCGCCAAGATCATCAAATCTTTTACCGACGAAGAAATTCGCTCTATTGTTAAAACCGGAAAATTTGCTGAAGAACCGGACCAGGCATTTGTTGCTGACACATTAATTGCGCGCCGGGACATTATCGTAAAATACTGGTTTTCAAAAGCTGCTCCGCTTGATGATTTCGATGTCAAAGGCGGAAAGCTGACTTTTACCGATCTTGAAGGCGAAGGTTCTTATGAGGCGGATGTCAGGGGTGAAAAAGGCGGTAAGAGCTCTTCGCTGAATTCCAACACTCCGTCTTTCGATGTTCCTGCCGGCGCAGCTGAGCTGTGGATCCGCAAGGTACGCGCGGGCTCCAAAAACAATCCTTATGTACGCGTGAAAATCAACGCGAACGGGATTGCCGAAGTCGCTCATCAAGACTAGTGAAGGCCGGAGCTTCCAGCTCCAGCAAATGTGCCGAAACTATTAGAGTTCCGGCCTAATTCCCCGTTTTTAGGTTCTTCCATGATTCAAAAAATTCTTCTCTTCGATATTGACGGCACCCTTCTTTTGACCGGTGGTGTTGGCGCGGACGCTTTCAACATTGTCTTTAAAGAAATGTTCGGCATTGATGACGCCTGGGGCTCTTGCATTCCTGACGGCAAAACGGATCCTATCATTATTGAGGAAGTCGCGCAGGCCAGCCTTGGCCGCAAACTCAATGACAGTGAATATGAAAAACTTTGCGTCCGGTATCTCGAAATTTTTGACCGTGATATTTTAAAAGCGGAGCGTTTCCGGCTTATGCCCGGCGTGCCCGGGCTTCTTGAACAGCTTTCGCGTGATAGAAAACTGGCGCTTGGTGTGGCCACGGGAAATTTTGAACGTGCCGCCTGGTCCAAGCTGGAGCGCGGCGGCATCCGCCATCATTTTGGTTTTGGTGGATTCGCTTCCGACTCAGCGCTGCGACCGGAACTGACCCGTACGGCGCTTTTGCGCGGACACGAAGCCATCGGTAAGGAGCTGGATCCCGGGCAGGTTTTTGTCATTGGGGACACGATTTGGGACATCCATGCCGGAAAGCATATTGGGTCACGTACGGTGGGGATTGCCACAGGCCGTTACTCCGTTGGAGAATTCAAGGCAGCGGGAGCGGACTTCGCTTTCCCCGACTTGACTGATCTGGCCGGGTTTCTCAAAATGATCGAGTCCTGATGAAAAGTATTCAGATTCAGTCTGAACTGTTAGTTAAAATCCGTGAACAGGCGGAAAGTGAGTATCCTTCCGAGTGCTGTGGCCTGATTTTGTCCAGCGAAGCCGATCCCGATACGTTAACCCGCCTAATTGCATGTAAAAATGTGCAAAACGAGTACCATCAGAAGGACCCGGAGCGGTTTCCCCGGACTTCTCGCAATGGTTTTTTCCTCGATCCGCGACGTCTTTTGGAAATCCAGAAGGAAAACCGGGCAAAAAAAGAGACAGTCCGGGTCATTTATCACTCCCATATTGATGCGGAGGCCTATTTTTCCGAGGAAGACAAGCGAATGGCGGCTCCGGACGGTAATCCAGCCTGGCCGGACGTCCTTTATCTTGTTATTTCCGTCATTTCAGGAAAAGCAGGCGAACAGGCACTTTTCAGCTGGGATTCCGGCCGCAAAGACTTCATTAAATTGTCTTAACACCTTAATTTCCGATTTATTTTTAGCGGGTTTTTCATTACAATACCCCTTTCACTTCCCTAGAGACCGTCAACCTTAAACCGGCAGACGAATGGCGCAGATTTTTCCAAAAAGTGCAAATACGATCGCGAAGGCCAGTATTTTTGGCCTTCTTTTCATTGTGGGTGCCTCCGCGCATGTTATGTTCACCATGAACGAATCTTCCTATTACACAAAGGTCAACGTTCCGGTTGAGCAGCCCGTTCCATTCAGCCACAAGCACCATGTTGCCGGCCTTGGCATTGATTGCCGTTACTGCCATGCGTCTGTGGAAACTTCCGCGGTCGCGGGAGTGCCTCCCACTAAAACCTGCATGAACTGCCACGTTTCCATGTGGTCCGACAGCCCGACCCTTGAGCCCGTGCGTGAAAGTTTTAAGAATGATAAATCGATTGAATGGATCCGGGTGCATGACCTTGCGGATTTTGTGTATTTTGACCACAGCATTCACGTGAAAAAAGGCATTGGCTGCTCCACCTGCCACGGTCAGGTCGACCAGATGCCCCTGACCATGAAAAAGAACACTTTGCGCATGGCGTGGTGCCTGGACTGCCATCGCAATCCTGAAAAATATGTTCGGCCGCGCGACCATGTCTTTGACATGAAGTGGCAGGTACCGGCTGCTGACCAGAAGACCCTGGGACCGAAACTGGTCCAGGAATACAACATTCAAAAGAAGACCGACTGCTCGGTCTGCCATCGATGAACGAAGAGAATAAACAAAATAAGGAAATTCATAATTCCATTCAGAGCGGCGAAAAACCCGCTGTGGATTGGACGGTAATTCGCGAGAAAATCGCTTCGGTCTGGGGCCGCGACTATTGGCGCAGTCTTTCTGAAATTGTTGAGACTCCGGAATTTCTGGAGCATATGGCCAGTGAATTTCCGGACAAGGCGCGCCCTCTTCCGGATGAAATGACCCGCCGCGATTTCATGAAAATCATGGGCGCATCACTTGCTCTTGCCGGTCTGGGTGGATGCACCAAGCAGCCTGTAGAAAAAATCGTTCCTTATGTGAAAGCGCCGGAGCAAATCATTCCGGGCAAGCCGCTGTTTTTTGCCACAGCCATGCCGTTTCAGGGATCCGCGATCGGGCTTCTTGTGGAAAGTAATATGGGCCGCCCAACACATATTCAAGGCAATCCCAACCACCCGGAAAGCCTGGGCGCGACCGATGTTTTTTCACAAGCCTCCATTTTGAGCCTCTATGATCCGGACCGCTCGCAAAGCCCGAAGCATATGAGCCGCATCAGCAGCTGGGACGCGTTTTCCGCGGCCGCGACGGAATGGCTCTCGGTTCAGCGCGCGAAAAAAGGCGCCGGCCTTCGTATTCTGACTGGCTCGATTTCTTCTCCTACTCTTCTGGTACAGATTCATTCTATTCTTTCCGAAATGCCACAGGCCAAGTGGCACCGTTATGAAGCGGTGCATGATGATAATTCGCGCGAAGGCGCCAAGCTTGCCTTTGGGGAAGTGGTCACACCTGTTTACAAGATTGAAAACGCGGACGTCATTCTGGCACTGGACAGCGATTTTCTGAATTCAGGCCCGGGGCATGTGAAATATACGCGTGAGTTTTCAAGAAAACGTCAGGTCCGTTCCGGCGATACCAAAATGAACCGTCTCTACTCGGTTGAAAGTACGCCTACAGGGACCGGTGCTTCGGCCGACCACCGTCTGGGTCTTCGCGCGGGGGACATTCCCGTGCTTGCCGCGGCCATTGCGGCACAGCTGGGTGTCAGCTCGCCGGGTTATGACGCGTCGGCTGTGAAAGCGCATGAAAAGTGGATCAGTGCTGTGGCCAAGGATCTGAAAAGAAATGAAGGCAAGAGCCTGGTTATTGCTGGTGAAACCCAGAGCGCGGAAGTGCACGCGCTTGCGCATGCCATCAACGCTGCGCTTGGCAACGCGGGTAAAACCGTTGTTTATATCCAGCCTACGGACACCAACCCGCAGGGAAATGTGGAATCCATCACGGATCTTGTAAACGACATGAAAGCCGGTTCGGTAGAAGTCCTGCTTATGCTCGGCGTGAACCCGCTTTTTGATGCTCCCGCGGACCTGAATTTTGGTCCGGCCATGGAAAAAGTGAAAATGCGTGTTCATCTTGGTCTTTACGAAGATGAAACTTCCGAGCACAGTCATTGGCACTTGCCGGAAGCGCATTACCTGGAGCAATGGTCGGATGCGCGCGGTTATGACGGCACGGCTTCACTGATACAGCCTTTGATTCTCCCGCTCTTTGACGGCCGCTCCGCGCATGAAATTCTTTCAATCTTCCAAGGCAAGCCCGGAAAGCCCGGCCATGAAATCCTGCAGGAATTCTGGAAGGGCAAAAACATCAACTGGAAACGTTCGCTGCATGATGGCGTTGTGGAGGGTTCCGATTTTTCTTCTAAAAACATCTCGCTCAAATTGAATTCTTTCAAAGTTCCCGCTGCGAGCAGCCCGGACAAAATCGAAATCAATTTCCGCCCTGACCCGACACTTTTTGACGGGCGCTTTGCCAACAACGGATGGCTTCAGGAGCTGCCCAAAACCATCACCAAACTGACTTGGGACAATACGGTCTGGATCAGCCCTCGTATGGCTGAAAAATTAAGCCTTGGAAATTCGGATGTGGTGTCGCTGGATGCGGGCGGCCGCAGTGTGGAAGGTCCGGTCTGGGTTGTGCCCGGCCACCCGGATAATTCCGTGACTGTATTTATGGGTTATGGCCGTGCGCGTTCTGGAAAAGTTGGCACCGGCACCGGTTTCAGTGTTTACGGCTTGCGCACTTCCAAAGATTCGTGGACCGTTTCCGGCGCAAGCATTCAAAAGACCGGCAAAAAATTTCCCGTGTCTTGCACTCAGGAGCATCATGGTATTGAAGGCCGCGACCATGTGCGCGCTAATACTTTGCAAGAGCACTTGCATGATCCCAAGTGGGTGAAAGAGGCGGGGCCGCATATTCCCGCGGGGTCTAATTTTTATCCTGACATGCCGCTTTCAAAAGAATACGCCTGGGGCATGGCTATCGATATGAATGCTTGCACCGGCTGTAACGCTTGTGTAGTGGCGTGCCAGTCTGAAAATAATATTCCGATTGTGGGCAAGAAAGAAGTGGCGCGCGGACGTGAAATGCACTGGCTGCGCATCGACCATTACTACAGCGGGAATCCGGACGCCCCGCAGAATGTGCATCAGCCCGTTCTTTGCATGCATTGCGAAGCCGCGCCGTGTGAGCCGGTCTGCCCTGTGGGCGCGACAACGCACAGCAGCGAAGGGCTGAATGAAATGACCTACAACCGTTGCGTGGGTACGCGTTACTGCTCCAACAACTGCCCGTACAAAGTGCGCCGTTTCAATTTCTTCGAGTATTCGGACCATCAGACAGAAATCCTGAAATTCCTGCGTAACCCCAATGTTACGGTGCGCAGCCGCGGCGTCATGGAAAAATGCACTTACTGTGTGCAGAGAATTAATATCGCGAGGATCCAGGCCAAAAAAGAGGACCGCCAGATCAAAGACGGCGAAATTGTCACGGCCTGTCAGTCTTCCTGTGCGGCCGAAGCCATTGTGTTCGGCAACCTGCGTGATCCTGAAAGCAAAGTTTCCAAAATCAAACAGTCGCCGTTGAATTACGGAATGCTGGAAGAACTTAACACCAAGCCCAGGACGACTTATCTGGCTAAACTCCGGAATGTGAATCCGGAAATCGAGGCGTTGTAATGTCGGCTAAAACGGAAACTCTGCCGGTCATCCAGCCGGGGCATACCAATACAACGGTCACGGAAAAAATCACCTCTGTCATCCTGACCAAGGAGCTGCCTCCAAAGGCGTGGCTCATGACCGCGCCGCTGGCGTTTGGTCTTGCGGGACTTGTGCTTCTGACCATTGTCATGCTGCTGGTTGTGGGCATCGGGGTCTGGGGGGTCATGATTCCGGTGGGTTGGGGCATGGACATTTTATGTTTTGTCTGGTGGATTGGTATCGGCCATGCAGGCACTCTGATTTCCGCCATCCTTCTTTTGTTGAAACAGAAATGGCGTATGTCCATCAGCCGCTTTGCTGAAGCTATGACGATTTTCGCAGTTATGTGCGCCGGTCTTTACCCGCTTTTTCATACGGGCCGCCCTTGGCGCGCTTTTTATCTCTTTCCCTATCCCAACACCATGGCGCTATGGCCGCAATTTCGAAGCCCGCTGGTTTGGGACGTGTTCGCGGTCTCAACTTACGCGACGGTTTCAATGCTTTTCTGGTATGTAGGTATGATTCCCGACCTTGCCACAATGCGCGACAAGGCCAAGAACGCGATCTTGAAGTTAGTTTACGGATTTTTATCACTGGGCTGGCGTGGTTCCGCGGCGCATTGGGGCCGTTATGAAACCGCCTGCCTTCTATTAGCCGGCCTTGCCACGCCGCTGGTCGTTTCCGTGCATACGATCGTCAGCTTTGACTTCGCTGTTTCGGTCATCCCCGGCTGGCACACCACTATTTTTCCGCCTTACTTTGTGGCGGGCGCGATTTATTCCGGCTTTGCCATGGTTCTGACTCTGGTTATTCCCATCCGCGCGATTTTTGGGATGAAAGATTTCATCACAGAGCATCATCTGAATAATATGTCCAAGGTCATGCTGGCCACAGGCTTGATTGTGGCCTACGGGTATTTCATGGAAGTATTCATGTCGTTTTACAGCGGCAGCAAGTATGAGATTTTCATGATCTTGAACCGCGCGGGTGGTTACTACAAATATTACTATTGGGCTCTTATTTTCTGTAACGTCATGACGCCCCAGCTGCTCTGGTTCCGTCAGGTGCGCCTCAACACTTTCCTGCTTTTTATCATTTCCATCATCGTGAATATCGGCATGTGGCTGGAGCGCTTTGTGATCATTGTGGTCAGTCTTCATCGCGACTTTCTACCCTCTTCATGGGGCGAATACCATCCGACCGTGTGGGATTGGGCCATGTTTACCGGGACAATCGGCATGTTCTTGAGCCTTGTGCTTCTTTTCGTCAAGGCGCTGCCCATGATTTCCATTTTTGAAATGAAAACCATATTGAAGAAAAAAACAGACAATCATGCACACTGAGAAACCCAAAACGCCTTATTTCGGCCTAATGGCTGAGTTTGCGACAGAGGAGGACTTTATCCACGCCACGCGCAAGGTTAAGGACGCGGGGTATAGCAAGTTGGACGCGTATTCTCCTTATCCGATTCATGAAATTCTGGATATTCTCCATCTTCATAAGAACAAACTTCCTCTTGTTGTGCTGATCGGCGCTATTTGTGGCGGGCTTGGGTGTTATGCCATGGAATGGTTTGCGTCAGTGATCCATTATCCGTGGAACATCGGCGGAAGACCGCTGCACAGCTGGCCGTCTTTTTTGCCGCCGGCTTATGAAATCACGATTCTGGCCGCCGCGTTTGGCGCGGTCATTGGATTGATCTCCATGAACGGGCTCCCCATGCCGTATCATCCGGTTTTTAACGTGCCTGCTTTTGCCAAGGCTTCAGATGACCGTTTTTTTATCTGCATTGAGTCGGGCGATCCAAAATTTGATCTTGAGAACACGCGTAAATTCCTGGAAGGCCTGAAACCGGTTAGCGTATCTCAGGTGGAGCATTAAAGTGACAAAAACGAGGCTGATTTCCATTCTGGTGCTTTTAACCGCCGGCTTTTTTTCCGGCTGCACCAATGACATGAAAGACCAGCCGCGGTTTAAACCTTATCATGAAACCGGTTTTTTCCCGGATGGCCGTTCGGAAAGACCCTTGATTGACGGTGTTGTGGCGCGCGGGCACCTTGATGAAGACACGGAATTTTATCAGGGCAAGACCGCGGAAGGAAAGCTGGTGCAGAAAAGCCCAGTGCCCGTGACAGAGGAGCTTTTAAAGCGCGGTCAGGAGCGTTTCAATATTTATTGTATCGTCTGCCACGGTGCTGCTGGAACAGGTGACGGCATGGTCATCCGCCGCGGATTCAAGCCCGTGCCGCCCACGTTTCACAGTGACAAGCTGCGCAATATTGAGGACGGGCACATTTATGATGTCATTAGCCATGGTTTTGGCGTGATGCAGGATTACGCGTTTCAGATCCAGCCCGCGGACCGCTGGGCCATTGTGGCCTATGTGCGCGCGTTGCAGCTTAGCCAGAACGCGCCGGCCGCCGAACTTTCGGCTGCGGACAAACAGCAGCTTGCGGGAAATAAAGCATGAAAAAATCAGCTATTATCGGATTGATATTACTTGGGGTCGCGGTGGTGCTCGGCATGCAGGACCGCGCGCATTTTCTTCAGGCTTATCTTGTAGCGTTCCTTTTCTGGATGGCGCTACCGCTTGGCGCCATGGGCCTGAGAATGATTCATCACCTGACCGGCGGTGGATGGGGTCGTGCCATCGCGGTTTATCTGGATGCTTCCGTGCGCACCGTGCCTCTTCTGGTCATTTTTTTCATTCCACTGGCGCTGGGCGTTAAAGAATTATTCCCGTGGGCGCATGGCCATCATCATTTTACCGGATTCAAAGCCCAGTATCTGACGGTCAATGGTTTTTACCTTCGCGCCGCCATCTGTTTCATTGTTTGGGTTGTGACTTCTATGGTCCTTACGGCTTGGAGCCATGAAGCCAGAAAACAGGAAGAAGCGCCTTCCGGTCTCCAGGGTTTTAGCGGTATCGGACTTCTTCTTTATGTGCTGACCATGACCTTGGCCGCGACTGACTGGGCCATGTCGCTGGAACCCGAATGGTTTTCTACAATTTACGGCGCTCTTTTCATGGTTGGAAACGGGCTTGAAATGTTCTCTTTCAGCATTCTGGTCATGGCTTTCTGCCAGAAGCCTGCGGACAAACCCGAGCAGACGCCGGGCCGCATTCATGATTTGGGTAATCTAATGCTGGCGTTCACTATGCTGTGGGCCTACATGACATTGTCGCAGTTTTTGATTATCTGGTCCGGGAACCTTCCTGAAGAAGCTTTCTGGTATATCAATCGCAGCAACGGTGGATGGAAAGTGGTTGGGCTTTTGACTGTTGGATTTCAATTTATTGTCCCGTTTTTCCTGCTTTTGATCCGCAGCTGGAAGCGGGACCCGAAAACCCTCTGGCCGATTGCCGCTATTATTTTCGCGGCCAAGTTTATTGAGTTGACATGGATCATCAAGCCGTCTTTTTCCAAAACATTTTATTTTAATCCGATGGACATTTTAATCTGGCTCGGCATGGGCGGCGTCTGGCTGGCGGTTTTCTGCTGGCAGCGTGAAGCTGTGGAAAGGCACTCATGAGCCAGCATGGTCACGGCGGAAATCAGCCTGGAAATTATGAAAAAACAGACGTGAAACCCTCCCTGATCTGGATTTCACTTTTTGTGCTCGGTATTTTTATAGCGGCTGGCATTTTCCTCAGCCTGGCCAGCTACAAAGGGCTTCAATTTTTTCTGAAGACCCGGGACAAGGCACTTCCGCCCATGATGGAAACCAACGTCCAGCCGCCGGAACCACGCCTGCAGGTTTTTCCGGCCCAGGACCTGGAAAAATTTCAAAGTGAACAACAGGCAGCTTTGAATGCTTATGCCTGGGTAAACCAGGAAACCGGCATTGCGCGGATTCCCGTCGCGCGTGCCATGGAAATCCTGGCGAAAAGGCCGCAAGCCCCGAAGCAGGAGGCCGCGGTATGAAAAAAATTCACAGCATTTTCCTGGTTCTGATGCTGGCCTTCGCCGGTTCTGTTTTCGCGGAAAGCGTCCAACTTCCGCTTGCCCAGCAGAAACCAGTCGCGGACCTGGTCCGGGAAATCGGGATTGATCAAAAGCTGAATCAGCAGCTTCCACTGGACACAGTTTTCCACGATGAGCAGGGGAATGTCGTAAAGCTGGGGGATTATTTTGGTTCCAAGCCCGTGATCCTGAACCTGGTTTATTTTCGCTGCCCCATGCTTTGCAGCCTTGTTCTTGAAGATCTGGTTAAGGCTCTCCGGCCTTTAAAAATGGATGTTGGCAGGGAATTCCAGATCGTGACCATCAGCATTGATCCCAAGGATACGCCGGAAGATGCTTTGGTAAAAAAAGAAAAATACATGACTTCATATAAAAGAAAAGGCGCGGAGAACGGCTGGCACTTTTTGACGGGAGAGCAAAAATCTATTGATGCCGTGACCCGGGCCGCGGGCTTTCGCTACATGTATGATTCCAAATCTGGCCAGTACGCGCATGCCGGGGGTATTATGATTGTGACGCCGGAAGGAAAGCTTGCCCGCTATTTTTACGGACTTGAGTACGCGCCCCGAGATTTGCGTTTTTCGCTGATCGAAGCGTCTCAGGGTAAAATTGGCACTTTGGTTGACCAGCTCCTGCTTCTTTGCTTTCATTATGATCCCATGACCGGAAAATATGGTTTATTTGTCATGAATTTTTTAAGGGTCGCCGGCTTTTTGACTGCTCTGGGCGTGGCTTTGAGTATTGGTATGATGTTGCGTTCTGAGCGCGGCAAGGCGGGTGCCCTGTGAAGCAATTTTTCCCGCTGTTTCCTGAAAACGCTTCTACCATCGCCACCGGCGTAGACAGCCTCTATTTTTACCTGGTGGCCTTGACGGTTTTCTTTTGCTGTCTGATCTTTACACTGGTCATCTGGTTTTCGATCAAGTTTCACCGCAAGTCTGAGAGCGAAACGGGCACGGAAGTGCATCCTAACATGCTGCTTGAGGTGGCCTGGAGCGTCATTCCGCTTTTGATTTCAGTCACTATCTTTGGATGGGCGACTTATCTGTTTTTTGTCAACGCGCGGGTCCCCAAGGACGCGGTTGAAATGTTTGTGGTCGGTAAACAGTGGATGTGGAAACTGCAGCATCCGGAAGGCAAGCGGGAAATCAATGAGCTGCATATCCCGGTTGGGCAGGCGGTCAAGCTGACCATGACCTCTGAGGACGTGATCCATAGTTTCTACGTTCCAGCCTTCCGTACCAAGATGGACGTGCTGCCGGGACGCTACACCCACATGTGGTTTCAGCCGACCAAACCCGGGAAATACCATTTATTTTGCGCTGAATATTGCGGTACCAATCACTCCCGTATGATTGGCTGGGTACATGTCATGGAGCCAGCGCATTACCAGGCCTGGCTTGAAGGAAAAGAGCCTGGGGCTGGAGCCGAATCCATGGTTCAGAAGGGTGAGAAGCTGTTCAAGCAGTTCAATTGTGTTTCCTGCCATGGAGACGCAACGCGCGCGCCTGCACTCGACGGTATTTTCGGCAAGCAGGTGGAACTGGAAGGCGGCCGCACGATTAAGGCCGACGAAACATATCTGCGGGAATCGATCCTGACACCTGCATCCAAAGTGGTCAAAGGATATCAGCCAACCATGCCTCTTTATTCCGCCCAGATGAATGAAGAGCAGATTATGCAGCTTCTGGCATACTTAAAGGCGGACCTGGGCAAGAAGGGCACAACGTCATGAGCGAAAAAACAAATTATTTAAACAACGGGCACACAGTCAAGTCCTGGCTTCTGACTTTGGACCACAAGCGTATCGCGATTCTATATCTGGTTTCAGTCACCCTGTTTTTCGCCGTCGGCGGTCTTTTCGCCTTGTTGGCACGTCTTGAGCTTATGACGCCTGCCGGCGACCTGTTCACTTCAGAAATGTACAACCGCATTTTCACCATGCATGGCGTTGTCATGGTGTTCTTTTTTCTGATTCCGTCTATTCCGGCGGTGCTGGGAAATTTCCTGGTGCCGATTATGGTGGGAGCGCGGGACCTTGCTTTTCCCAAGCTTAACCTGGCCAGCTGGTATATTTTCATTCTGGGCGGCGCGCTTGCTTTTGGCGCTATTGCCACGGGTGGCGTGGACACAGGCTGGACCTTCTACACGCCGTACAGCAGCACCTACTCGAATTCGAGCGTTATTTTTGCGGCGCTGGGCGCTTTTGTGGCCGGTTTTTCTTCGATTTTGACAGGCCTGAATTTTATCGTGACCATTCACAAGATGCGCGCGCCAGGCCTGACCTGGTTCCGCCTCCCGTTGTTTATCTGGGCCATGTATGCCACCAGCCTGATCATGATCCTGGGCACGCCGGTTGTGGCGATCACCATTGTGCTGGTTGCGCTTGAAAGAGGATTTCATATCGGGATTTTTAATCCCGCGCTGGGCGGCGACCCGGTCCTGTTCCAGCATCTTTTCTGGTTCTATTCTCATCCAGCTGTTTATATTATGATCTTGCCGGCCATGGGCATTCAGAGTGAGCTGGTTGCGGCCTTCGCCCGGAAAAAAATCTTCGGCTACCGCTTTGTGGCGTTTTCAAGCCTTGCGATTGCGGTCTACGGTTTCCTTGTCTGGGGCCATCATATGTTTGTCAGCGGGCAGTCGGTTTATGCCAGCATCGTTTTTTCGCTTTTGAGTTTCCTTGTCGCTATCCCGTCAGCCATCAAGGTGTTCAACTGGACGGCCACTCTTTTCAAAGGGTCGGTTTCTTATGAGACGCCCATGCTTTACGCGCTGGGTTTCATTGGCCTTTTCGTTATTGGCGGGTTGACAGGTTTTTTCCTCTCCAGCCTCGGCCTGGACATCAATG
>CAZKMJ010000003.1:0-2409 GCA_964553835.1 uncultured bacterium
TGCGTGTTGACGGTATCGATGATCCAGACCTTTATCTTGAAAGTTACCAGACTTTTTATGACCTTATTTCCCGCAAAGAACAGGTGGCGGAATGGCTGGCTGCGTATCAAAAGCTTCTGCTTGATCTTGAAGTTCGTAATCTGAATCCGGAGCTTGCCCGGCTGGTGCGCGAACGGCGCGGGTTCAATGGCTTTAATCCTGACCATCAGGAATATCTGAATGTCCTGGCGCTTTTTTCAAAAAAATACCTGGGTCTGGATTTGATTGACGCACGCATGCAGTTTGAGTGGCCGTGCCTGACCAGGCTTCTGAAATCGGTTGAAATAGAAGGCGAGTTGCAGGTTGAAACTCTTCCCGCGGAGATTGATGCTCTGGCAAATTCCATCCAGGAACATGTTCGATCCAAAGAAGTCCGCGTTTTTTTGATCCAGGGCCTGCGTGAATTCAATGACGATCAGAGATTTAAAAATTTCCGCGGCTGGGTGCTCGACCAGAAAGTTTTTCCGGAAATCAAAAGCGTACGCGCTTTTTTTGAGATGCTGCAAAGAGAAGCAAGGTCTTCCGGTTTTTCGCTTCTGTCTTTCCCGCACCTTCTTCGATGGGCTGGCGCCGCTATCCTTCAGGAAGAAATCCAGCCTGAAGCGCTGTTTGAGGAAATCGCGACCCTTGAAACGCGCCTGGAAGAAAAACTTGTAAGGACGCCGGCAGAAAAATCTCTAGTCACACTCGCTCATGATTTTGAAATTGTCCAGAATCTGTTGAACTTGAAGGCAACCCGCAAGGAATATGAAAGTTATCTGTCCCGCCAGGAGGAAATGAACCTTGATAACATGGCTGCTCGGCTGCACGCGTTTGGCGCCGGTAAGCCGGAAACTTCCGCCGACTCTTCCTGGCTGCAGCAGGCCGGGACGTTTTACATTAAATCCCGTCAGAGAGACCAGAAACTTGTGTCCAACCTGCTCACTCTCTCGCAGCAGGAAAAAGGAAAGCCGGTCGCGCTTGTTGCGGGCGGCTTTCACCGTCGCGGCATTGAAGATCTTCTGCGAGAAAAGCGGGTGCCGTATCTGGTCATTTCACCCCGGATCACAATTTTTAAGGACGATTCGTTATACGAAAAAGTCATGATGGGCAGTGACCATGCCCGCCTTGAATCTTTCACCGCTACCGAAAGCTCGCTTGGCGCGAGGCTTTTGTCCAACCCTTCACCCGTGGACCAGCGGTGGATGCTCATGAAATTCCGAAGCTCCGTAGTACCGCTTGGTGCGGCGCTTACGGCCGGTGTGCGTGCACTGAAAGAGAAGGGTTGGAGCCTTGAGGCGATCGACAACGCTCTCAAAAAATTGATTGCTTCTAACCACGATTTTTTTGGAGACGCTCGGCTGGTCCGGCAGGATGAGGAAGACGGAACCGTTCTTTATCAAGTGAGTATTCCTTCTCTTAACTACAGCCAGTCGTGGGTGCTGGACCGCCAGGGTTCACTCCGGCAGGCGCGGTCTGAAGCGCGTGTTGAAACTACGACTAGAAATAAACAGCGCAGAGACGCTGTTTCGGATGTGCTTGGTTTCGGAGCTAAATCGATCGGCCGGGCGGCTGCCAGCAAAGTTTCATGGGCTGGACCGGGCGGCCTCAGCTATCGCTTACGTCACAAATTGTCCTCGTGGTGGTCTGCCAGGACCGTGGATGATTTCGCCCAGGTCCTGATCAATGCATGGGGCCCTGACGACTATCTGGACAGACTGCATGAAATTCTTGAAAAGTCAGGAACCTGGGAAGAATTCCTGACACTTCTCCGCCGGCAGACCAAAGGCGGGCTTGAAGAAAAAATGAAAGGAATACGCTCTGGTGATTTTGTCTGGATTCTTAAACAGCTCGAAGCCAGGCGTTTTCAGAAAATCAAAAGTTCGGAAAGTGAATTGCCCGCGGGTGTTGAAGTTTCCAATGAAGGCTCTTTTGTTCTCCGTTTAAACCGCGCCGCGGATGGAAGTCTCCGGCCAGCGACCGCGGAGGAAATTGCGCGCGGCCAGATTGCGATTGAAGTTGTGGCCCCGCTCGACCGCGTTCAGGCACAGATGGCACTTGCGCCCGCGGATCAGCGCTCTGTTTCAGTGGAAGAGGAAGTGACCCGCGAAATCGGTCTTTACGACCTTCCGGCCGAAATTCATGTTCATGACAATGCCCGACAGGCAGCGCGTTATGGATTTGACCGCACGGCCATCTGGCGCTATTTATACAGGGACACCTTGCGCGCTCCTACGCGAATCCACCAGCAGGCGTGGCATTATGGCCGCGGAGAATCTCTTCCCGCAGCCCTTGCTTTGGCAGAGCCTCTTTTCACCAGCAGCTATCAGCGGACACAGGGCCTGCCCCTTTCAACTTTCAGCGCCGCGAAATGTGTGGACCAGGTCAAGA
>CAZKMJ010000003.1:2419-15923 GCA_964553835.1 uncultured bacterium
TCAGACCGGCCGTCCTCAGAACATTCGTCTGATCGTCAAACCCGAGACGCTTTTTTCCTTTCTCTATTTTTATAACCGCGACCTTGTCCGTCTGACTATGCTCCGTCCCGGCCAGCGCACCACTCCGCTGCCCGACTTCCAGAATATGCAGGACGAAGAAAGTTTCAAAAACACGGTTCAGCGCTTGAGTCAGGACCCGGCCCGGCTTGTGGAGTATGCCCGCCGCGCCCTTGTTGTGGACGATCTTCTGACACGCCTCAACCTGGTGGAGCATTTTGAATCTTACCGCCCGGAACTCCAGGGCATTCAGTCCGGACGGCCGCTGGCGGAAATTGACGGAGAAGCCGGTAATTTGTGGATCTATCACTCGCTTCATGATCAGTATGTCATTGAAAAAGTTCTTGAAAGAGCGAGCGCGGAAGCGCTTCGCGAACTTCTTGGCGGACAGGAAGACCTGGCCAGCCTGCGCCAGTATTTTCTGGATCGCGGTCTTCTTCTGCCTGAAGAAATTTTTGTACTCGAACGCGGACGCGTTCAGAATGGTTTTTCCGTATTTCTGAGAAAACTCTGGCTCCGTCTTGGCGAGTCCGCAACGACTGGCGCCCGGGCCGCTGCTGCGATACGCGAAGCCGTGGTCACAAAAGATGGAGTTTCAATCCGCCTGGTCGGGATCCCTAAAGGAAGGGAAGATGCGGCCAGGACCGCGGAGCTTTCTTCAATGACTGATGCCTCGCAGTCCACCCAGGTCACGCAGGGTGTCAGCGCTGGAATATTTGGCCGGGGAGGACGTCCTGCTTCGGTCAAAGAAATTCCGGCCATGGAACATCACAAGGACCTTGGTTTTACGGACCGGTCTTCCGCTGAAGTTTTCGCGCGGAATGAAGACCTTGTCCTTCCGCTAGCGCTGCGTTTTATCCAGCAAGTTCTTGAAGGTGTGCTTAAACCCGCCGACAGGGATGCCCGTTTCCCGGTCCAAGTTGAAGCGGACGGCAGCCTCAAAATTCAGTTTACACAGAGCACGTTTTTTGGTTCTCAGGTTCCTGTCTGGCTTTCAGCCGCGGCCCAATCTGTTGTGCATGAAGTCACTGGGCAGACAACACCGGCGGATGTTTCAGAAAATGTGCATGTTTCCAATTTTCTTGCCCAGGCCGCGGAGGCTTTTCCCGGCTGGCTTTCATTTGAGAAAAGCGGCCGCCTGACAGGATCGGGCGCCACAGCTCCTGTCCTCACACTCAAGCCCGGACTTTTTGATGATCACCCGTCCCTGGCGGCTGCCGTAACCGTGGAAGCCCGCAGCCACTGGGATGACTTCGCGAACCAGCTCAAGGCCCGCGCTCAACTTGAGCCGCCTGTCCTGCGCCACGACCGTCTGATTAAATCCGGAGACGCTCGTGAACAGATCCTGATCCGCTTGGCGGCCTGGATCACACTCCTTCTTCAGCGTCAGAATTATGATGCGGCGCGCCGGAACCAGGTTTATCTGGGCGAAGATCTATTTTTCTGGGTCCATTATTTCTGGAATCATCCCGCGGAAGCTCACAGGGCGCTGCGCGGACCCTCCTACGCACCGGCGCTTGAAAACCTTGAGGCTGACCGTGCTGTTATTTTTGGGAACCCGCTTTGGGAAAAATTCGGACTGCTTAATCGTATTCTTATTTCGCGCGCGGAAGCAACGCTGGGCGCCGACTGGAAAAAGACTCTTCTGGGAATTTTGCGCCCTGGCCAGAAACCGGAAGAAAAATTGACGGTCTCAGCAGCCAGCCTGGATGAAATCCTCCAGGGGTTGCGTGCTTTCCGTCTGATTAATCCTGATGAAACTTTTAACACGATCGCGGAACGGGAACGCCTTGCCGTTGCGCTTGATCTTGTAATCAAGGAGCTGCTTCCGGAGGGAACCGTTAACGCGCTTGCGCTGGGCACCGACCCCTCCAGCCCGTTTAATTTTTCAATCGGAGGCCTGCAGGTCGAAGCCGTTGCAGTGCATCCTAATGCGATTGGACCTGCCCAGCAGGCTGTGCTCGCGCAAGTCAAGGAAGAGGCCAAAGCAGGGCCGGAGCAGGTCCTGGTGTTTACGTCGGAAGGCGGCAAGAGCAGTCTGATACGCGCTGAAAACACGCCGGGCGTCATTGATCTTTATGAACTTCTTGCCATGGGAGCGGAGAAGGTCGGTTTTGAGAGCAATCCATTTTATGATTACATTGTCGGTCTTGAAATCGCGCCCAAATGGTACCTGAACCGCTTTGGCCTTCGTTCCAGCAAGGCCGGCTGGTCCTATACTTCAAAAAGAAGTCCAAACAATCTCGGGATTTTTCCAAAAAGCGAAAAATACTGGATCGCTGTTGAGTCGAATTCTCTTCATAACCATGAAGTGGATGTGCGGGCCCCTTACGCTCTGCGTTTCAAAGCCAAAGACGGAAGCGATGTTGTACTGCAAGGCACGCTTCCTTCTCTGATTCTTGAAAGAGCGCGGGATCTGGGTTTGAAGCTCGATGATTATGATTTTTATCGTGCCATGGAAGTCTATCTAAGTCTTGCTCTTCATCCAAAAACCCCGGCCGGTGGGAGAGTGCGCGTGCTTGGCGACATCCGCATCGTGCGCTGGTTGCCGTTTGTGGCCGCGAATTATCCCGTTATCCGTCATTTTATGGCCGAGGGTGGAAAAAACTATGTGCCTTCAAGCTATGACAGCGCCACGGGCCGCACTGAACCGCTTTACGTAAACCTGGTACTTGATGAAACCGCTGTGCAGCGCGACGCCATCGCGAAGAAGGTGGACATGTTTATTCCCAGGCTTGCAGCAGTCCGCGATCCGGACGCTCCGGTCACGAGACCAAATAGCACACGCTATCTTGTCAAAAAAGTCCTGGACAATATTGCCTGGCATTACCCGGGCCAGGACGCGAAAGAACTGATCCGTCAGGCTCTTGGAAGTTTTGACTGGTCCAAAGGTAAAAGTGCCGGATTCACGGTCCATCCACGTGAAATTGTCAACGCGCTCTGGCAAAAACAGTTTTTAGATGTGGCGACGGCCCGCCGTTTTAATCCGGAAAACCCCGAAGACATATTCTGGGGCTTTATCAGCGTGTTGAACGTGCTGGCGCGCAGTGAAGTCCGGACCACGGATGCTTATGAATCTTTTACGGTCAAGACCCGCGATGATCGAGTTTTCACTGTTGCGGGATATTATGACGCAGCTCAGAAAGACGAGATTCGCGGCGCAGCCGGCACTGCCAGGATTTTTGAGCAGGAAGACATTTTAACCGCAGGACCGGCAAGCGCGGATGAAATGCGTATGGCGCCCGCGGATTTCCGGCATGTGACGCAGCGTGACATGGTAGAGATGGCGGCCCGACAGCTTTCCGCTTCAGTGCACACGCAGAATCCGGATGAAGAAAGCGGCGCTGTTCTTTCACGCATTCTTATCTATCAGCTGCAGGGGAAAAACCCAAACCCGGTCACAGTCCGTCCCGACCAGGCCGTACAGGTGATTTTCCCGGCCGGCGCTTTGAACAATTTCTTTCCTACCCGTTCCCAGATTGACCCTGTCAAACGCCTTGAAGAAGCTGTCAAACAGGTTGATGGCGTTGAAATTGAACCGGTCAGCGGCAATATCCGCCTGACTTTTTCCCAGCAGGCGCTTGTTGTGCTGCGTCGCCGCAAAGAATTTGATTCCTTCAAAAACATGTTTGACAATCAGCTGCGGCAGCCAGCCCTGCGTACACTCTCGCTGCCTCCAATTGCGCGAGTCCTGTTCAAAAAATACAATGAAGAAAACAACAAGCTCCCGATTGATTTTTACCGTGATGTGGAGCTTGCATGGCGCATTTACACTTCCCGCGTACCAAACGCTCTTGTGATGGTAGACGCGCACCGCGCTGAAGTCATCGCGTGGCTGCTTGCTCATCCGCGCGAACTCCGTTACTTCCTGAGCCTCGACCGTCATGAACCCCGCAGTTTCTATGCTTCGGTGGGAGAAAACAACAGTTCCATGAGATGGCGTGTTCTGGCTTCCTACTGGGACAAAACCTGGGCTTTCCAGTTCCGTCATGACCGGGCATTCAAGGCCATGGCGAGGTTTTCCAAACTAAAAGAGAATCAGTTCCTTCTCAAACAGCAATTTCTGAACGCGGGGCGTGGTAGGAAATTATGGTATGGTTTGCGTTACGTCCTTTTGACGGCCAGGATCTGGGCCGGAAGCTTGATTGCAATTGTTTTAAGCCTCCTGACTGGCCTTCCACTTCACTGGCGCGCGGCCAATGGCTATTTCACCGCGCTTTTGTACTCTAACATCACAAAAAGAACCGGCTACCGGCTTCGCGACCTGGCCGAAGAGACCAGTGCGGAAGCGCGTGAGCACCTGATCAATGAAATCGTCAAGCGGACGACGATGGAAGAGCTGGAAGAGTACCTGAAGCTTTTTGAAGTTATGAGTTCCTGGGACGACAAAATCACGGGCAATGACGGTGAATTTGCCCGCCAGTTTTTTGACTACAATAGTTTTAAACAGAACCGTATGAGACTGACTTACAAACAGGAAATGTTCCGCGCTGGTCTGCGCGCCATTCTTGCAAAGCGCAGCGAAGTCCGCGCTGGCCTCGAGCTTGAACTTTCACCCGAAGGCCTTATTGTGCACCAGGCGCGCACTGTGGGCGACCATGAACGTCTTTATCGCAACGGCAAACCTGAGATTTCAGGCCCGGACGGCCAGATTGATCCGGCTCGCAAAACTCCCGGACCCAGTCATGTCATTCTTGGCTACAGTTCTCATTCCCGCGGCGCAGCTTCGAAGGTCCGGACTGCGGTGGAGCGTGCCAAAGCTGAAGGCGCTAGAGTTATTTTGAGCGAATACACGGCTACTTATGCTGGGGTTGAAGACCAGGATCCGAAACAGGTCGGCGAAGTTTCGCAGGTGACATCTGCTTACGAGCAGATGGGTGCCAATGAAGACCTTGAAAACACCCGTGAAGAATTTCTCCGGTTTGAACAATCCCATATTATTCATCCCGGCCTGCCGTTCTGGAAGGGTGTGGGGCTTTCTATCAAGATGCGCTGGAAAAAAATGAGCGTTGTCAGCGGCCTTGTCTGGCGCGAATGGCTGCGCAGTTTTTCAAACGGGCGGGCCATTGCCACATTGGCAGTGGTCCTCGGCGCCTACTTTATTTCACCTTGGCTTCTGTTCCTTCTTTTGTGGGTCCATCTGCCTAACGGTGCTTTTGCCAAAAGACACCTTAATTCGCTTTTAGGCACGCTCGCGACCGCGGCCATCTGGTTCGTGACTCTGCCGGCCTTGACCGCGCGCCACTATGTCCGCGATTTTATTCATGATTTCGGTCAGCTCATCATGAACACGGACCAGAAAGATCCGGACCGCAAAAATGGCTGGTTGGACAAGCGTCCATTTCGGGAAGCAGTCACCATGTCACGCCGCTATCAGACCCTGCTTCTTGAAAACGAATACCGCAAAAAAGGCATGCTTGACCTTTATGAGCCGTCGCTTCTTCCCGCAGCACTGAGGCTGGCCGAAGCTCAGGAAATGCCGGGCGACACCCGTCTGTGGGCGACAATTTTCGAAGCGGCCGGATATGTCATGAGCCTTTACACCATTACTTTCAAGGGTGATGCCAAAGTCGTGCATATCATGGAAGAGCGCCTGGCGCCTTTCGTGGCCTGGTTGATGGAAAATCCTTTGATTGCCGAGCAGATCCTGCAGCGTGGAAAAAACTTCACCATACCGCGTTCCACCGAACTCGACCGCCAGAAAACATTCCCAGTCAAGCCGCTGGCAGTTACTTTTCTGGCGCTTGAAGCCGCGCGTTCCGGCAAGAAACTTCCTTTTACCCTCATGGAAACCGCGTCCCTGGATCCCTGGGAAGTCATTCTTTTCGATTCTTCGCGGCCCGGGCAGATCGCGCGCGGCGGCCTTACGGATGTCGAATGGCAGCTTGCCCAGATTTACGCATGGGCCGTGACCGAAAACGTCAAAGCCCGTTCCGCCGAAAAATTTTCAGAAGCCGCGGACATCAAGGCTGACGCCCAGAAGGAAATCCGCAAGCTTAGTGAAACTTCCTACAACCTTGAGCGGATCTTCAAACGTATGATCCGTCTTGGCTGGCTTCCTGAAGAAGAAGCTTACAATATCAAATATTTTCGCGGGGACCGGCAGAAAATGGCATGGGCCATCTCCTATCTGCTTCTGGAATGGTCGCGCGGAGTACCTCAGGCGCAGAACGAGAGGACCAACCTTCCTTCTTTTGTCGATGTCAGAAAAGTGAATGTTACGGAAAAAACTGACGGAGGCCGCCACAATCAAACGACGGCTGAAGTCACTTATTACCTTGTTCCCGAAGGCCGGGAAGCCGAAGCCGCTGCGGTGCTCCGTGCCCGCGGAATCAATTTTGACTACGCGGAACAGGCGCGCGCGTTCCAGGATGCTTTCCCGGGCGTCGCGACTTTCGGAGAATTGACCGAACTGCAGAGCTTTTTTACAGGCTGGGAAACCCTTGGAGACCAGGAAAGCTTTGACCGGCGCCGCGCTGCTTATATGCAGGAGCAGGACTGGCGTTCTGCGGCGGTGCGCAAGATTTCAACCGGACTTGTGGGTCTTCTTTCACGTCTTCCCATGTCGATGATTGAAGAAGGTAAAATTCTTGTGCCGGTTTCCGATACATCCGGCATTTTTACAGGCACGGATTCTTACCTTGGTCTGCTGGTCAAGGGTATTCATGAGCTTGAAGCAAGAGACACGGGTTACAGATTCCCGGGAAGCATTCCGGCTTTTCGGGAATGGTTCAACGCCAATCCCTCTGCGTTGTTCCAGCACCTTGAAAAAGTCCTGCCCGCGGGCGCTTTACGTTATGACGCTTCCCGCAGTCAAATTGAACTTCGCCAGGACATTCCGCTTGATTATGAAACTCTGGCGCGAGATACCGTGTTCTCTGGTGACAACCCGGATTCCAACTGGGACGAATGGTTTCAGCGCGGTAACGCGGGCCGGGGAGAACTGCCTCAGCCGTTGCGCGCGTTTCGTGACCGCGAGGAAAACGGCGGACGTTATTCCGCTAGCGAGTACAAAGCCACGGTCTTTTCCACCCGTCTTAAAAAATTAATCGATGACCGGCGTGACGCCGGCGGCGGACAGGTCGTCAAAATCACGGTCATCATGAGCACCCGCGCGGGCGGTTACAGCGCCTGGCAAATGGGTACTCCTCGCCAGGCTGGACGTTTTGCAGAAGAAAAAGACGCTTATCAGCCCAATGGCCAGCGTATTGAACGTGACCGGGCCTTCCGTCCGGCGCGCACTGACGTCAAACGGTCCGAAGTCCGGAAAAAAATCAAGGATGAGCAGGGCCCCGTCAAGCTCATGGTCAACGGTTTTGGCGGCATTGGCCGGGAAACTTTCAAAATTTTCGCGGAAAATCCTGACCGTTATGCTCTTGAATTTCTTAATGGCATCCGCCAGAAAACTGATACAACCGCCGGTGGTGTAGTTGAAGAAGGCGGTATTGACGAGAAAACGGATACAGACGGCATCCTGATCGAAACAGGCGAGGGCGGCACAGTTGTCCGCAAGGAACTGGAATTGGAAAAAGCGGCAAGTTCCCTGGAATATGACAACACCATGGGCTGGAGTCGTATTCGCGTGCGCAATTCTTCACACGCTATGCGCAAGGCGGACGGTACTTTGGTGATCCACCGCTACAGCCGGGTCAAGGACTCGGGCGGATGGACCAGCGTGTTTGAGCAGTGGACGCCGGAGCAACAGCGTCTGATGCGTAAACAGGCCAAGCGCGGTACTTTGCCCGAATGGCAGAAATGGCTGCTTTATGAATTTGACCGCGGCATTGATCTGGACGGCTGGGTCGAGTGGTGGGAATATGAAGTTACTGAAAAGCGCCCCGGTTACATGAAAGAGCTCTGGACCCTTCCTGCTTCCGCGCCGCGTTTTGTGCGTGTTGGCAATCTGCGTGACGATAAAATCAAGTCTGCGGAAAAAATGGTGAAAGTCACGGGCATCAAGGCCGTGGACGAAACCAGCGGTCAGTACCTGACGGTTGACTCGCTCAAACCTTTTCTGGCCCTGCCTATTGATCTGATCAATCTTCCAGCGCCTCCTAAAGACAGTGGTATTCAGCAGGTAGTTTACGGGGTCAACCATCGCGGCGTCTTGCGGCGCGGTCAAGGCGGGACAGGCACTAAAGTCATTTCACCGGCCAGCTGCACTACCAACTGCAGTGCGCCTGAAGTTGAAGTTCAGAATACGACCTTTACTCTTGAGCGCGCGCAGAAAACAACGGTTCATGGCGTGACCGCGGGCGAACAGCGTAATCTCGGCGGCTGGGGCCGCGGACGTGCCGCGGGCCGTGCTTTGAGCGGTTCGGTAGGCATTATTGACACCAGCACTGGTGTGAAAGCGGCCATCGGCGAAGTTGTGCCGGATGCGGGTCCGCAGGACGGTTCCGCGCTTCGTGTACCGACGCGTGTCGGTTCTGTGCTTGTCAGCATCAGTATGCTGAAAAAAGCCCCTACGCAAGTGGAGTATGAAGCCGCGTTTGAAAAAGCGGATGAAACTCCGGTTGAAGAAGGTGGTATGAAGGGAATTCTCGAGGTGGTGCGGCCTGAGGTGGCCCAGACCAGCATGATTGAAGGGGATCCGCATCCGAGCGTGGTTGACCTTCATCACAGTAAAGTCGTTGTAGCGAAAGAGGGCCGAGGCAACATGACTGTAACGGTCGCTCTTTATGATAATGTCCGTGGATTTTCCATCCAGAAAGCCGAGGTCCTGTGGCAGGCCTGGCAGGCTCAGCGCGAATGGCTGCGTGCTCAGAAGGAAAACCGCTTGAAAAAAATCGCGCGCCGGCTGACCGGTAAAACTTCCAAACCAGAACCCAAACTTCTCGAACCTGTGCCAGGTGAAGCCAAAGAACGCGCGGCAGGCGGGCCTACGCGCGCTGTGGAAGCGCGTCCGATTGTGGATGAGCTCGGCACCCGTCCGGTTTCTTCCAGCAGGCCTCTTGTTCTCAAAGTCAGCGGCAGGGAAGAGTGGCAGTCTTTCCTGGCGCTTAACGCGGCCCGTGAAGATATTTTCAAACGCAAAGACGCGACAAGGCCTGTGGTGGGTCTTGTGCTTCCGTCCGCTGATTGGGACCAATTCCTGAACCGCGCGCAGACACTCGCTGCCCGAGGCATTCTGGAAGGCGCGTCCGCGAAAATTGAATTCAACAGTGAGAATAGACCGGTCATCAAAATTTATAATCCCGCCGGAGTTCAGGTCGGGGATGATATTCTGCTTTTCGAAAAAGATCCGTCCCGGGCGGACCTTGACGCCCTTGGCGCGGAAATCCTGGATCTTGGCAAGCCAAGTCCGCATAAAGCGGTGACTGTTGCTGTTGCTCCTGCGCTGGAACTTCTCGGACGCATGGGCATCACAAGCTCAGCCATGCTTTCCGTTCGCTCGCCGTATGAAGAGCCGATTCTGACCAGCTACACGGAGCAGGGTCCGATCGGCGATATTCTTGTTACCGACAATGGAGCGGAGCTTGAAAATGATGTGAAGCGCAATGTGGCGGGATTCGGAAAAGAAATTCCTTTTGGAGCGGTCGAAGTTGTGGTGCCTTCGATTGGCGGTTCTGTCGCTACCCTCGTGGTTGACGCGAAAAAAGACATGACGGCGGATGAAGTAAAAGCTTATTTGCGGCGCTGGGGCCCGTCTATGGGGCTGCATGTGGTGGAAGGTGTGACCATGGGCTCTGAAGTGGTGGCCGGTGCCTGGAAACCTGTCATTGATCTTTCTTCGATCAGCATTGCCGGACGCCGCTTGATAAGCGTGAAGGTCTGGTATGACCCGTGGATCCTTGAACTGGAAATGCGAAAGAAAATCGCGGTGGGTGAAAAAGTTTTCAGCCAGCTGCCGGAAGCGGCCCAGCCACCCGCGCCTCGTCCCTATGAAAGAATGGCGACTTTTGACGACGCGTCCGCGGCCATGGGAGACCTTAAAGGCAAGCGTGTTTATGTCCGTGTGGATTATAACGTGGTTGAAAATGGCGAGATCAAGGATGATCTGCGCATCCGTGAAACCGTGGATTTTATCAGAGACCTGAAAGCGCGCGGCGCCATTGTAGTGCTCATGTCGCATAGCGGCCGTCCTATGGACGATTTCGCGAAAAAGCCCAAATCCATGCCTGAAGCTGAATGGTGGGCAAAAATCAAGAAAGACAACAGTCTTTCACCTGTTTCAAAAAAACTGGCGGAGCTTCTTGGTTCACCAGTTGGATTTGTGGAAGGTATGGAAGGGCCGGTTGAGCCACAGGAAACAGAAATGATCCGCGGCGCCAGGGCGGGCGATGTTATCCTTCTTGAAAACGTGCGTTTTGACAGCGGCGAAGAAGGTAATAACGCGGCTTTTGTGCGGGCTCTTTTCCGACTTGATGATCATCAGGCAGCAGTTGACCTTTATGTCAATGACGCCGCCGCAACCGCGCACCGTGCGCACGCGTCAACCGGTCCGTCGGAACTTGTGCTTGTCCGCGGTGATGGTCAGCCCGTGCTCCGTGTCGCGGGTCCGCTTCTCACCAAGGAAGCCCGCGTACTGGGAGATTTTCTGGCGCAGGTTGAGGCCAGGCCCAAGGGCGGTAAGCTGGTCATGGTTCAGGGAGGCGCAAAAGTTTCCGACAAACTTCTATTTATTGAAGGTATGGTGCCGCGTATGCGGGGCGGCGACGCGATCCTGATTGGCGGCCGCATGGCTTATCCATTCCTGGCGGCACACAACAAAATGATGCAGTTGCAGGGCGAGTCCGAGCCGCTTGAACTTGGAAAATCTCTTGAAGGCCTTGGCGCCGAAGTTAACGCGGCTGCCCAGGTCATCAACCGCTTGCCCATGATCATGGACCAGTCCAAAGGTGGTATCTGGAAAGTCCGTGCTGTGACAGAAAAGAATGCAGGAGGGGTGACAGCCCGTTATTTCGAAATCAGTGATGAAAAGGGCACAACCCGCATCCGCATTTATGTTCCGATCGACCATGCGTTGCAAGATGAATCCGGCAACGCCCTGCTTTCCGAGTCTTCAGTGCCTGCCGACAAGGCTGCGTTTGACATTGGTACCAAAACGGAAGAGCTCTATCATCAGCTTCTGGATCCAGCGGATGTTTCGCTTGTTTTCTGGAATGGCCCCCTTGGCCGCATGAAAGACAAGAATTTCCCGGTCGAAGATTTCCACCGCGGCACACGTGCCATAGCTCAACAGGTCCAGGTCCTGCACCGTGGAGGTAAAAAAGTACTGATTGGCGGCGGTGATACCGCCGGCGCGATCACAACAGTCGGCCTTGATGATGTCGGTGAAGTTTTGACCGGTGGCGGCGCCGGTCTTGAATTCGCGGGCACTGGTACTCTGGCTGCGTTCTACGCTTTGAATACCAAGGATGAGCTTTCGGGCAAGGGTGTAAAGCCCAGTGCTGTGCCTGTTGGGCGTAAAGCTCCAGCTCCCAGGTCTGCGGGTACCGCGGAACGAGGCGGAGCTGCCGCACCCAATCCCACGGTTACGGAAGATTTTAAAAATCTGCCGCTTGGCGTGTGGACCGGACTTAACGCGGTCATGAATCCTGCGGAAGGAAGACTGGCCGGCACTTTTTCCATGGTTGCAGAAGACCAGTCCAATTCCATCCGGCGCATGGGAATTGAAGTTTACGGCTGGACTAAACGTCTTGAAGAAGGTGGAAAGCTGACGGACGATGAAGAGAAAAAGCTGGAGGCCTGGATCACCCGTACCAAACGCAACATCGCGGAAATGGCAAGTCTTTACGGCGCTTCAGCCATTTTGATTGATGCTCCACTGGGCGGTATGGGAAGTTTGATCCGTATGAACCTCATGAAAGCCGGTGTTGGCCTGATTGGCCGTATCGAACTTTCCTATGACCCTTCGCTCGCGGAAGTGGAACCGCTGCTGGTCAAGGATGTGGCGGAGACCCTGCCCAAAGCTGCCGGTAAACCGGATTACGCAAGCCGTGAAGCCATTCGCGCGGCTGTGGCCAATCTCAAGCATATGGGAGTCAACGCTATCAAGGTGCTGGTGTATCAGCGACCCAAGGTCAAAGGCCGCTGGGTTAAACCTGAGCATCAGGAATTTCAGAAAAAACAACAGCTGTTCCTGACGTATTTGACGGAAGCTGCCCTTGATTTTGCAATGCCTCTTCTGGCCGAGGGTTTGATTGACCGCGGCGCTCTGGGCCTCAAATACAAAGAAGACAAGAAAATAGGTAAAACGGAAAACAAAAAACTGGAAAAAGAATTTAATACCGCGAATCTTGAAGGTATCGCGGAGGCCGTGATCCAGGAAACGGTGGACATGTCTGAAGCTGTGGAAAGAGCCGTGAAGCCAGGCACCGGGAACCCGACAATTTTCAAGCTGGAATTTCCGGGCGAAGGCGGCGTTATCGCGGCCGAAGGCGATGAACAAAACTTAACTGCTTTTCTTGAAAGCCTTGAGCTGCCACGCGGCAGCGAAACCCGTGAACAAGCTTTCCGGCGCCAGCTTACGGAATGGCAGAAGGGCAAACGCAAACTGCAGGACGCGACTGTTCTGATGCTGGAAAAACACATCTGGTATCTGCGCAGAATGAACGATGCCACCAAGGGTCGCCCCTGGGTTCTGCTTTCAGCGGGCAAAGATTTTGAAGGACCGTTTAAAATTGAAATTATTCTGGCCATGTATGTTGGTGAAGCCAGCGGCTATCTTGTGGGTCGAGCGTACTGGAAGGATGTCCAGAACCCAAAATATGAAGGCAACGACGCCCAGAGAGCTTTCCTTTCAGGTGCCATGGCTGACCGTATCAGCTGGGGCAATGAGCAGGTCCGTAAATATGCGGTCCGGCTGCACGACCGCGTGGGATTGAATGAAGCAGAGCTTCTGACTGTTTCCCAGTCTCGCAAAAGTGAATATCCCGGACCGGATTACGCGGCTGCAAGTACTGCGCCGCTGGGCACTGAAACGCAATTGGCGGCAGAAACGGTTGTTACGACATCCGCCCGCACGACGCGCACTGTGGCTTTTGATCCTTTAAGCTTGCCTGAAACCGCTGCGCCCAAATCAGCGAAGTCTACGGCTGGTTTGGTGCCTGTTGTCAGCGCTTCGGCTCATCCTCACTTTGACTATCTTGCCAAAGTTCTGACTGGCAGCTGGGCCTGGTCTGCAAAGAAAACTCCCGCAGACTTTGTGGAAGTCCGGGTGGCTGGAAAAGATTCTACCGCAGTGGCGGCCGAAGCAGCAGCGATTGTTGCGCGCGGGAAACAACCCGTTGTGATTTTCCAAGGCACTGTTTTCGATTTCAAAAACCGTTTCGGCGACCTCGGTAAAAAGCTGGGCCGCAAGGAACAGAAGCAGCTGGTCATTATTTTTGAATCGCCAAAACCGCCCGCTACGAACCTGCAGGGCGACCTGCGTGCGATTATTGGCGCCGTATTGCCTTACGCCAACCTGCGTTTACATCACGTTCGCCCAGTTGATAATCTG
>CAZKMJ010000003.1:15933-30185 GCA_964553835.1 uncultured bacterium
CAACATTAAATATCACTTTAATTTTCTGTTTCTGAACACTGCCGCGGTTGTGGTGGTGACGCCGGTTGCAGTTTCGGTTGTCCAGGAGACACCAACAGAAACGCAGCCTGAAGTGCGGGCCTATGTGGATAGAACCGTCCGTAGTCTTTCCGAATTGGATCATAAGGGTCAGTATACTGAAGTTGGAGACGCCCTTGATTATGTCCGCCTTGATTCGGGCCTGCTTGATCAAACAGCCGTGCTTCCGGGAGTTGTTCAGACGCTCTCGGGTTCTCTAGCGGAAAAAGGCGATGTTTATGACAGACGTGCCGCGCTCGCGCTTCTGGTTCTGATCGCTGAAAGTAAAACACCGGCTGCGGATGAAGCTGCACGTGTTTTGGAAGAAACCTACAAAAGGCAGGAGAACCTATTCCATGCCGATGCTGTTACGGTTCAGCTGATTGCGGCTTCGCTGATTCGCTTGAAGCGTACCGATGTTGTACGTGACGTGACCGGGACGGTTCTGGGCCGCCTGAAGGCCCGTGGCGGCGCGGAAGGTTTTGCTCTCTATCAGTCTCCGGAAAGAGGAGCGTATTACGAAAATATTTTCCGGATGGCAAAAGCATTTCTTCGTGCAGCGGCTTTCTTGCCGGCCCCTGAATTCGCGAAGATCAGGGAAGATCTTGAAGGGTGGAAAGGCACGATGGATGATCCCGGAATTGTCGCGGCTGCATTTTTCATGTTTAATCGCCAGGAAGGCACGACCGTGCCTGATGAAGTCCGGTTAAATGCCCTGAGATCCGCGTCTCTGACGCACCCTGTGCTCGTAGGTGTAAAGGCTGTTGCGAACCGCAAAGTTTTAAATCCGGCGCGAGGAATCGCGGGCGCGGTTGAAAATATTCCGGAGCTGGTGGTTCCTACGGATGCTGGCGCTGTCACTGCTTCAGGCGTTCTCGCGGATTTGAAAGACAAGGCCGCTATCCGCGTTGTGAAAGACAATGCGGATGAATCCGCGGCTTTTGGCATCCAGAATCATCTGGACCTTGTGGAAGCGCTGGATGGCCGAGTGGTCATTGGTGAAGGCGGTGTGGATGAAGTCTGGACCTTGCAAAATGGCCAGAAGGTGGGCCGCGGCGGCTTGGGCTACCTCCGTTACGCGTTCCCGGCTGTTGAGGCTGAAATAGGCGTAGATCCCGTTGAGTTAACGGACGGGCTTGTGAAAGAAAAAATCCATGGCAGCACATCTGTGCTTCTTGTCGCGGGCAAAGGCTCCATGCAGGAAGCCCCGGAAATTTATTTCAACGGATGGTTTTCGAACGGCAAGGCGCGTGTGGATGCGTCCAGAACTACACGCGAAAATATTGAAGCTATTGCCAAAGGCGCGGGCAAGACCGTGGACAAATTGCGCATTGGTATTCTTTTCCGCGCCCTCAAGGGAGATGACCGCCACAAAAATCTGGTGCGGGAAATCATCAAGGCCGGCGTGCCCGCTGCTTATTACAACGGGATGGAGTGGGTGCGAGTCAATGCGTCTGAAGATATTGAGTTTGAAAAGTACATTGCGTATGTTGCGGAAAAAATCAAGGCGGACGGCACCTTCGGGCTTCAAGGTCCCGGCGCAGAACTGAACGGCATCAAATTTTTTGATAACGGGACGGTGGGCGCGGTCAAGGCTGTGGGTAAGGGCCAGCTTGACGCTCTTGCGGGCTCAAGCAAGTTCGCGGAGGCGGAAGTCCAGGCAGCGATGGCCAAGGGATATGGCATCAATTATTCTGGTAAGTTTCATCCCTCAGGAAAAGTGGATGTGACCCGTGGCAGCTGGGAAGACCTTTCCGACGCTGACCGGTCGCAGTTTGAGCGTTCAGGCTACAACAAGGAAAAGTTTGAAAAAGCGACCTTCACTTATTACACGGACGGCACCCATGATGCGAAAAACGAACTGGTCAAGGGTTCGGATTTCGCAGTGCATATTTCTTCCATCAAGCCGGACGCTTGGGAGGCGGATGTTCCGGGCGTGCGTTTTGACGAAGAAGACGGCACGATCACAGTTCGTCATGAAGTCATTGGCGGTTCCGGCCGCGTTGAGATTTTTGATGTGATTTATGATACTAAGTTCAGCAAGGCCCTTGAAGATACCCGTGTACTGAAACGCGCGGCCCCTGACACTCGTTTGATCGACACACGCTTCACGCTTTATCAGAAAGCTGTGACTTTCATCGGGCTGGCCAATGGCCTTCGCCCTGAATTGCTTGTTCAGGTGCTTGGTGAAATTGAAAAGCAGACCGAACCCCGGTTTCAGGCACTCAAACTTTTCGCACAGGCTAAACAAATCATTCTGCAGGGCGGAGACAAGGCCCAGGCCATTACATTGCTGGAACGCGCTGTGGCCAAAGATCCGGATGATCTTTCCGGACTGATTGTGCCGTTCCTGCGCCAGCTGAAAGGTGAATCGCAGGCTGGATCCCAGGAATTAATCGCCGTTTTTAACCGCCCCGCGGCGCGGGAATCTTTAAAACCCCGCTCGGAGCTCCGCTTTGTACCTGACGCCCGCTTCGCGAACGCTCAAGTCGTCAGTGGTTTTGAGACACTGCAGGCGAACGTGCTTGGACAAAACAGGCCTTACCGCGATGTCAGGTGGGTGACCCTTCAGATGGCTGATGGCATTCTGCTGCCGGTTCCTGCCGCGCTGATGCCGGAAATCCGTCCATTTCTTGAAGCTGACCTGCCGCAGTTATTTAATGAATCCGAAGGTGCCTTGCAGGGAGATGCCGGGCTTGATATTTCAGTCCTGCCTAAATTCCCCGCGGAAGAAGATGGATTTTATTTCGCGATTGCGGACATGCTGCGCAGCGAGCCGAACCGTTATGTGCGTCTTGTCGTGGAATCGGGTTCTTCTGAAACCGCGGACCGGATCAACCGCTACCTGAAAAATGAATTCGGGCTTGGCGGCAGGCTGCGGGTTGAAGTTCTTCATTCTGGAAGCCAGATGAATAAAGATATCCAACGGATGGTAACAAGCGTTTATCAAGCCATCCCGAAAACTGTTTTCTCAGGCACTTTGAAAGAGTTTTACGGCCGGGTGAGCTTTTCTGGAGCGAATTTCAATCTGCTGAAGAATGTGTTGGCGCCCCTTGGCTGGCGCATTGGTAATGATTTGGATCAAGGTCCTGCCGCGCAGACCTTCCTGATTCGCCGCAAACTGGACCTTGTGCAGAAGCGATTGACCGCGGAAAGGATCCGCAAACTGGAAGAAATCCAGCGCCGGGTCATTTCAGCCGCCAGGGAATTCCTTACCAGGGATGACCTGGGGATTGCCCAGACGATTTACAACAAGGCCCTGGCCGCACGCAAACTCTACACTGCGGCATAACCTCTTGCGAAAGCGGTGCGGGTAGGGTATATTGTCCGTCTTCTTTTCGGGCGGTTAGCTCAGTTGGTTAGAGCACTACCTTGACATGGTAGGGGTCACAGGTTCGAGTCCTGTACCGCCCACCATTTTTAAATTCTCGCCTCTGATTAAATTTAACGGAATGACTCGAAGGGAGCACCTGTTTTCAAACATGACGTAATGTCATGTTTGAAGGTGCGGCTGGCCGACCCGCAGGCGGCGAAGCCGCCGAGGGCGCCGGGTCCTGTACCGCCCACCACTTGACTCATTCTTCTTCCGGAAATGCCTGCCAATGAAGTTCCAGAAATCCTGCCAGATGTATCTTGCTCGACCTGAATGCCGGGTCTCTGTCAACAAACACTACTGAACAGCGACTTTCTGTTGGGCTTTTTCCGCGGCTTTTGGAAGGACGATGGTCAAGACTCCATTCTTGTAATCAGCCTGGATCTTGCTGTCATCGACAAGGCCGGGCAGATTAAGGGCGCGGGCAAAAGAGCCGTAGCTGCGCTCCTGGGTCACGAATCCCTGGGCGTCTTTTTTCTCCTGAACATTTTCACGCTTTCCTTCAATGCTCAACAAAGTGCCTGTGACCGTGATGTTGATTTTGTCTTTGTCCAGGCCTGGCATGTCGCTTTTAACAACGTAATTTTTCCCGTCATCCTGAATGTCCACAGCGGGAGCGAAACCCCCAAAGTCTTCATCCTGATTACCCGTCATGGGATTCCAGCCAGTGGGAGCGCCGGACATGAGCGCGGTATCAAACATCTGATTCATGCGGTCCTGAAGTCTCTGCATGGCTGCAAACGCATCGTCCAGGCCTTCATGCGCGCGAGTAGGCGCGGCGTATGTCTTGCTGCGCTGCGCGTAAGGGCTGAATCCGGAAAATGCGGGATGATTTGAAGGGAAGCCGGTGTGTTGAGATAGTTTGGCCGGTAAACCAGAGGATGTCTCCTGGACGGGCGCTGTCTGGTCGTGCTTTGAAGAGCTTGCAGGTTTTTTAAGAATCAGGACGGCACCTTCGATGACAAGCAAAAAAAGAAGAATGGCAATCACGGTAGAAATTAAAGTCTGGTTTTGGTTGCGCTGCTCCTGCATAAAGCCTCCTTGGTTGCCGGTTTTGACGATTTGCGGCACTGAAAAATTTTATCAAAATTATTAGACGTTGAAAAGTACGTGTAAGTATGATATTTCAAGTGACTTACAGAAAGGGGGAAATAATGGGCAGAGACCATAAAAAACGCATCAAGCGCGCTCGTCGTAAAGCGTATTTGAAGCGTAAAAAGAAGCAAAAGAAAGGCAAGAAATAAGTCATTTTTTGTCGTATGTTGTTCTGTTAAAAAGGGTTGCTTTGAATAAGCCCTCCTTGTAGAATAGCCTTCCATTTAAGGAAAGGTCTTGGCACAATCAGCAGCAAACAGCATGGTTAAATCGAGTCCCGAGGCGCTTGCGAATCTGCGCCATTCCACGGCACATATCCTGGCCCAGGCGGTCCTGGCATTGTACCCGGGGACCAAACTGGCCATCGGCCCTGCCATTCCCGAAGGTTTTTATTATGATTTCGACCGTGAAGAACCCTTCACGGAAGATGACCTGCGCAAGCTTGAAGAGAAGATGGCGCAGATTATCAAGGAAGGCCAGGAGTTCAGCCAGAGCCCGGTAAGCAAGGACAAGGCGCGTGAACATTTCACCAAGCGTCAGGAACCTTACAAGCTGGAAATTCTGGAAGGTCTTCAGGACGGGAACATCACACTTGTTGTGAATGGGCCTTTTACCGATCTTTGCAAGGGCGGGCATATACACAATACGAAGGAAGTATCCGCCTTCAAGCTTTTGAATGTTGCCGGAGCCTACTGGCGCGGCAGCGAGCAAAACAAAATGCTGCAGCGTATTTACGGCACCGCGTTTTTTTCAAAAGCCGAGTTGGACGAACATTTGCGGCGTCTGGAAGAGGCCAAGAAGCGGGACCACCGGAAACTCGGGAAAGAGCTCGATCTTTTCAGTTTTCACGATGAAACTCCCGCCATGGTTTTTTTTCACGCCAAGGGTTTTTTTCTTTTTAATAAACTGATTGAGTTCATGCGCGACCAGCTGCGGGCGCGCGACTATCAGGAAGTTTCGGCGCCTACGATTCTCGCCGACGATCTTTGGAAAAAAAGCGGCCATTACGACAATTTCAAGGAAGCCATGTATTTCACGAAGCAGGAAAACCGTGAATATGCGGTAAAGCCCATGAATTGTCCGGGCCACTGCCTGATCTATAAAAGCGGGCAGAGGTCCTATCGCGACCTGCCGCTCCGCCTCGCGGAGTTCGGAAAGGTGCACCGGTTCGAACGTTCGGGTGTGACCCACGGTCTGATGCGAGTCCGCGCCTTTACGCAGGACGACGCCCATCATTTCTGCACAGAAGACCAGCTGCAGGACGAAATCGGGCAGCTGATTGACTTTATTAAGGAAATCTATACTATCTTCGGGTTTCCTGAATATGAAGTCGCGGTTTCGACCCGCCCGGCAAAGGCCCTCGGTTCTGCGGAGATCTGGGAAAAAGCAACAAACGCCCTTAAACAGGCGCTTGAAGCACGTTCCATCCCTTTTGAAATCAAGGAAGGGGAAGGCGCGTTTTACGGTCCCAAAATTGAGTTTGTAATTTATGACAGCCTGGGACGCTCGTGGCAGTGCGGCACGATCCAGGTAGATTTTTCAATGCCGGAACGTTTCGACCTCGAGTACACGGCGAACGATTCCTCGCGTAAGCGGCCCGTGATGGTGCACCGCGCGATTTACGGCTCGATTGAACGTTTTTTAGGTATCCTGATTGAGCATTTTGGCGGTGCGTTTCCTCTGTGGATCGCACCAGTCCAGGTGCGAGTGCTGACCATCGCCGAAAGGCATGAGGAAGCCGGACGCAAGCTGGTGGACAGGCTCAAGAAAGAAGGTTTCAGGGTCGAAGATGATTTTGGCCCGGACAAGATCGGTTACAAGGTCCGGAGCGCGGAATTGCAAAAAATTCCGTACGTGTTTGTTCTTGGCGACAAGGAAATTCAGGAAAATAAAGTTGCTGTTCGTAAGCGCGGTAAACAGGATTTGGGCGCGCAAGATCTCGAGGCGATGATCGCGCAGCTCAAAAAAGAAATTAACGATAAGGTTTAAAACCAAGGGAGGTACATGAAGGCGGCGAATAATCACAGGGTACGTTCAAACGAAATGATCCGGGTTCCTCAAATACGTTTGATCGGTGCGAAAGGCGAGCAGATTGGAATTGTTCCTACGAAAGAAGGATTAAGAAGAGCGCAGGAAGAAGAGCTGGACCTTGTGGAAGTTGCTCCGCTGGCGAAACCGCCGGTGTGCCGCATTCTGGACCTCAGTAAATATTTATATTCGCTCGAAAAGAAGGACAAGGAAGCGCGCAAGAAGCAGAAGGTCATCCTGGTCAAGGAAGTCAAAATGACTTCCAAGATCGAAGAGCATGATTACCAGACAAAGCTCCGTAACAGCATCAAGTTTCTGGAGCATGGAGACAAGGTCAAGTTGACCCTGTTTTTCCGCGGCCGCGAAATTACGCACGCCGAGCTGGGAAGGAAAATCGTCAACCGGTTTATCGAAGACGTTTCGATGGCCGCCGACGTGGAACGCAATGATGGTCTGGAAGGGAATGCCATTCATGTTTATTTTATTCCCAAACCGCCCCAGCCTAAGGCCGCTAAAAAGCCTGCCGCTGAAGGCGTAGAAACTAAAAAAGGACAGGAAAAGAAAAATGCCGAAACTCAAGACGAATAAAGCCGCAAGAAAGCGTTACCGCATTACCAAGAACAAGAAAGTGCTGCGCTCCAAGTCCCTCAAGCGCCATATGATGACTGACCGCACTTCAAAAAAGAAACGCCAGAACAGAGGGTACCACGAAGTGGACAAGGCCGACCGCAAGGGCGTCTTCAAGCTGCTTCCGTACGGCACCAAGTAAATCATAGAAATCGTTAAAGGAGTTTTGTCATGCCGAGAAGTACAAACAATCCAGCATCACGCAGAAGAAGGAAAAAAGTTCTTAAACGGGCGAAGGGTTTTTTCAGCGGCCGCCGCAAGCTTTACCGCACGGCCAAAGAAACTGTCATGCGCGCCATGGCTTTCGCCACCCGCGACCGCAAGCAGCGTAAACGGCATTTCCGCCAGCTCTGGAACATCCGGATCAATGCGGCCTGCCGCCAGAACGGTACGACTTACTCCCGCTTCATCAACGCCCTGAAAAAGGCGAAGATCACGCTGGACCGCAAGTCTCTTGCCGAGCTTGCCGCTAATGATCCCCCCGCTTTCAAGAAGCTGGTGGAACTTACCTCCAAAAAATAAAGGATGGGATGAACTCCATCCAGGCGGTTGAACAGGAAGCAAAGAGCCGGCTCCAGTCGATCCAGAACGGGGACGACCTCGAGGCTTTCCGTGTGGCTTTCCTTGGTAAAAAAGGGAAGCTGACCGCCCTGATGGAGCATCTCAAGGGCCTTTCCGGCGACGAGAAAAAAAACTTCGGAATTGAAGTCAACAAGCTCAAAAGGTTTATTGAAGAGGAGCTGACTTCCCGTAAAGGCCTGGCAGGTTCCAAACCTGCTGCCAAGGAATTTTTCGACGAAACTCTCCCGGCAATTCGGCCCCTGCGGGGTGGAATTCATCCCATTACGCAGATCATCCGCGAAATATCCAAAATTTTCGAACGTCTGGGTTTTGAAATTGTGGACGGTCTTGAAATTGAGACGGAGTTCCACAATTTCACGGCGCTGAACATTCCGCTCGACCATCCATCCCGGGACGGTTTTGATACTTTCTACACTCCCGACGGTCACTTGCTCCGCTCTCAGACTTCCACGGTGCAGATCCGCACCATGCAGAACCGCAAGCCGCCTCTTCGCGTCATTGCGCCAGGCCGTGTTTACCGCCCTGACCAGGTCGATGCCAGCCATTCTTTCATGTTCCATCAGCTTGAGGGGTTAATGGTGGATGAATCGGTGACATTCAGCGATCTGAAGGGGATTCTCCACGCGTTTCTGCGTGAACTTTTCGGTTCTGATACTAAAATCCGTTTCCGCCCGCATTTCTTTCCGTTCACCGAGCCCAGTGTTGAAGTGGATATTCGATGGGGTAATAAAGGCTGGCTTGAAATCCTTGGCGCGGGAAGCGTGCATCCAAATGTGTTCGAGCAGGTTGGATATGATTCCAAAAGAGTGCAGGGTCTGGCTTTCGGTCTAGGTATTGAGCGCATGGCCATGCTCCGCTACGGAATTCCAGACATCCGCCTTTTCTACGAGAATGATCTTCGCTTCTTGAGGCAATTTTCATGAAAGTGCTGACCCAATGGCTCAGGGATTTTGTAACGCTCAAACCGCCCCTTGAGAATATCGCGGACCGTCTTACGATGGCCGGCCTTGAAGTCAAAAAAATGGAACCCGCGGCTGGCAAGGAAATGATTTTTGAAGTAGAAATTACAACAAACCGGCCGGACTGGCTTTCTCATGTCGGTGTCGCGCGCGAAATCGCCGCTGTCGAGAATCTTTCCTTCAAACTCCCTGAAATCGACAAGACGTTGAACCGGCCCATGCCCAAGGGCTGGAAGGTTGAGCTCAAAGAGCAGGAAGGGTGCCCGTATTACACCGGCGTTTATATCGAAGGCATCAATCAGCAGGCTCAGACTCCAGACTTCATCAAAGAACGCCTGGCGGCCTGCGGCGTGCGTTCGATCAGCCTGATCGTCGACATTACAAATTATGTACTGCTTGAAACCGGCCAGCCTCTCCACGCGTTTGATGCCGACTTGATCAACGGTCAGGAAATCCAGGTACGTAAAGCCAAGGCCGGTGAAATTTTTGCCGCGATCGACGGCTCTGAGCACAAACTTGATGTTAATGACCTTGTGATTGCTGACGCGCAGCGTTCCGTGGCGCTTGCCGGCATCATGGGCGGCAAGGACAGTGAAGTGACCGCCCGCACGCGTAATATTTTTCTGGAGTCAGCCTTTTTCCATCCGCGCTGGGTCCGCCAAAGCTCGCGCAAACACGCGCTTGCAAGTGATTCATCGTACCGTTTTGAACGGCGTGTGGATCCGGAGGGTGTGGATTTCGGGCGTGATCGCGCGATTGCGCTAATCGTGAAATACGCGGCGCCGCGTTTTGTCAGCGCGGTGATCAAAGCGGGGCGTAAGCCTACACTGGCTGTAACTAAAATCCATTTGTCGGCCCTTGATGTTGAAAAACGCCTCGGTGTACAGATCAAGGCCAGTGAAATCCATTCTGCCATGACCCGGCTTGGGCTCGAAGTGAAGCAGGAAAATCCCGGCAGCTGGACGGTCGCGATTCCTTCGTTCCGCGCGGATTTGACTCAGCCTATTGACCTGATCGAAGAAATCGCCCGCATTTATGGTTTTGAAAATATCGCGGAAAACTTTCCTTCCAGACCGCTGGCGGTTGCCGCGGCCAATCCGCTGGTGGAGACCGAAGATAAAATCAGAAACTTTCTGGCAGGAGCAGGTTTTTATGAAACCGTGACTTTCAGTCTTGTTGCTGAAACCGGGTTAGATCCTGAAGTCCTGAAAAACTCGGTCAAGGTCCACAATCCTTTAAATAAAGACCTGGTGTGGATGCGCCCGTCTCTTTTATCCAGTTTGCTTGCCGTTGTACAAAAAAACCAGTC
The DNA here is from genome assembly GCA_964553835.1 of uncultured bacterium. Classification (GTDB taxonomy): domain Bacteria; phylum Omnitrophota; class Omnitrophia; order Omnitrophales; family Aquincolibacteriaceae; genus CAYLPP01. The sequence continues at coordinate 25,964 of CAZKMJ010000003.1, forward strand.
AGTTGGCACCGATACCGTGCCTATTTTTGAAATTGCCAATATTTACCGCAAGAATGGCAAACAGCCTGAAGAAGAAAAGGTCCTGGGTGTTGTGTGGACCGGAAAGAAAAATCAGAAATCCTGGATGGACGCGGAGCGTCCGGTCGAATTTTACGATCTCCAGGGCATGGTCCTTGAAGTTCTCGCGGCAGCGGGTTGTGATCCTGAAGATTCATCCAAAGTCATCAAATCGCTTGGTCAGGTACCGGCTCAAATCGCGAAACTCTGGGACATTGAGACAAAAGTTTATTATGCTGAAATTTCAGTTTCAAAAATCCTGAAGCATTTGAAAAAGTCAGCGGGCTTCAAAGGTCTTCCGAAATACCCCGCCATTGTGCGTGATCTGGCCGTTGTGGTTTCTGACGAAACCAAGTCGGGACCAATTGAAAAAGAAATTCATTCGCTGGGACAGGGACTGATCCGTGAAGTCGAGCTGTTCGACTTGTTCCGCGGCGGCCGTATTCCCAAGGGCTTCAAGAACCTTGCTTACAGGGTGACCTACCAGTCCGCTGAAAAAACGCTTCTGTCTGAAGAAATTCAGAAGCTGCATACCGCCATCGCCGACTCGATCGTCAAGAAATTCCAGGCCGCCTTTCAGTAGACGGTTTTGCTATAATCCGTCATGCCTAAAAAGACACCAGTGCCTGCAACGGGCCAGAGCGGCTTTTTTGAAATGCCCGCCTCTCGCCCGAAAGCTGACGATCTGACCAATGCACCGCTTGCAGCCCGTATGCGGCCGCGGACGTTAGATGAGATTGTGGGGCAGCAGCATATCCTGGCTGAAGGGAAGCTTCTGCGGCGCACCGTTCAGTCAGACCGTTTCACTTCCATGATTTTTTACGGCCCCCCGGGCTGCGGCAAAACTACTTTGGCCCGTGTTATCTCAAATGCTACCCAGTCACACTTTGTTCCGCTTAATGCTGTAACTTCCAATGCGGCAGAAATCCGTCAGGTGCTTTCGGACTCGCAAGCCCGTCTTCGCAATGGCGAGCGCACGATTTTATTCCTGGATGAGATCCACCGCTTCAACAAGGCGCAGCAGGATATCCTGATGCCGGATGTCGAGCGGGGAAGTGTCGTGCTGATCGGCGCGACCACTCACAACCCCTCTTTTTCAATTAATGGCCCGCTTCTCTCACGCTCAACTATTTTTGAACTTAAACCGCACGATGAGAATGATCTGGTTTTGCTTTTGAGGCGTGCATTAACTGACTCGGAGCGGGGTTTTGGAAAATTAAAAATCAACGCGGATGAAAAAGCGCTGTGTCATATCGCCACTGTTGCTTCGGGAGACGCGCGCCGCGCGCTTAATGCTCTTGAAGTCGCGGTGCTGACTACGCCGCCGGATGAAAAGGGGATCATCCAGATCCCGCTTGCTGTCGCGGAAGAATCCTGTCAGCGCAGGCTGGTCCATTACGACGCGAACGAGGATTATCACTATGACACCATCAGCGCTTTTATTAAAAGCGTGCGAGGCTCAGACCCGGACGCGGCCATCTACTGGCTTGCCAAAATGCTTTACGCGGGAGAGGATCCGCGTTTTATTATGCGCCGGCTGCTGATCCTGGCCAGTGAAGACATCGGGAACGCGGATCCGCGCGGTATCATGGTTGCCTCCGCCGGGATGCAGGCGGTAGAATTTGTGGGTATGCCCGAAGCGCAAATTATTTTGGCTCAGGTGGTGACTTATCTTTCTCTGGCCCCGAAAAGCAACGCCAGCTATATGGCAATTTCCGAGGCTATGTCGGATGTTAAGAACGGGAAAGTTGAAGAAGTGCCCCAGCACCTCCGGGATGCTCATTACAAAGGTGCCAAAGAAATGGGGCATGGCGAGGGGTATATTTACACTCACGATAACCCTGGCGCCAAACAGTCATTTATCCATACCTCCAAGCAGTATTACCACCCCAAGCAGTCAGGCTACGAAGCTCAGCTGGCAACCCTCCTAGGCAATCTTCGAAAGACAAGAAAAGAGCTATAAAGCATATAATTGATAGCTAATGCTATTTATTGTTTTTTTATACCTATAAATGGGTACTTTTAGGTCTAAAAGAACTTGATATTCATATTATTTTATTGATTGATTGGACTTTTTAACAACCATCAGGTATCTTTCGTTTAGGCGTGCAGAAAGCAGGCCAAAAGTTACAAGAAAAGGAAAAGATGCCATGAATAAATTAACGGTAAGCATGAGGGAAATCGGGAGCGTGCGGGTTTTTGATTTAATGGGCGAATCCACTCAGGAGAGCCTGCAGGAAGCGGCAGACAAGATCCAGCGCAATATCCGCCGCCACCGACTTCAGCGCGTTATCTTGAATCTTCAGATGCTTGGAGGGCTGGAGCCTCTTGGGCTCCGGAAGCTCCTGGCGGCCTGTCTGAGGCCTCAGAAAAGCCTTCTATATGGGGTTTCTGAGGAGATTGGCCATGCCCTCGAAGGCACCTATCTACCGCGCAATGTGCGTATCTGCCCCAGCGAGAAAGAGGTCGCGGAAGACTTTGGACCCTTTCTGCTCGACAGGGAAGCAAAGCCCGATTTTGCCATTGACCCAACCGTAAATCCTATGATGGAGGAGTCGATTGGGTCCCAGATCGAAAGACGCCGCAGCAAGCGTATGCATGTGGCCCTGCCGATCGACCTCAAGATCAAGGTTCGTGAGGGCGAAGTCCTCACTACAAGGGCCATTGCGACCAACATAAGCGAAGGTGGTCTTTTTGCTGAGTACCTCGATCTTTCAGCTACCCGGAAAATCGAGAAACTTGAGCCATTTGAAGGACTTAAGGCTGAAATCCTCATCTTTCCAAGCGCAAATTTCCCAGAGGAGTACCAGCTCCAGGGCCGGATCAGGCGCCGGGAATCCCGCAAAAAGCAGCTAGGCGTGGCCGTCGAATTTATAGGCTAAGCTACTAGCAAGGACACGGCTTCCTTAACCGTGCCATGCGGTAATGGAAGCTTAAATTCCAGTAAAAAGATTTTGACATGGCCATCCCGGACATGATATAAAGCATCCACTAGAGACTTCGGTCTCTACTCTCCTACAGAGGTTCCCGGTGATCAGATCCCCACTGCGCCGGGAACCTCTTTTTTTTTAAATACACGGGCCCATGACAGACGAAATCCGTTTTACGAAAAAAAAGGTCGATGAGAGTTGGAAAGACCAGGTGGGGAAAGAAAAAGACAACACCCCACCGCCGGGAACCCCGTCTTCAAAACCCAAAGCCGTTACCTCCAAAAGTTTCGTTAATCTGATTTCTTCATTAGGCTATCAAGCCATGATGAATCTCGATCAGGGCAATATGGCCGAAGCAAAAGAAATCATCGACCTGCTCATGGCCGTCCAGACAAAATCCGCAGGCAATCTAAGCGAGGAAGAAACCCAGCTTTTTGAAACTCTGCTGCCTGAACTACAAATGAAATTCGCGGGGAAGCCATGAAAAAGAAAAAAGACTGGCGGGGCCTGGCCATCCGGATCCTGGTAAGCGCGGTAGCGCTTGGTTGTATTTTTCACACCTTTCGGGACAAGTGGCATGAGGCTGTCACTATTATTCACAGCGAAGTCAGCTGGAAATTTGTTTTTTTCGCAGCAATAGCCTACCTCGGAGGTCTTGCCATCCTGGCCGTTCGCCTCGAATGGGTCCTTCGCGTTCACAAAATTAAGGTCAACTTTTTTGAAAGCTTCTACCTGGGTCTGGTGGGGCTTTTCTTCAACCTCTTCCTTCCCTCTGCTGTGGGAGGGGACATGGTCAAGGCCTACTATGCCTATAAGCATTCAGGCAAGAAGGTAGAGTCTGTTACCTCGGTCGTTATGGACAGGCTTCTTGGCTTTGCCGCCCTGAGCTTGATGGCGATGGCGGGTGTCCTTATTTACAGCAAACAGCTGGCGGATTCCCGTATCGATGAAATGGTCTACGCCTTCATGCTTGTCATGGCCGTGTTGGCCTTCTTTTTTGCCAGCAAGCGGTTTGCCCGGGTTTTCTCATTTTTAGGCAAGATGATTCCCTCGAGATGGCACGAGAAGCTCTCAGTCCTTTACCATGCTATTTATGAGTTCAAGCACTACAAGAAACTTATGGTGGGGGCGGTAGCGCTTTCGCTTGTCGGACAGTCGTTTTTTATTATTGTACACGATCTGCTGGCGCGAAGCCTGCAGGTCGACACCCAGCAGCGAATCGCCCGGCTTGACGT
>CAZKMJ010000004.1:0-27661 GCA_964553835.1 uncultured bacterium
GACAGCCGTGATAACAGCACACAGATTTTTTATTACGATCCAGTAACTCTTGCGCCGCGTTCTGAAGCCAGACTTGCTGCGGCGCAGAAAGTGGAACAGGCCACCACGGAGCTTCAGCGGAGAGTCATTGCGTTGTGGATGGATGGTATTGCCATTGCGGGTCTTGTAGCTGTGGTGCAGGTGTCTGTTTCCAATCCGTGGGCGCCGTTCAGCCAGTCGCAGCGTGCTGAGCTTGCTGGCGCTCTTGGCATGGCCACTCGAGGCACGGAAAAAACAATTGTGATTACGGAACCGAAAGCAGGTGTCAGGGAGCAGCTTCTGGCCGCATTAATAGAAACCAGCGGCGATGTCATCCTGCTTGGAGTTACCGACGAAGGGGATTTGAAAGCCGTTGAAGCTATCAACATGCAGCTTCGCAAGGCCAAGCGTTCGGAAATCCGGCTGGCCAAAACCGTGGATGAGGCGGTTGCTATCGCAGGCCGCATCACCGGCGGCAAGGCCGTGACGCTTCAGGCTTTTGTGCACGCGGATGAAACCGGTAAATGGGGTGAAGCTCTTGCCGCGCGTAAAATTCGCATGCGCTCCATGACCACGCCCATGATCAAGGCCGCGCTTCAGGCTTTTGCCGCGGTTGCGGCGCGCGCGTCGGCCATGCTCAAGATCACCCGGAGATTTGCTTCCGCGGCGTAATCTTACGGCAGTCCGTATTGGGGAAACGGAAGGGCCTGTTCCTCCGGGAACAGGCCCTCTTTATTGTTTCTTCCCTTTTTTTAAAATTGTGATATCATTTCCGGCTCTATGACCAACCAGAAAAGACGCAAAGAACTCCGTAATGTCGCTATCATCGCGCACGTCGACCATGGCAAAACCACGCTTGTCGACGCCATTTTGAAACAGACTGGCGCGTATGACTTTAAAGAAGGGGAGGCCACGATCATGGACTCCAACCCTCTTGAAAAGGAACGCGGCATCACCATTTTCTCCAAGAACGCCTCCTGCAAATACAAGGACGTCCAGGTCAATATCGTTGATACCCCTGGTCACGCTGACTTCGGCTCTGAAGTCGAACGCATCCTGCGCATGGTGGACGGCGTCCTTCTATTAGTAGATGCTTTTGACGGTCCCATGCCTCAGACCAAGTTCGTGCTTAAAAAGTCGCTTGAACTCCATTTAAAACCTATCCTGGTTGTGAACAAGATTGACCGCCCCGGCGCCCGTCCCCAGGAAGTCGTGGACATGGCCTTTGACCTTTTCTGTGAATTAAACGCCACCGACGAGCAGCTGGACTTTCCGATTGTCTACGCTTCCGGCAAGGACGGCATCGCGAAAATTGATCTGGTGGATCCCAGCACCGACATCAAGCCGCTTCTGGAAACCATTCTTCACCGCGTGCTTCCGCCCATCGCCGACCCGGACCAGAATTTCCAGATGCTGATCACCATGCTCGATTACGATTCTTATGTCGGGCGCATCGCGATCGGCCGCATCACTAACGGTAAAATTTCACAGGGTGATTCCATGGTTTGCGTCAAGCGCGACGGCACGATCGTCCGCGGCAAAGCTACAAAGATTTTGAAATACGTCGGCCTCAAACGCACGGAAGCGCAAAGCGCCGAAGCCGGTGACATCATTTCGATCGCGGGCATCGACGATATTAAAGTAGGTGAGACCCTGGCTCATCCGGACAATCCGCAGGCGCTGCCCACGATCAAGGTTGACGAACCCACAATTTCCATGAACTTTTCGCACAACACCAGTCCTCTTTGCGGCAAGGACGGCGGCCGTTTCCTGACTTCCCGCCATATCCGCGAACGCCTGGAACACGAAGCCATGATGAACGTCGGTATCAAGATTGAAGAAGTTGAAGGCGGCGAACGTTTCAAGGTTTCGGGCCGCGGCGAACTCCACCTTTCTATTCTGATTGAAACCATGCGGCGAGAAGGCTACGAACTTGAAGTTTCCCGCCCGCGCGTGATTTTGAAAGAAATCGACAAGGAGATCCTTGAGCCTGTTGAAGAACTTGTGGTCGAAGTTGAGCCCACCTATCAGGGCGCGGTCATGCAGGCGCTTGGTTCACGCAAGGCTGAAATGAAAAATATGTCCAACAGCACGGTTGGGGGAACGGTCCGGCTGGAATATCTGATTCCTTCCCGCGCCTTGATCGGTTTCCGCAGTGAATTCATGACCATGACCCGCGGCACCGGTATTCTTTACCAGAACTTTTTCGAATATCAGAAATTCAAAGGCGAGCTGCCCGAACGCCAGTCGGGTGTGCTGGTTTCCCAGGACAACGGTAAGGCTGTGGCTTACGCGCTTTGGGGCCTGCAGGACCGCGGCGAAATTTTCGCGCGGCCTGGCGACGAAATTTATGAAGGCATGATTGTGGGTGTGAACAACAAGGGGAATGACCTGGTTGTGAACGCCATTCGTGAAAAGAAGCTGACCAACATGCGTTCTACCGGTACGGACGAAGCCATCCAGCTTGTTCCACCCCGTGAAATGACACTGGAATTCGCCCTGGACTTCATTGAAGACGACGAGCTTGTGGAAATCACGCCCAAGAACGTCCGCTTGCGCAAACGCTATCTGACCGAAAACGAGCGCAAGACCTCTGCCCGCGGCTCCGCCCTTCGCGGACAGCAATAGCTTTTAATCTAGCTGGATACTCGATTTACGAATTTTCCCGCCTAAACTTTTTTTGCTTTTTTCTGGAAAAAGGATATAATCATTTTCCATAAGAAAGGCAGTTCAAAGTGGCAGAAAAAAAGTCGTCAGCGAAGTCAGTAGACACGCTTTTGTCTGAAAGAAAGATTTATCAGATCGTAAACCCCCGTCTGGTGCAGGCCCCTCCCACCACTACCGTCGGCGAAGCCATTAAATTGATGCAGGAACGCAAAGCCGGCTACATTGTCATGGCCGAGAAAAAAAAGCCCGTTGGAATTTTTACCGAAACCGACGTGGTGCAAAAGATTCTTGGCAAAGAAACCAACTGGAGTTTTCCGGTTCGCGATTACATGACGCCCATGCCCGTCTGCCTCACAATGCAGGATACGGTGGGTGAAGCCATTGACGTCATGGGAAGACGCCGTTTCTATCATATTCCTCTCGTGAACGAAAAAGGGGAGCTTGTGAACGTTATTTCCGTGCGCACGCTCATCCGTTTCCTCGCAGAATTTTATCCCGCGGAAGTCCTTAACCTCCCGCCTGTGCCGAATCAGATCATGGAATCGGCGGAGGGGGGCTGAGCAATGACGGACGCGAAAATCAGAAAACAGGTTCCCGCGATTACGGTCCGCTTTGCCGGTGACTCTGGCGACGGCATGCAGCTGACCGGCGACCAGTTCGCCGACACCACGGCTGTGATGGGCAATGACTTTTCGACCCTGCCGGATTTCCCGGCCGAGATTCGCGCCCCTGCCGGTACGCTTCCGGGCGTTTCCAGTTTCCAGATCCAGTTTTCCGAGTCTGTGATTTACACGCCCGGCGACATTTCTGACGTGCTTGTGGCCATGAATCCGGCCGCGCTCAAGATGAACATCGCTACTGTAAAAAAGGGCGGGCTGATGATCATTAATGAAAACGCGTTCACGGAAATCGGCCTGCGCAAGGCCAACCTGAAAACCAATCCGCTGACCGATGACACGCTGAAAGATTTCCAGGTGCTGAAAGTCGCGCTTTCCGACCTGACCCGCAACGCGCTCAAGGATCACCCGATCAAGATCACGGAAGTGGACCGCTGCAAAAACTTTTTCGCGCTGGGCATGATGTTCTGGCTGTACGACCGCAAGCTGGACCACACGGTACAGTGGATCGAAAAGAAATTTTCCAAGAAGCCGGAAATCATGAACGCCAACATTGCGGCGCTCAAGGCCGGTTACAATTACGCGGACATTGCTGAAGTTCTGACGACACAGTATCAAGTGGCACAGACCAAGCTTGAGCCCGGCACTTACCGCAAGATCACGGGTAATGAAGCCACGGCCATCGGACTTGTCGCGGCCTCGCTGCTTGCCAACAAGACTCTTTTTTACGGTTCTTATCCCATCACTCCAGCCAGCTCGATTCTTGAAGGGCTGTCTCGCTTCAAGCATTACGGCGTCAAAACTTTTCAGGCTGAAGACGAAATAGCGGCCATTGGCGTGTCTATCGGCGCCGCTTTCGGCGGCGACCTTGCTGTGACGGGTACCAGCGGTCCGGGCCTGTGCCTCAAGTCCGAAGCTCTAAATCTCGCGGTCATGGCTGAGCTTCCGATTGTAGTCATCGACGTGCAGCGCGGCGGCCCCAGCACAGGCATGCCGACCAAAACAGAACAGACCGACCTGCTTCAGGCCATGTTCGGCCGCAACGGCGAATCGCCGGTCTGTATTGTCGCGCCCAGCACACCGGCCAACTGTTTTGACATGGCGGTTGAAGCCTGCCGCATTGCCATGACCCATATGGTCCCGGTAATTTATCTTTCCGAAGGTTATCTTTCCAGCGCTTCCGAACCCTGGAAGCTTCCGGAAATTGCAAAGCTTCCTAAAATTGAAATCAAACATCCGACTACCGCGGGTCCGGAAGGCTACATGCCTTATTCCCGCAATCCCGATACGCTGGCGCGTCCGTGGGCCATTCCCGGCACCAAGGGTCTTGAGCACCGAATCGGCGGCCTTTCAAAATCGGATATGACCGGCAACGTGAACTACGATCCGGACAACAATCAGAAGATGCACAATTTCCGCGCGGACAAAGTTAAAAAAATCGCCAATTTCATTCCGGAACTCGAAGTCCGCGGCGCGAAATCCGGCAAGCTGCTGGTGCTTGGATGGGGCGGAACTTACGGGCCTATTTATCAGGCCGTGTCGGAATTCCTGGATGCCAAGGCTTCGATTGCCCAGGCGCACCTTCATTACATCAACCCTTTCCTCAATTCAGGCCATCTGGCCATGCTTATCCGCAACCAGTTTCCCGGCGTCAATGTTATTGGTTTGAACAAAATCCAGGGTCAGCCATTCAAGGTCCATGAAGTGGTCAAGAAATTGAAGGAGATTTTATGAGCCCCGAAGCGCCTTCACAGACACCGTCTCCGCTTCCTTATACAAAAGAAAGTTTTGTGTCCGGACAGGAAGTCCGCTGGTGCCCTGGCTGCGGCGACTACGCCATTCTGGCCACCGCGCAGAGAACTCTTTCCAAGTTTGATCTTCCCAAGGAAAAGTATGTGTTTGTTTCCGGTATTGGCTGTTCCAGCCGCTTTCCTTATTACATGAACACCTATGGTTTCCACACCATTCACGGCCGCGCGACCACGATCGCTTCCGGCCTGAAATGCGCCAACCCCGACTTGTCGGTCTGGGTCGTGACAGGGGACGGTGACGGCCTTTCTATCGGCGGCAACCATCTTGTGCACTGCATGCGCCGCAATGTGGATCTTAACATCCTGCTTGTGAATAACCAGATTTACGGTCTGACCAAGGGACAGTACTCGCCGACCTCGGAATTCGGTAAAGTTACCAAGTCCACGCCCATGGGCTCGATTGATTACCCGATCAACGCACTTTGCATTGCGATCGCTTCTGAAGCCACATTTATCGCGCGCACGCTCGATACCGATCCCATTCATATGGGCATGATTATGGAACGCGCCATGAAGCACAAAGGTGTTTCGTTCGTGGAAATTTATCAAAACTGCGTCATTTTCAATGACAAGGCATTTGGCCCTGTTACTGGCCGTGAGACTCGCGAAGACCGCATGGTTTACCTGGAACACGGCAAGCCGCTGGTGTTCGGCAAGGAAAAGAACAAGGCTGTGAAGCTCAGCGGCCTGAAGCCGGAAGTGGTCGATTACAAGGCGGGTGAAAATGCTGGCCTGATTATTCATGATGAAAAGAGTCCGACCCCGCATTATTCGTACCTTTTGACACAGATGACCTATCCGGAAATGCCGGTTCCGTTTGGTGTCTTCCGCGCCATCGAAAAACCGACTTACAACGATATGATGCAGAACCAGATCACCGAAGCATCCAAAAAGCGCGGCAAGGGGACTTTGCAGGACCTTCTTTACGGCGCGGAAACCTGGACGGTGAAATCATGAAGTGCCCCGCTTGCAATTTTGAAAATATTGAAGGTGAAGACCGCTGCGCGCAGTGTTTGCACACGCTGCATCATGCTCCCATTCCGAAGAAAAAGCATGACCTGATCAAGGACGCCATGATGTCCGCGCCCATTTCGGAACTCATTACGGGCGAAGACCTGCTGGTGGCTTCGCCGTCTGACAAAATCGACAAGGTCATCAAGATCTTTCAGGAGCAGAAAAAGAACTGCGTTGTGGTCTATCAGAAGAAGAAGCTGGTCGGGATTCTGAGCAATCGCGACATTCTGTGGAAAGTGGCCGGTAAGTACAAGGACATGTCCAAAGTCACGGTCGATGACGTCATGACGCCCAATCCTGAGTTTGTGAAAGCGGACGACCCGATCGCTTTCGTGGTCAATAAAATGGCCATGGGCGGTTTTCGCCATGTGCCTGTGGTCGACGAAGCCGGCAGGCCGCTGAGCATCATCCTGATCAAGGATGTGCTGGCCTATCTTGCCGAACGCGAGCACAGCGCGGCTCCCGCGAAAAAATCTTCCTCCAAAAAGAAGTAATCCGTTCTAAAATAAACCATGGATAAAAAAACCGCTGTAGTAACGGGCGGCAACAAAGGCATCGGCCTTGAGATTTGCCGGCAGCTCGCGAAAAATGGCTTTCATGTCATCCTGACGGCACGTGATCAGGTCAAAGGCATGCAGGCCGGGGACCTTCTGAAAAAGGAAGGTCTGGATGTTCGTGTGCATCCGCTTGACGTCAGCGTACCTTCCAGCATTGATTCATTTCTGGAGTTCATGTCAAAGGAATATCCGTCAGGCCTTGATGTTCTGGTCAACAATGCCGGCGTTTTTCTGGATAAGGAATCCACCGGCACCGCGCTTGTCCTTAAAACCAGCGTTGATCTCGCGGAAAAAACTTTCCAGACCAATGTCTATGGACCGCTGCGTCTGACCCAGGCAATGGCTCCTTTTCTGATTAAAAAGAAAGGACGTGTCATCAATATGTCCAGCGGAATGGGGCAGCTTTCTGAAATGGAAGGCGGCTACCCCGCCTACCGCCTTTCCAAAACCGCGCTTAACGCGTTGACGCGCATGTTTTCTTTTGAACTCAAGCGCTCCGGTGTTTCCGTGAATTCGGTTTGCCCTGGTTGGGTCAAGACCGACATGGGCGGGCCGGGCGCGACACGCACCGTGGAACAGGGAGCGGACACGGTGACCTGGCTTGCTGCGGAAGCCGGCCAGGACCTGACGGGCGGCTTTTACCGCGACCGCAAACCCATCGAGTGGTGAACATGAAAAAAATCCTGACTCTGTTTCTGGTCCTCGCGTTGACTTTAACTGCTTGCGGCAAGAAGGACAAACTTAGCGCGCGTGATCGGCAGACGGTCGACAAGATCCTGGCGCAATGGCAGACCTGGGTCCCGGCCAAAAAAGCGGAAGGCAGCGCGCCCCTGATTAATTTTGACCAGCTTTATCAGGGGCTGGATGCCGAGCAGAAAAAGTTCCTCGACATGCTTCGCAATTACAAGCCGGGTGGAAAATTTCCGGCAGCGAACATCCCGCTTGAGCCGGTTGTTAATCAGGTAGTTCAAAAAGACGGGCGTTTTGTTTCCATAGACAAGCAGTACCTGCCCAAGGAAACTTATGACGCATTCCGGTTGATGATGGGTGCTATGCAAGCTGATCTTCAAAAACAATTGCTGGTGGAGTCTGGTTACCGTTCGCCCGCGTATCAGCTTTACACTTTTGTTTTTTATATGCCCAAGCATGGTTATTCTATCAAGGAAACCAATCGCTGGGTGGCGCTGCCCGGGCACAGTGAGCATGGTAATCCTGACCGCCAGGCCATTGATTTCATCAATGCCTATGGCATCAATGGTGACGATGAAGGCCAGACTGTGGAAAGCTTTGAAAAGCTGCCGGAGTTTGAATGGCTGAAGAAGCGCGCCAAGGAATTTGGTTTTGAAATGTCCTATCCCCGGGGCCAAAAGGACACGACCTACGAGCCCTGGCACTGGAGGTATGTACGGAAACAACCCGCGAACACGTCATCCTGAGAAGGGAATGCGAGGCTGTTGAAATTCCCAGTGGGAAATCGATTACGCTCTTTGGCGGCACCAGTCTGACCATTATGCAGTCGCTGGGCGGCGCTTTCACTGTGGTGACCGAGATCGGTCAGATGGCCAGCATCGCCGGCAAGGACGCTGACGCAATAGGCAAGGAACCGCCTCCGCCGCCTTCCATGGTGGATTCCACCGGCAAGGAAAAAAGCATGGAAGAGCTGGTCTGGGATCAGCTGCGTACATGCTATGATCCTGAAATCCCGCACAACATTGTGGATCTTGGCCTGGTTTACCGCTGCGATGTCCATGAGGCAGAAAAGAAAGTTGAAATCCGGATGACCCTGACCGCGCCGGGCTGCGGCATGGGTGACTGGCTGAGGCAGGACGTCAAAAGGAAGGTTTCCACGGTGCCGGGTATTGGGGAAGTGAATGTGGAAGTGGTGTTTGATCCGCCCTGGACCCGCGATAAAATTGCACCGCAGTTAAGAAGATATTTGAATTTATGAATTTTCCTTGTGTCTGCGGTGTCGCGGATTTAAATTCTTCGGCCTGCGGCCTCAGAGGGTCAGCCCTCTTCGCAAACCTGTGATTGAAAAATACACGTTTGACTTGCGAGCGGAACTTCCTTTAAAACCCAAGGTCCGCGAGAAAATGATTGTGGTCAAGGACATCACTGAGTCCCACGCTCATGTGGTCATGAAGCTGTTGGCCTTCCTTCTTTATTACGACCCGCGACTGGTAATTGAAAAAAGCGTCGACATGCATTACAAGCCCGACCTTGTCATCCCAGGCGACCATGGCGTGCCTGAGCTCTGGATCGACTGCGGTAAAATTGCGCTGAAAAAAGTCGATACACTTTCTCGTAAGCTCAAGACTTCGAGGCTTGTCATCATCAAGGAGAACAAGCGCGAGATGGAGTCCTTCCGCAAGCTGATCGACAAAAAAGTCGAGCATGCCCTGCGTGTGGAGTACCTGGCTTTTGAGCCGGGGTTTGTCACTGCGATTGGCGAGAACCTTAAAAGGACCAATGAGGTCATGCTTTATGAAGTCATGGAGAATGTCATTGGCGTGGCGCTGAATGATCAGGTTTTTGAAAGCACTTTATACCGTTAAAACAGGAGGCTGGTATGTCCCGAAAGATCACTGTCTTTTTTATGGCTGTTTTTTTAACCGTGTCTTCCACCGCTTTTGCCAAGAAACCCACTCCGCCCGAGCAGGCCGAGTCGGACCCCAATTATAAGGAATTGCGCGATAAAGTTAAGTCGGGGGACGCGGAGCTGGCGAAGGGCTACAATGACATACGTGACAAAAAGAAGGCCATGCGTGCCGAACTACGGCCTTTACGCCTTAAGCGCCGGGAAGCGGCCAAAAATAATGACAAGGCTGAAATGGCCAGGTTGAAGGAAGAAATCCAGCAGGCTGAGAAGCGGCACAATAAGGAAATCCAGAAGGCGCTTGAAAAGATACAGCCCCTCAGGGAAAAAAACGCCCGGGAGCGGTATGAAATGGAACAGACTCGCCAGAGAGCCCTTGAAAAGGCAGTCCAGCCCAAGGGTTAAAGGGTTTCTTTACACGGCCGATACATTGGCTGTAAGAATAACCCTTACAAATGCTGGTAATGAAGCTGGCATTTGCGACAACGAGGAGGAGTCATGAAGAAAGTTCTCGCTTTATTAATGCTTGCCATTCTGATGATGCCCGCGATGGGCATGGCGGCCAGCCCCTGGACGGAACAGAAGACTTATTCCGAGCAGGTCGTCGGCAAGTTTAACTTCGGTTTCAAAAACCTGCTGCTTGGCGGTCTGGATATTTTCTATGAACCGCACCGTTATGCGGCTGAAGGTAAGAACGCATGGTCCGGTTTTGGAAAAGGCCTGATCGATGCCCCGCTCAATATCATCGGCGGCGCCGTTCACCTTGTGACTTTCCTGATTCCGGTTGACGTTCCGCTTCCGGATAACGGAGTGAATTTCGATAAGTAAGCATTTCCAAAAGAGGGGCGGGGCACAAAACCCCGCCCCTTTTTTTTTATGAAAAAAACCCTGATTCTGTCTCTCTTATTCCTTCTTTTTCTTCCCGTGGCACGCGCCGCTGAAAGCCGTGTTTTAACTCCGCAAGGATGGGTCCCTGAACCTGTCTGGACTGAGGAAGAACAAAAAGCCCCAATTGCTAAAAAGCTGATCCGTAACACAAAGGGCTCAAGCTCATTTTTTATCCGCCTTAATGGCTGGGAAGAGCCCCATACTCACCGCGATCACGATCTGACCGTTGTCATCCTGAAAGGCAAAGCTGTTCTTCATTATGAAGTTGGCGGCCATGAAATCCGCGAAGGGGACGTGCAGGAAATCCCGCGCGGCACTGTTCACTGGGTTGAAAATAAAGGCAAAAAAGCGGTCCTGGCCTATGCGGTTTTCAGCCCTCCCCTCGAGGATATGGATTATTATCCCGTCAAAAAGACTTAAACCTTTGGGGCGCTTTTGCGTCTAATTGGCATGAGAAAAGTATTCTTTCTGCTCCTATTTTTCGCTTTGGCGACAGGCGGAGCCGGGCTGTCCCACGCCGAGGAAAACGCCTCCTCAAACCCCAGCCTGGCCCGTCTGCGCCAGCTCAAAGAACAGGATCCGCAGGCCTTTGAGCGTCTCGTCAATGAACGCAAGCAGCACATCAAGTCCCGCTTCCGCGAAGCCCAATCTCAAAATCCTGAAAAATTTGAAGGCATGAAAAAACGTGTCATGGAGCACCGGGTTGAAAAGCTGCGGAACATGCAGCGTGAAAACCCGGAAAAATTCCATCAAGTTATGGGGGAGCGGATCCAGAAATTCCAGCAATTCAAACAAGAAAATCCCGAGCGCTACCAGCGTTTCGCCGAAAAGCATCCGCGTTTTGAAGAGAATGTCCACCGTATGCATGAAATGAGAGGGCGTGGTCTGGAGCGGGGGCAGGAACGTTTGCAGCGGCAGGGGCAGGGACAAAACGGGCCAGGGGAAATCCGTCAGCAGCTGCAGGAAAAACGCGAAGAAATGGGCCAGCGCCAGCCGCATCCTCAACAGCTTCAGCAACAGCAGCAGCTGCGGCGTGAACCGCGGCAGGAAATACAGAACCGTCCCATGATCAATCAGACTGGTCCGCAGCAGGGCATGCGCCCCGGACCCGGATTCCAGGAAGGTTCAAGGCAGCAGAATTTCAGAAAAGGTCCAGGATCTGGAAATCAACAAGGACCGGGACAGCAGGGTTTCGCGCGCAGAGGTCCTCAGCAGGGACAGGGAAATGGGGGGAGACCGGGTGGCCGACGCAGGAATTGATCCTGAATCGCTGGCTTCACGCGCAAAACAGGGAGATACACTGGCCTTTTCCCGGCTCGTGGAGACCTATGAAGAGAAAGCGATTCACACAGCTTATTCGTTCCTTGGAAATATGGAAGACGCGCGCGACGCGGCGCAGGAAAGTTTTGTGAAGGCCTATCAGGCGCTGGGTTCGTTTAAGGGCGGCAGCAAATTTTCCACATGGTTGGTGCGCATTGTCATCAACCAGTGCAAGGATGTTTTGAGGAAAAAGAAGACCCGGAATTTTTTCGGATGGGCGCCGGGCGGGGAAACGGAAGAAAAGGACCCGGTGCAGAACCTGGAATCCAGATTACCGGATTCCCGAAAGCAGCTGATGGACCGTGAAATGGAGGCCGCGGTGCGCGAGGCCATGGACAAGCTGCCGTTTCAGCAGAAAGGTGTTTGCGCGCTGCGTTACCTGGAAGGCATGAGCCTTGAGGAAATCGCGGAATCGCTGGATCTGAGCGTTGGAGCGGTCAAGGCGCATTTGTGGCAGGGCGGTCAAAAAATGAAAAAAAGTCTCCGGCAGTGGATGCCTGGAGCGGAGGTTAACCGTGGACAATAAAGAGTTCGAAAAGCTGGACCAGGACCTGATGAAAGGTCTGAGTGGCCTGCGTGAAAAGCAGGTGCCGCAGGAAATCCGGAAAAATTTCAAACGTTCGGTTGAGGAACGGATCCTTGGGCTGGGGCGTCCAGCGCCATTTTCTTTTTCAGTGTTTGTTGTGCCTGCCTGTGTTCTGGTGTTCGGTCTGGCGCTGTGCTGGTTTTATCTGCGCCCTAAGCATGTGGAGCCGCTGGTTGCGGAGCCGAAGCCCATGGTAAAAGCCGAAATGCCAAAAGTTGAAACAGCAAAACCTGAGGCGAAAAGTTCCGCGGTGGTTATCCCTGAAAAACCTGTCATGGTTTCTGTGGCGAAACCGGCGGAAATAAATGAGAATGAACTGCTCGAAGAGATTGAAGCGCTTAAGGAGCTTGGTGTCTGGACGGATGAGGACGAAAAAGACATCGGTATTTCGACCGACCAGCTTTTTGAGG
Organism: uncultured bacterium; assembly: GCA_964553835.1. Lineage (GTDB taxonomy): Bacteria > Omnitrophota > Omnitrophia > Omnitrophales > Aquincolibacteriaceae > CAYLPP01. The sequence goes on from CAZKMJ010000004.1 coordinate 12,485, forward strand.
AGCTTGAAATCATGGCTGGGGAGTTTTCCCAGGCCGCGGCCGGAGCCGCGATGCCTCAAGCCGGCTGATCCACCGAAATTGTCCTTCACGAATCGCGTTTTTTAGTGCAGAATAGCCGCTCTTCTAAACGCAATTTTGTGAAAGGAATTTATCTTGAAAGCCCCTTACCTAGAAAACCCGGCTTCCGCCAGCGGTGAAGCCCTCCGTTCAAAGACCGTTGAAATCGCGAAAAGACATAAAGCCTCCTGGATTGAACTGGGCCAATGCCTGTTCGCAGTCCAGAAAGACAAGCTCTTCAAGCAATGGGGTTATCTGACTTTTGAGACCTACTGCCTGAAAGAGGTTGGCATCAAGCAAACCACGGCGGCCAAGCTCCTGAAGTCCTACTATTTCCTGGAAAAAGAAGAACCCGCCATTATCAGCCAGGAAGGTCTGGATGAAACCAAGCCTGCGCTTGTTCCTCATTATGAATCCGTTAACATGCTGAGGCTTGCCAAGGAGAATCCCAAGATTCAGCCGCAGGATTTTCGCGACCTTCGCAAAGCCGTGCTGTCTTCGGCTAAAGAACCCAAGGAAGTGCGCGGGCTTGTTAAACAGATTCTGATCAATCACGAAGAAGCCAAGGACCCCGCCGAAGTGCGCAAGAGCCGGCGCAACGCGGCCATCAAGCGCGTAATCATGGTTCTGGGCGGCGCCAAGCGCGAGCTGGAGCATGAAGACCTTCTTCCCGACTACTTGATCAAGCAGATGAATGACCTGATCTCCAAAATGCAGGACCAGATCGAAGCATGAGCTCAGGCGAGCCCGGGATGCGCAATATCAACATGGACCTGGTCCGTGTGACCGAGGTTGCGGCGATTGCGGCATCGAAATGGGTGGGAAGTGGTGACAAGATCGCGGCGGACAAGGAAGCAACCGAGGCCATGCGCGAACGCCTGAACCGCCTGGATTTCCGTGCGCGGATCGTAATTGGAGAGGGCAAGAAAGACGACAGCTACGGTCTTTTCGCGGGCGAAGTTGTGGGTAAAGGCCCCAAGAAAAATTCCAAGATCTATGAAATCGCGGTAGACCCGATAGAAGGCACGCGCCCAACCGTGACTTCAGGACCTGAAGCATTGAGCGTTAGGGAAGAGAAAAGTCTTTTTGAGACCGGCGAGTATTATATGAACAAGCTTGCGTACGGACCTGAGATCGCGTCCAAGACCAAGCTGAACATCAAAGATCCGGTTGAGGCCAATCTCAGAAAAATTTCCAGGGCGCTGGGCAAAAAAATGAACCAGATCATGGTCTGCATTCTGGACCGTCCCCGCCATGAGAAAATGATCCTTGAAATGCGCAAGCTGGGCGTACGCATCAAATTGATCCAGGATTGCGACGTGTCAGGTGCTATTGCGGCGTGCCTGCCGGAAAGCGGTATCGACCTTCTGATGGGGGTGGGAGGCGCGCCTGAGGCCGTAATCACGGCTTGCGCCGTGAAATGCCTGCGGGGTGATTTTCAAGCCCAGATCGCGGACGTCAAAGGAAAACTGCGGTCAGAAAAAGTTTATCATTTGAAGGACCTTGTGCGCGGAGAATGCGTATTCGCGGCCACGGGCATTACGAGCGGAAGCTTGCTGCGCGGTGTCCGTTATACAAATAAGGGGCCTGTGACCAACAGTGTTTTCATGCGCTCCGAAAGCGGCACCATCCGCTGGCTCATGGCCTATCACGGCAATTAACAATCACGGAGGGCACCATGGAACTCAGTGAACAGAAATGCAAGCCTTGCGAAGGCGGTACCCAGCCGCTCGAACAGGGGCAGGTTGAACAGCGCCTGAAACAGCTTCCCGGCTGGGGCCTTGAAAAAGGCTTGCTCGTCCGTGTGTTCAATTTCAGAAATTATTACGAGACTGTTTCTTTCGTGAACGCGGCCGCGTGGATTTCGCACCGCGAAGACCATCATCCCGAGATCGAGTTTGGATATAAGAAATGCACTGTGCGGTACTGGACACATTCGATCAAAGGGCTCTCTGAAAACGATTTTATCTGCGCGGCCAAAGTTGACCGCCTTGTTGCCTAGGACCTATGGACGAGATCTTCCACAAATCGCCAGGTAAATTCGCGCGCATTTTCTGGCTCACTATCCTCGGCCTTTTTCTTTTTGTTGCCGCCGCGCTCGCAATTTTTGTTCTGACTTTTGATGCCGACCGTTACAGACCCTTGATCACGGAGAAGCTCGAAAAGTCACTTGGGCGGCCAATCGAACTTGAAAAAATCAAACTGGGCTGGCATGAAGGACTCGCCCTGGACATTCAGGGGCTGACTCTTTATCAGCAGGCACCATCCAAACAAAAATTCCTGCGTTTGAATTCCGCGGCCATCAAGGTCAGCCCCATGCCGCTGCTTCATCAGGAGCTGCAGGTCTCTTCGGTCATTATTGAAAATCCTGAAATGACACTGACCCGAAACCCCGCAGGCAGGATCGTGGAATTGACTCCGCCTATGGAAACAACAAGCGTTGCAAGTTCTCAGCCTGCGCTTCAGGAACAGGCGCCTTCAGAACCTGAAGCAAAAACCGCGCAGCGGGAAACGCCGCCGGCTGCTGCGCTTTCATTCCTGGTAGATTTAATCAAGATCAAGAAGGGGACCCTTCATTACATTGACCAGGCAAATCCCGCGGACATTCGGGTTCGTGACATCGATATTGTTGTTCAGGATATTTCTCCGGTGCGACCGCTCAGTCTGGATGCGCGCGCCGCGGTTTTCAGTGACAGCCAGAACCTGGGGATAGATGGCAAGCTGAGGCTTGTTCCGGAGGAAAGTGGCGCAGTTCTGGAAAATTTTACGGCTTCAATTGATCTTTCTCGCACCGATCCTGTTGAACTTCTGAAATCATTCCCCATGCTTCAAAAAGTGGGCATTGCCCGGGGTATGACTGGTCAGCTTGAATCCCGTATCAACCGGTTGAAAGTCAGCGCGGGCAAAGTTACAGAGATGGATGCCGATATGCACCTCCAGCAGGGCAGTATCAAAACCGGAAGCATGCCGCTGCCGCTTGAAAACCTTGTCATGGATGCCACTTTTACGCCCGGCTATATCACGCTGCAGAACCTGTCTGGAAGTATGGGACAGGGTCGTATTGAGATTTCCGGTAAATCGCAGACAGGTGCCAGTTCCCAGATGCAGTTTCAGGCCGCTGTCTCCCAGATGAATTTTTCAGAATGGATTCCCCCGGTTTCAGATCGAGATCCTCATCTGGAAGGGAATTTTGCCGGCAACCTTCGCGGCTCCGCGCAGGGCGGTAGCACGGTTGCCATGGCTCAAACACTTACCGGCGATGGAAATCTTGAATTGCGCGGTCTGGTGCTTCGTAATATGAATGTTTTACGTGAAATCCTGAAGAAAATTTCCATGCTTCCGGCAGTCGGCAAAAGCCTGGATAAAAATCTTTCTGAAGAATACCGCCAGCGGCTTGAAAATCCGGACACCGTTTTTAATCCCGTTCAGATTCCTCTTCTGGTCCAGCAGGGCAGCGTCTTTTTTGATCATGTCTTGATTCAGTCCGATTCTTTTGCCCTTCTTGCTTCCGGCCGGATCGGCTTGTTGGGAGGTATTCAGATGAGTGCTGTGCTGATCATGGACGCGGAATTGTCCGCCGCTCTGGCGCGCAGTCTTAATGAGCTGCAGTACCTTATGGACGCGCAGGGACAGCTGCAAATTCCGCTTGTGCAGGCTCCAGGCCCCAAATTTTCCCTGGTTCCGGACATTTCCTATATCGCAAGCAAGCTTGCCATGGGCAAAGGCCAGCAGGTGCTCACGGATTTGATCAAGAAAAAACAGCAGGGAAATGTAGACCCGAACGCACCTGTAGGAACAAATCAATATGGCTCAGGGTATCAGCAACAGCAGCAGGGTGGGACAACGGACTACAGGAAAATGAAAGGCAAGGACCTTCTCAATCAGTTTTTGCAAACCGCCCTGGAATCACAAGGCGGGGGCTCTTCTTCAAACCAGCGTTAAATCGAGTCATCGATTTTCTTCCCTTCAGCGGCACAACCCTGACGCTAACCGTGATAAGCCCTTTTCTAGGGTTCGCGATTTTCTTGAACGCGGTTTTGGTCAGGTCTACAGTGCGTTTCAGCCGTTTTGACGGCCCGCGATCATTGACTCTGCAGATGACTGTTTTACCGTTTTCGAGATTTTTAACTTCCAGATATGTGTTAAAAGGGTAGTCCCAGGCCGCGCAGGTCAGTCGTGTGTCATCAAAGATTTCGCCATTGGCCGTGTGTTTGTTGATGTAAGCATCGGTTTCGCTGTACCAGGAGGCAATGCCGGTGCGGGCCGGATTTTGGGGCGCTGCCCATGCGCTTTGCGCGCTTATCAGGAGTCCCGCAATCAAAAATTTTTGTGTCCTTCCGAATTTCAAACCAACCTCGCTTGTTGATCAAAACGTAGCACACGAGTTTTCCGCCTGCAAAAAACCGGCATTTTTCCGGCCTACTTCTTAAAGCACTGAAAAAACTCCGGAACGGGCAATTTTCACTGCGGAGGCTGGCATTCATAAGGAAGGGAGGTTATATTTTAGGAAAGGCTTAAAATAAGTAACTGAAACCATAACCCGGGCTTGAACATGGGAACCTACGGGTTGAATTTTTACGCGTGGCCGCCGCTCGCCGCAGGTGTGTCCATTTTTATCCTGGGTCTTGTGATGGTTTTCAGGGAAAAATGCTCCTCGCTGGGCCGTGCTTTCCTGCTCCTGACCACGTGTTCGGCCGGCTGGCTTTTCAGTTTCTTTTTTGTCTATCTTGCCGGCGACATTCACACCGCCTTGTTCTGGCTCCGGACCGCTAATTCTTTCGTCGTTTTCATTCCCAGCATTTTTTACTTTTTCGTCCTCACAGCCGCACGGCGCCTGAGTAAAAGAACGGTTGAAATTTTTCTGGCATTCCTGGTCTCCGAGATTTTTCTGGTTTGTATCTGGGGTGGCAGCTCATTCTTGATGGGGGCACGCTATTATTTCTGGGGCTACTATTCCCACTATGGCCCAGCCACTTATTTTTTTCTGGTATTTTTTTTCGGGGCCATGGCGGCCAGTTTCCGTATGCTGTGGATGTGCCACCATAAATACAAGGCCAATACCAAACGCTTCAAAACCTTCCTGGTGGGTTTTGCGATTGCCTACCTGGGGTCCGTGGACTATCTGGCGGCCTATGGGGTTCCTCTTTATCCATTCGGATACCTGGCTGTCCTGATTTTCTGCTGCTTCATGGCCCGCGGCATTCTCCGCAAGCACTTCATGGACATCACACCTTCTTTTGCCGCGGAGCAGATCCTGAAAACCATGGCGGACGGCCTGCTGGTTCTGGACCGTGAGGGCATCGTTCGTCTGGCCAATGAATCGGCCCAACACCTTTTCAGTGAGGACGGCTCAGACCTTTTGGGACAGAAAATATCAGCCAGCGGTCTGGATTTTTTTAAAAAACAGAACCTGGCGCGTTTGCTATGGACCGGCGGCGTTCAGAACCATGAAATCAATTATTTCACCAAGGCCCACGGCATGCACACACTGGATATTTCAACTTCTGTTATCCGGGACAACCGCAAAGACCCCGTCGCGGTCATCTGCATTATCAAGGACATTTCATCGCGCAAGGGCGCGGAGCTGGCGCTGATGGAAAGTGAAAAACATTACCGAATTCTTGCGGAAAATGTTACGGATGTTATCTGGACCCTGGACATGAACCTGAAGCTGACTTATATCAGCCCTTCGGTCGTTAAATTGACCGGGTTCAGCACGGGCGAAGCCCTCGCCATGGACCTTGAAAAAACATTTTTACCTGTCTCCGCTAAAAACGCTCTGTCCGCCTTTACGGCGCTTTTCAATTCGTCCAGCCAGCCGTCTTCTTCGCTGGAGCTGGAATATTACTGCAAGGATGGTTCCACAATCTGGGCGGAAGTGACCTTGTCTGTTATCCGTAACAGCAAAGGGAATGTAGCGGAAATCCTCGGCGTCAGCCGGAATATCCGGGAGCACAGGAAAGTCCGTGAAAGCCTTAAAATGGCGGAAAGTTTGTACCACGAGCTTGCGGCTTCAGTGTCTGACCCCGTTTTCATTTTGGACCGTAATTGTGTGATTAAATCAATCAACCCGGCCGCGGAACAGGTGTTGGGGTTTCATCTGGCTGAGCTGGCCGGCAAGAATCTGGCCAAATGCGGTATTTTCGCGCCAGAGGCTGAAGCCAAGGCGTTGCAGGAAGTGACCTGCGTTTTTCTGGGCTGGCAGCGGTTGTGTTTTGACGCGGTCTTCGTGCGGCGTGACAAGACACGGTGCATGATGGAGGCTTATCCGAAGCTGATGCGCAAGGACTCGGAACAGCCTTTTGTGCAGATCCTTTTCAAGAACCTGCGGGAATTGACCGGGCAGGCTCAAGATCAAAATGTAGCATGACGCTCTTTGAACATTTATAATACCCGGATGCTTAAATCATGGCGCGCTGTATGTCTGGTTCTGCTTTTCACAGGTTGCGCGGCGCTTTTTGGGTGGAAAATCCACGCGCCCGGTCTGATGTCCGCGAATTTTGAACAGCGGGTTGGCCCTGTGCATGAACGTATCGCGCTGTATCTGGACCCGGCGATTTATGGCTATGAATCCAAAGACCGGGGCGGGGCCACGGCAGACCCGCAGACCTTTTACATCGGTGAGGCTTACGCGCCCATGGTGGTGGAGGGGTTCCAGCAGGCTTTTGATGAATTTATATTCATGGAAGCTGAACCGACGCCAGAAATTTTGAAGCAGTACGCCATCCCGTACCTGGTGGTGGTGAGGGCCAAAGGGTTCAAAAACCGGGTGACCTGGAAAGGCCAGGGTGTCATGTTTACGACCGAGACGGTCGTCCTTGGGCCGGATTTAAATGAAATCGACCGGTTTGAGTCCAAGGGCAGCAGCGACGTTGAAAAAATTTTTGCCAAGAAGGGCGGGCCTGAAGTGAATCTGAACGCGGCCCTGGAAAACAATGTTACGGCCCTGGTGCAGTATATCCAGGATTCGATAAGAGACGGGAAGTGGGCGAGATGAAGGCCGTCTCTTTTCTGATGATGATGCTCGTGGTTTCACAAACGGTATTTGCCGGAGAAGTAGTGCCGCAGACGCAAACTAAAGTGGTGGTGCGGGAGCATCCCCGGACCGGTAAGCCGTATGTCGTCATTACGGATTCAAAGGCAGAGCGCAATCCGCTGGCTGCATTGCCGGTGCATACGCGTGTCAGGCCGGATTACCGGCTGCTGGACCCGAAAGTGAAACGGGGCACTGTGCCTTATCAGGGGCCGGTCAGCGACCGGAAAAAAGTTTATATTTTCGCGGGCACTATCGCGGCACTGGGAACGGCAGGCGGTGCGGCGATTATTGCGGGAGCGCCCGCGGCAACAGGAGCCGGGGCCGCGGGCGGCGCGGGAGGATATGCCGCGGCAGGTACGGCGGTGGGTGTTGGGTCGGTATCGACCGCGGTACTCAATACGAGGCCGCCTGACCCGGACAAGGACAAGATCGAGCAGGGTTTTGAATCGTATCAGACAGGAAGTAGAAAGGAAAAATGAAGAAGACGATCGGACTTTTGACAGCATTTACACCTGAAATTTTCAAAAGTGAATATCATACCCGCATCGTGTCCGGAATCGTGGATGCTCTGCGTCAGAGCCAGCATGACTTGAAAATGATTATGGTGAAGGACGAGGAATACGCGGACCCCAGCCGAAAGATTCTTAAAGAACACGAAGTAGACGGGCTGCTTCTGTTGACCTGGCGCATTCATCCCAAATACATAGAAGAAGCTATGCACGGCTCCGACCTGCCAGTGGTCATCGTCAACGACTACACACCTGGCATCAAAACCAATATCGTTTACTGCAATAACAAGGCCGGCATTGAACTGGCGTTCAAGCATTTGATCAACCGCGGTTACCGCAGGATCGGCATGCTGCAGGGACCGGACGAAGATTCATTGGACGCGCGCGAGCGCTTCCAGGTTTACGGGGACCTGCTGCGCAGCAATGAGCTGACTTTTGATCCGGCCTACTACCGCAAATGTGATTATTTCTTTGAAGAAGACGGCTACCTGAAAATGATGGACATCATCCACAATTCAAAGACCCTGCCTCGCGCCATGCTTTGCTTCAATGACGACATTGCCATTGGAGCGCTCAAGGCGCTGAAAGAATCCTGGATCAAATGCCCGGAAGAAGTGGCTGTTGTTGGTTACGACGGTATCGAAAGAGGGAAGTATGTGGTGCCGCCTTTGACCACCATCCGCCAGCCGCTGGAGCGGATGGGCCGCGAAATGGTCAACATTGTGATCTCTCTTGTGGAAGGAAAGGTGAAGGGGCCTGTTCAGAAGGAATTTCTGCCGGAGCTTGTCATCCGCCAGTCTGCCTGATTTAAATCATCCTGATAACAAAAAAGGCCGCCCCGGAAAACCGGGACGGCCTTTTTCTTTGAAGCTTTGTTTATGAACCGACGCTGGTGCCGCCTTCAGGGAGCGGAACATCAAGACCCGTGATCGGGAAGGTGGCCGTATGAAGCACACCGCCGACTTCATCAATCAGGGCGTTGAAGCAACCGCGGAAAAAGCCCTGGATGACGCAGGTTTTGTTGTCGATCGCTTCTTTAGGCTCGGTAAAGATTTCAGTCCAGCCGGCAAAAAGGTTCTTGATGCCAAACTGAAGCTTACCGACCGCTTTTTCGCTCCACGTGGTGCCAGTGGTCCAGGGGCTGGCCTTGAAGTCAAGGCAGCAGCTGGAGCATTTGCCATCGCCTCCGGCAAACGCGGCAGTGGGCGCGATAACAGCAAGCGCTAAAAGAACGAGAAGTACTTTTTTCATGTTATTTCCTCCGTTGAGCAGCATTTACTGTATAGAAGCTATTGAAGCCTCTTTGCTTTTCAATAACCTATCTATCGGTATAATCTTACGAAAAGTTTACTGGGGGTTTTAGCCTTATTTACGGTATAATAACCGCCAAAAAGGGGGCTTATGAAACGCAGGTTTCTCTATGGTTTCATCCTGATGCTGGCCACGCCAGGCCTTTTGCTTGCCGGGGTTACTTTTTCCGACCTCAGCCTGCGTATTCCCACCAAAACCGATTATTACCTTCTTTACAACACCCAGGAAAGTTCCAATCCGGGTTTCCTCAAGTTCCAGATCAAGGCCGACCATGCTTCCTACGAGGTGGAAGGCGTCCTTCCTCTCATTAAACTGCTTCGGGAAATTGAGGTCATTGAAAAAATCCGCCGCAATGAGGAGACCAGCGGTTTTTTTGAAGGAGTATCAGCTTCTGTTGAAGCCACGGCGGACGGTTTTGTTAATCTGGTGACTCATACCATTCAATCTGGAAAAGGTATTGGCAAGGCCGCGGGAAAAGTTGGACGTTCCATTGGCGGTCTTTTTCGTTCCAAAGAAGAAGGGGAGAAAAGCGGTTTTGGCGAATCCGTGCTGGGTTCCGCCGAGCGCGAACTTGCCAAACAGTTTAATGTCGACGTTTACACAAGTAATCCCTACCTGCGTGAAGTTTTGACCCGGATGGCCCGGGCGCGTGTGGGTGGCAAAAGTTTTGTGTTTCTCGCGACTTTCCTGATTCCGGTTGGCGCCATCTCTCTTGCTGTGAGCGCGAGCGGCCTGAACGGGGCAGCAGACCAGATTGTAAATGATAACAGCCGCCAGGAGCTTTTCCGCCTGAACAAGGAAGCGTTGCTCGACATGAAGATCATGGGGTATGACGCGGAAGGTCTGTTGAATTCCACGCGCTTCAGCCCGCGCGAAGCGACTTATCTGCGGACTTATCTGGAGCAGCTTCGAAAAGTTGCGGGCTTCCGTGAAATTCTGAAAATCGCGGGGCAGGTAAACACGGAGCTCGACGCGCATAAAATTTTGTACAGCACCCAGATCGCAGCCGAAGAAATCAAGAAGCGGCCCAGGAGTTTTGACCGGATTGAAGTCTGGGGGGACGGGCTCAAGGCCTCCTCAGCCGGCTCGTTGATTTTTATTATGCCGTACGATTTATTGCAGGCCGATTCTCATGGAAAGGGCCTTTTGAAAAAAATGAAGGATGAACAGGCCAAGTCGGGCAAGCCCAGGGTCGAGTTGTGGACGGCTGGTGCGGCTGCGCCTGAATTTACCCGTGCCATCAAGATGGCGGGTATGGATTTTCGCAAAAGCATTCTCTGGGGAGGCCGGGTCAGTGAAAAATCTGGAAGTTGAGCAGAAGTACCGGATCAAGGACCCCGCGGCTTTCCGCCGTAAAATCCGTTCTCTGCGAGCGCGCCTGGTTTCCAGCGGCCACGAAAAAAATGAAATCTTCGGCTTGCAGCGTTTGGGAGTTCCGGGAATTCTGCGGCTGCGGCTGACCGGAAAAAAGGCCAAGTTGACTTTCAAGGGGCCGCGTATGGCCGGCCGCTTTAAAAAACGGGTCGAAGTCGAAACTGATGTTGACCCCAGGAATATGGCGGTCATTTTCAAGATGCTGGGCTGGAAACCTGCATGCCATTATGAAAAAAGACGGGAAGAGTATAGGTCCGGAAAAGCCCTGATCACGCTGGACTATTTAAAAGGCCGGGGATGGTTTGCCGAAATTGAAGCTTCAACCCGTGAAATTCATGCTCTTGAAAAGAAGCTCGGCCTTAAAACTTCCGACCGCGAAGAACGCACTTACCTTGAAATCCTCGGATTAAAATACTGCTAGGTTCTGAGCTGCTTTTCAGCGTCGACGACGTCCCTATTAATTTTCATGCGCACACGATGAGCGCGGGCACGGAGTTCTTCCGAAGTGCTGTGTGCGTGCTCGAGTTCGCGCAGGAGCTGGATGATCATCCTGAAATGCCGCACAATTTCGCCCTCATCTGCCTGGGTCAGCCTGAAAATTTTGTCAAACTGCGCGCCCTGTACCCACGCTTCTACGGCCAGCGCCTGGTTGAAATGAGGATGCTTTGTGTAGGGATGAATACGCAGCTGTGACTCCAGCTTGTGGATTTTGCGGTGCATATGCTCGGCCTGATGGCGGACTTTCTCGATTTTTCCTGTCAGGTGAGGCGGGTGGTCGCCCTTGCGAGGCTCACAGATCAATCCGGACATGAGCACGGCAAGCAGGCTGTCATCCAGCTTTTCCAGGTAACCCTCTTCCTGCAATTCTGAAAGCATCAGCTCATATCCAAAAACTGAAGACGCGAATTCACCTTTGGCGGTCAACTGCCCCTTTTCGCCAAGATGACCCAGCAGGTTGAGCAGCTTTAATTTATTTTCCATCAGGCTGAGGCCTTTCTGGCGGATCTGGCCCGAATGCTGAAAATAATGAAAGGAGCGCGGATAAACATCAAAAAGTTTGGGGCCCAGGTCGCGGTAGAGGTTCAAGAGCGTAGCGTAGGCGGTGTTCAGCTGGCTTTCGATGGGTTCATAGCGGCCGTGAAGGATGCGTTCCACGTCGTTAAAGTTGATGTCCTGAGGATGCACGCGCACAATGACATAGCCTTTGGTGTCCATGCCTCGGCGGCCGGCGCGTCCGGCCATCTGGAAAAAATCTCGGTGGCTGAGAATACGGAAGCCGTAGCCGTAGTATTTTTCCAGCTCGTCAAAAATCACAGTCTTGGCCGGCATATTGATGCCGATGGCAAATGTTTCCGTGGTAAAAATCAGCTTGATCAGCTTTTTGGTGAACAGCTGCTCGATGACTTCTTTTAGGGTGGGGAGCATACCGGCATGATGATAGGCGATTCCTTGCTCGATTAAATGAGCCATCTCAAGCGCGGACTTTTCATGCTTCAAGTCATAGCGTTCCAGGAGCTCATGGAAATTCATAACTATTTCCTTGCGCTCGGAGTCATTCAGGAGATCGAAACGCACGGCTTCACCGGCAAGGTATTCGGTACGGCGGCGGCCAAAAGCGAAATAAATCGCGGGCAGGCGGTTATTGGCCATGAGGTATTCCACCAGATGGTCAAGCCGGTTGGGCCTTGCTTTCATCATGGGGATGCCGCGGCGGCGGTCGCGGGATGTCACGCGCCAGCTTTCGCGGCTGAGATAGCCGTCGCGTTTCAGGTCTTTAAGATTGGTCATGATCTTGCCCTGGCACTGAAAAAGAAATTCCAGTGGAACGGGGCGGTGTGATTCCTCCACGACTTCGATGGGGCGTTCGTGGATGCTTTTGATCCAGGCCGCCAGCTGGTGCACATTCGGAACGGTGGCTGAAAGCGCCAGGATACGGATATGATTGGGCGTGAACAGAATGGCTTCTTCCCAGACAGTGCCTCGCTCAACGTCGTCAAGGTAATGCACTTCATCAAAAATGACCCAGCCAATCTTTTCAATGCGCCGGGAATTTTCAAAAAGGGAATTGCGGTAAATTTCCGTGGTCATGATCAGGATGGGAGCGTCTGGATTGATGGAAACATCACCGGTCAGAATTCCGACCATGTCATCGCCATAGGCAGCGCGGAAGTCGCGGTATTTCTGATTGCTCAGCGCTTTTACGGGTGCAGTATAAACGACCTGCTCGTTTCGGGAGAGGGCGTGATCAATCGCTTTTTCGGCGATCACGGTTTTGCCCGCGCCGGTGGGCGCGGAAACCAGAACGGAATGGCCTTTGTCGATCCATTCAATAGCTTCTTTTTGGAACCTGTCCAGCTCAAATGTCATATAATGTGCCATTCTAACGGTTATGGACGAAAAAGCTATTCAGGAAAAAATCGACAGGGAGTTTGAATGCCACCGCTGCGGCGAGTGCTGCCGCAAGCCGGGCTATGTTTATGTCTCTCAGGCTGAGACTGAGGCCATGGCTGCTTTCCTGAAAAAGGACATCCGGGAGTTTATGGAGGAGTCCTGTGAGGTCCTGGACCGGCAGAAGATTGTGCTCAAAAAACTGGGCGATGAGGCCTGTATCTTTCTCACGGACACCGGTTGTACCGTCCATCCTGCCAAACCCCGCCAGTGTACGGACTTTCCCTATAAGTGGCGCACCCCCGCCAGTTTCAGCTATTGCCAAGGTCTAAAGCGTCTATTTAATTCATAAGATATTCAATTTAATAGACTTACATATCTGGACTAAAATAGTCTGACTTGGTATACTTTTAATGGAACTCGAGGCGGATTATGCGATTTACGACAAAAACTGAATATGGGATTGTGGCCCTGATGTATATGGCCCGGCATGCCGAACTTGGCAAGACCGAGCCTTGCACCATTAAAGAGTTGTCCGGGGCTGAAGAATTCTCTCCTGCCTACACCGAAAAAATCCTCCAGAGCTTGCGCGCCGCGGGCATCGTCAACGCGGTCCACGGTAACCACGGTGGTTATGTGCTGGCCCGGCCTGCTGCTGAAATCAAGGTCAAGGAAGTCATTGAAGCGCTTGAGGGTTCCACTTTTGACGTTTTCTGTGAACCTGACACCCGCAAAGAAATAACCTGCACTCATTATTCATTCTGCGGCATCAAGCCGCTGTGGGAAAAAAGCAAGGACGTCCTGAACCAGTTTTATTCACACATCACGCTGGACATGCTGATGAAGAGCGCGCTGGAATCCGCGGAAGTTTCATTAAAATTCCCGGAAAAACAGGCAGGGTAATATGGAAACCAAAGAAAATTCTAAAAATACAAATGCAAAGCCGGTCACGATTGACGAATTCGTAAACCGTGAATATCAATATGGTTTTCAAACCAATATTGAGACCGGCCGGACGATCAAGGGCCTCAACGAAGACACGGTCCGTAAAATCTCCGCGTTCAAGAATGAGCCTGAGTTCATGCTGGAATTCCGGCTCAACGCTTTCCGGAAGTGGCAGAAAATGAAAGAGCCGGAATGGGCGCATGTCAGCTATCCACCCATTAACTATCAGGACATCATTTATTATTCGGAACCCAAGAAAACGCCGGAAAAGCTCCAGAGCATGGACGAAGTGGACCCGGAGCTGAAGCGCACCTTTGAAAAGCTCGGCATTCCCTTGATGGAGCAGAAGCGGCTTGCGAACGTCGCGGTCGACGCGATTTTTGACAGCGTTTCTGTCGCGACGACTTTTAAAGGCAAGCTCAAGGAAGCGGGCGTGATTTTCTGCTCGTTTTCAGAAGCGGTCAAAGAATATCCTGAACTTGTAAAAAAATACATGGGCTCTGTCGTGCCTGTGTCTGACAATTATTTCGCGGCCCTGAATTCCGCGGTTTTCTCGGACGGCTCTTTTGTCTTTGTGCCCAAAGGCGTGCGCTGCCCCATGGAACTTTCCAGTTATTTCCGCATCAACACCGAGAACTCAGGGCAGTTTGAGCGGACCCTTATTATTTGTGAAGACAACGCGCATGTCAGTTATCTGGAAGGCTGCACCGCGCCCAAGTTTGATACCAATCAGCTGCACGCGGCGGTGGTGGAACTGGTCGCGCTTGAAAACGCGGAAATTAAATATTCCACGGTGCAGAACTGGTATGCCGGTGATCCAAAAACGGGAAAGGGCGGTATTTACAACTTTGTGACCAAGCGCGGCAAATGCGCGGGCAATAATTCCAAGATCTCCTGGACCCAGGTTGAGACGGGTTCCGCTATTACCTGGAAATATCCCAGCTGCATTCTGATGGGAGACAACTCCGTCGGCGAATTTTATTCTGTGGCCTTGACCACCGGCTATCAGCAGGCGGACACCGGCACGAAGATGATCCACCTGGGCAAGAACACCCGAAGCACCATTATTTCGAAGGGTATTTCCGCGGGCAATGCTATCAACAATTACCGCGGCCTGGTGCAAATGGGCCCGAACGCGGAGAACGCGCGTAACTTTACGCAGTGCGACTCGCTTCTCATAGGCTCTAAATGCTCCGCTAACACTTATCCATATATGGACGTTGCCAACCCGACTTCTCAGGTGGAGCACGAAGCTTCCATCTCGCGTGTCAGCGATGACCAGCTTTTTTATTTTCAGCAGCGCGGCATCGGAGCGGAAGCGGCCATGAGTTCGATTTTAAGCGGTTTTTGCAAACAGGTTTTCCGGGAGCTGCCCATGGAATTTGCCGTGGAAGCCACACAGCTGCTCGGCCTCAAACTCGAAGGAACGGTGGGTTAAATGTTATCGGTCAGGAATTTGCACGCAACGGTCGCGGGAAAAGAAATTCTGAAAGGCATCAACCTGGAGGTCAAGGCCGGGGAAGTGCACGCTATTATGGGCCGCAACGGCTCAGGTAA
>CAZKMJ010000005.1:0-20566 GCA_964553835.1 uncultured bacterium
GGCCTTTTTCAATCACGGAACGCGCGACCGAAGCCGTCATTTCCGGACGCATGGTCACGTTGCGGCCGCCGCGGTCTTCAAAGGAAAACATTTCCTTGCGGACAATGTCGCTGCCTTCGCCAACGCCGCGGGAAAAAAGATCGGTATATTCGAGCACAGGAGTGCGTATTTCCTTGAAACCATGGCCCTGAAAAAAAATCCGGGCCTTTTCTTCAAGCCACTGCCATTTCTCGACTTCGCCGGGGAGAATGTCATCCATGCCCCGGAGAGATTCAATCTTATTTGCCATAAGGGAGGAATCCTATCATACAAGACACATCCCTTAAAGTATCTCTTTGATCCGCTCGGCGGGACGGGCCAGGATGGCCTTGCTGCCCTTCTCTACAATAGGCCGCTGGATCAGGTCCGGATGCTTGGCCATCAGCTCCACAATCTCGTCGTCAGACAGGTCTTTTTCAGCAAGCTTCAGGGTCTTGTAAATATCTTCCTTCTTGCGGACCAGTTCCGTGGCCGGGATGCCCATCTTCTTCAGGAGTTCCTTGATTTTGGCCTTGGGCAGCGGGTCGATGTAATAGTTCACCGAGTTAAAGTCCACGCCGCTTTCTTTGAGCGCGTTGAAAACCTGGCGGCAAGTTGTACATGTCGGCTTCTGATAAATTGTAATCTTACTCATCTCTTCATCTCCTCATTATTAAAATCAGCCGAAGCAAGCAGGTTGTCCTTAAGAGCAGCTCTCGCAGGCGTTTTTTGAGATAAAAAATGCCGAAAGTACAGACGGACGTTCCGAGAGGAACGGACCGACGATGCTCGCAGGACAAACTGATCGCTGATGGCTGATTTTAATCCTTAAACTTTTCAACTTCGTAGCGATAAATTTCTGCTTTGGAAATTTCCTCGGGGTGCAGGTCCGCTTTTTCACGCGCGCAATACATGACGAATTCCGGCACCGACCATTTCCGCTCCACGGCAACGTCCGGCAGGAATGTTCCCCGCCTGTTTTTGTACTGCACCATGACGCCGTGCTTTCCAATTTCAATCGAGTCCAGGGTTTCCGCTTTCTCAAGCGGCCCAATCACGGAAATTTCAATATCGACTTTACTCAGCTCTTCTTTGGTCACCGGATGGAAACGATGGTCCTGCGTGGCCGCGGAAATGGCCATGCGTGCCACATTCTGCACCAGTGGCTTTGAATCATCGAACGTACCTACACATCCCCGGAGCTTTCCATTTTCACGCAGGGTCACAAAACAGCCGCGCGGCGCCAGAAGCTCATGGTCTTTGGCCGGATAATCCTCGTGATTGCCTGTCGCGAGGAAATCACGGACCGCGTTACGCGCGATCTCCAAAAGAATTTTATGATTATGTGAAGATAAAACCGGCATATCCCACCACCCTGTCCGTGTCGCCTGATACTTCGGCGCTTGTCGTATATTCTACCAATTCCGCCCGCTTGATGCGAAGGGCGTCTTTCATAACAAGGAGCATGTACAAAGGCCCGATCCCGCACATCGTAACGCGTTGCTGGGCGGCGGCCTGCATCAGGCCATCAGCGTCAAGATTCAAAATGGCGTCGAGCGCGAAGCGGTCCTTTTTTCGGGTCACATCCTCCGGTTCATAATGGTTCATATCGTTGGAAATTACCGTCAAAAAATCGCGCGGATAACTTTTAAGCATTTCACCTATCTGCTCCGCCGCCTCGCGCAACCGGTAAAAATCCAGGGTCCCCACAATAAGGGGTGCTGGGCTGACGTTCTGGTTTTTGATTTGCAGCATGGGAAGGATGACTTCAAGGGAATGTTCCGAAGCGTGTGCCGCAGGCTCAGCATGGACATCCCGCGAACATTCAAGCAGGCGCGAGGAAAGCTCTGTGTTGATTTTGACCTGGCCGAGCGGGGTTTGCCATTCGCCGGCAGAATAAAGGGAAAACCCGCCGCCCACCCCGCGATGGTCGGGGCCCATTAAAAGGACTTCATCAGGAACGCAAATACCGGAAAGAGTGCGGCAGGCCGTGCGGCCTGAAAAAATGTAGCCCGCGTGCGGCAGAACCGCGGCGCGGGCCAGACGTAACTCTCCCTTGCTTGAAAGATAAGGGCTGCAGAATTGGCGGATTTCGGAAGGGTCAGCTGGATAGAAAGTACCCGCAGCGTGCATCTTGCGGAGGGTCATTCTTCAACCTTCTTCGAGAAATTAGAATCTCTTCTTCTTGCTCTTGGAAGAACGCTCTTTACGGCGTCTTTTTTCGCTGGGCTTTTCGTAGTGTTTCCGCTGCTTGAGGATCTTCAGGATGCCTTCGCGCTCGATTTTCTTTTTCAGGCGCTTAAGGGCTTTGTCCAGAGGCTCGTTTTCACCGACTTGAACTTTTGGCACTCGTTCTTATTCCTTTTCTGGTGTTGGTTTAGAAGATTTAACGCGGGGGCTATTATACTTCAATATCGTTTGGGGTCAACAAGGGAAATAAGGCGGATCATGCCAGGACATTGCCGCCAGTGCAGCCTGCGGCATTGCCTGTAGGGATGTTTGCAGTACCGTCCGTATCGGACGTGACAATGACCCCGGTCTGGTCAATGCAGAAGGTATTGAGCCCGGTGCCTCCCTGGATAGTCGGAGCGGCAACCATGGAATAGCTGGCGGACGGAGCGGCGGCTACAGAATAAGTCATGTTAAAGCCATGCCGGGCCGCGGCAGCCCAGGTTGCATCGAGATAAGCCGGAGTGGAAGTGATCAGGCCGTTAACTGTGGCGGAGTAAGAGTTGGGATTCTGGGCGGCGCGGAAACTTTCATTTCCTGAGCTGAAAGTGCGGAGTTCCCCGCAGATAGCACGGTCGGCAGCATTAAGGCGTGCCCTGAGCAGATTCGGGATGGCAATCGCGGCAATCAGCCCGAGAATGGCCACCACAATCATCATTTCAACCAGCGTAAAGCCTTGTTCGTGCCTTTTCATAAATTTACCTTTATAAAATAGGTATAAATCCGCTCTACTCAAAGAGTAACCGCTAAACAGACACATTGCAAATAGTTACAAAACTAACTTTAAGAGGGATTTTTTGCTTTCTATTCCCCCGGTTATTCCCTAGAATAGTCGGCTTATGAAACTGGCTTATTTTGCGGAAGCGGCCCTGAGGCTCCTTTTTCCCTCAGAATGCCCCATCTGCCATGTCCCGCTGGAAATGGAAGAAAACTCCCTTTGCGTGCCCTGCCAGGGTGTTCTGGCAGCCCGGAAACCGGCTTCCCTGACCTGCGTGGAACCCAAACTCCCATTCATTGACAAGGCTTGGCACCTGTACCCTTATGAAGCCCCCGTCCGGAACCTTTTGACTGGCATTAAATTTCAGCGCATGACCTGGCTGGTCAACGCTTTTGACCGGGACATTCAGCCCCTTCGAGGCAGCATGCCCCAAATCGACCTGGTCATCCCCATTCCACTGGACCGGATCAAACACGTTCAGCGTGAGTTCAACCAGTCCACGCTTTTCGCGAAAAAAATTGCAGCGGTCCTTCAAGCGCCTTTGCGATCCGGCCTTAAAAAAATACGCGCGACTGCGCCACAGCACGGCCTGGACCGCGGAGAAAGAAACGTCAACCTGTCGGGTGTATTTAAAGTTTCCAGGCCCGCAGATATTCAAAACAAAACCATTTTGCTGGTGGATGATGTCGTCACTACTGGCGCCACAGCGCGCGAAGCCGCGCGCGCGCTGAAAGCACAGGGCGCCGCCAAAGTTTTTCTTCTGGCCATCGCGCGCACGGAGCTGTCATGAAAGTCCTGGATCGTTACCTGACCCGCGAACTTTTTCTTCCGATCCTCTATTGCAGCATGACTCTTGTGTTCCTGATCCTGATCGCGGACCTTTTTGACAATCTCGACGATCTGCTGAACCATCACACGCCGTTCCTGATGATCGTTAAATATTATCTTTCCGTCATCCCCTTCGCTTTTGTACAAACCATTTCATGGGCCGCATGGCTGGGCACTCTCTTCCTGCTGGTCAACCTGGGTTTCCACAACGAAACCACGGCCATGAAAGCCGCAGGCCTGAAAATCATGACCATTGTGAAGCCCGTTTTGTTCCTGGGATTTCTGATCGGCATCGGTACTTTCCTGGTAGGCGATAAAATTGTGCCGAGATCATTCAAGGCCGCGCAGGAAGTCAAAGAATCGCATATTGATAAAAAAGGCCGGCGCGTGAAGGAGAAAATTTTCAAGAATGTGACTTATTTTTCCGGCGGCGACCAGTTGTTTTATTTCCGGACTTTCTCCAAGAAAAACGCGGAGGGTTCAGGAGTTATTGCGCTGTGGCTGGGCAAGAAAACGGAAAAACGCCAGAAAATGGTGGCGCGCCGGGCCGTTTGGAAAGAATCCTTCTGGGAATTTCAGGATGTGACGGAATATCTGATGGACAGCCGCGGAAAAATCCTGGGTGAGCCCAAAGCCTACAACTCGAGAGTTTATCCGGAAATCACATTTACACCCGCGGAACTTGCGTCCGCTTCAAGTGAGAGCGCGTTTTTAAGCTACAAGGAGTTGAAGAATTCCATCCAGAAGCTGAAAGAAAACGGGGTGAATGTGAAGACTGAGACTGTGGATCTTCACTCCCGCCTGGCGACCCCGTGGCACGCACTGGTCATGATGCTTTTGACTGTTCCCTTTATGGCGCGCACCGTAAACCGCCGTGCTATCGCGTTTCAGGTCCTGCTTTGCATTGCAGTAATTTTCGCGTTCCATCTGGCGGGGGCGCTTGGCCTTGCGCTTGGAAAAGCCGGAAAGACACCTTCATTTCTCAGCGCCTGGGGCAGTAATATAATTTTTGCCGTCGGCTCCCTCTTCTATCTCGACAGAGCGAACTACTAAATTATTGGCCACTCCCCTGCGGGAGTGGCCGTAAAAGCTAGTCGAGAACCGTAACCTTCTTCATCGCAATCTGCTGTACCGGTTTATCATTCCCATCTCTGGCCACATTGGCTATGGAATGCACCACTTCAATCCCCTTGCTGACCTTTCCAAACACAGAATGGCGCCCGTCAAGCCACGGCGTTGCGGCTTCCGTAATGAAGAACTGACTGCCGTTGGTGTTGGGGCCCGCGTTGGCCATGGAAAGAACACCAGGGCCATCATGGGTCAGCTCAGGATTAAATTCGTCCGCGAACGTGTAACCGGGTCCGCCCGTCCCCGTTCCGGTCGGGTCACCAGTCTGGACCATGAATCCCGGAATGACGCGATGGAAAATAATGCCGTCATAGTAGCCGCTCTTGGCCAGCTTCACAAAATTTTCGACGGTCTTGGGGGCCTTTTTGGCGAACAGGTCGATTTCGATGTCACCCATGGTTGTTTCAATTTTAACTTTCACGATTTCCTTGTCCTTTCCTGCGGTGATCGGTTCCTGCTTGGCAGCCACGGCCGGAGCCGGGGCGGACGCCGCGCCGGTGCCCGTGGTTTCAACAGATTTTTGGCCCGCGTTGCCCGCGCAGCCGACTAAAAAAAGAAGTGAGAGCAAAAAAAACTTTTTCATTATTTATCTCCTTGTTGCGTCCTGATGTTTTCTCTCCCGCCCGGAAGGCTGATCCGGCCTTCAAGGTTGGGCGGCAGTGACAAAGTTCCGGAAAGTTTAGGGGGCTGCGACATTTTTCCCAGGCTGCCCGAAAGTGAAGCAAACCTCTGCTCCAGCATGGCCAAAGCCTCGGCATTCGGCGCTGAGTCGGTGATTTCTTCCTGAATTTCCGCGTACAAAGGCGCGGCAAAAATGGCCGCCGATACCAGCGCGGCCAGAAGAAATTTAAATCTGCGTTCCATCAGGGATATGGACATTTTTCGGGATAATGACAATACCGTCACGGATGTAATAATTGTCGCCGTCTTTTTCCTGGATCTTGTCCGGATTCAGAATGGTCACGTTGTTTCCAATGCGTACATTCTTGTCCAGGATACAGTTCTGGATGCGGCAGTTCTTTCCAATGCCAAGCAGCGGTGATTTTGCCTTGTCCAGCTCATACATGTCATTGCCCATGACCACGCTGGATTTGATAATAGAGCCTTTGCGGATAACAGCGCGTAGTCCCACAATCGAGTCCTCCACCTCCGCTTCTTCAAGAATGCAGCCATCAGCCAGCAGAGTATTTTTCATCTGAGCTCCCAAAACGCTGGTTGGCGGCAAAAAGCGCGCGCGTGTGAAAATCACACCCTGCGGGTCCGCGAATGTAAACTGCGGCGAGGCGCTGGTCAGGTCAATGCTGGCTTCGTAATACCCCTCAATTGTTCCTATGTCACGCCAGTAGCCGTTGTACACATAGCCAAACGCATTGTATTTCTCGATGGCCTTGGGAATGATTTCCTTGCCGAAATCTGCTTCACGTCCTGTCAGCAAGTCGGCCAGCACCTTGGCCTTGAAAACATAAATCCCCATGGAGGCAAGGTAAAGTTCCGCTGTTTTGGATTTAACGCCAAAAGTGTTCTTCAGCGTTTCCGGCATGACGAAAGACTGAATATTTTCTTCCGGCGACGGCTTTTCACGGAAAGCTGTGACATGACCGTTGGCGCGTATCTGCATGATGCCGAAATGCCTGACCTGCTTTTTGGGCACCGGCACAGTGGAAATGGTCACGTCCGCGTTATTTTCTTCATGAAACTTCAGGATTTCGCGGTAATCCATGCGGTAAAGGTGGTCACCGGAAAGAATAACAATCGTGTCTGTTTCACGCAGGTGGTAATGCGGAATGTGCTTTCGCACCGCGTCGGCCGTGCCCTGAAACCAGTCGTTATTCGCCAGCGTCTGTTCAGCAGCCAAAAGTTCCACACTGGTCTGGTGAAAATATTCATAAGGATAAGTGCGGTGGATATGGCGGTGCAGAGAAGTAGAGTTGAACTGCGTCAGTACGAAAATCTTGTTCAAACCCGAATTAATGGCGTTGGAAATCGGAATGTCCACCAGCCGGTATTTGCCGCCGATCGGAACAGCAGGCTTGGAGCGGTAGCTGGTCAGCGGAAAAAGGCGTTTGCCCGCGCCGCCGCCCAGAATAAGGACTGTGACGTCCCTGCGCATTTTCATGGCAGTCTGGAATTCCAGGTTTCTTTTTGAACGTGCTTCCAAAGCACATTGCGAAATGTGTCGTTTTCTTCCATCAAAAGGTCAAGCCTGCGGCGGATCTTTTCAATGAACACCGCGCGCTGAGGATAGCGCTCTTTATTGACCAGGAGCTCAAGACGTTCCACGAACTGGTTGATCAGGAGGGCATTGGAGCGGATCTGGCTCTTGAGAATGCGTATCTCCTCACGAGTCAGCGCCGAAGACTCATGGTCCAGCTCTGTGGAAACCGGCTGGGGCAATTCAAAACCAAGATGAAAAATCATAAAGTCGCGTACCTCGCTAAAATAAGGTCCAGGTCCTTCATAAATTCTGTTTTGGTGTAGACCCGGTGGCACCCGGCCCTCTGGGCCTCGTCCTTGACCGGCGTCTTCACCCCGGCCGAAACAAACCCGACCGCGGCAACACTCTTAAATTCGGCATTTGCGCGCAATTCTTTGAGGACTTTAAATGCTTCAGCCTCGCAGGTGTCCATGTCCATGACGATCAGGACCGGCTTGTCCTGCCCCATGCAGGCCAGAAGCTTGTCCGCATGGTCAAAGTTGTGCACCGACAGACTGCATATTTTAGCCGATTGGGCAAGTTTTGTCGCCATATTCAAATTGGCCGACAACCCAAACAGCATTTTCACTCGGCCGGCTCCGCGGAACCATCTATGCCCTGCAGCTTCCGCAGGACTTTAATTTTATCGCGCGCGTCTTCGTAAAGCGCGACCGGATAAGAAATTTCTTTCAGCTTGGCTTCGGCTTCAGCCCATTTGCTCTGGCTGATCAAATCCAGCGCTTCCTGATAACGGGTTTTAACAGGTTCAAGATTTTCAGGCAGAAAACTTTCAATGACCTTGCGCTTTAAAAGAAGATCGCGCTGCATGGGCTCCAGATCCGCGACCGATGGCGGCGGCACGTTCAAAACTTCAAACAAGCCCGTGCGGATGCCGTCATCGATGGCTCCAAGCGCGGCATTGGGATAAGGTTCGGCCCCTCCCTCTCTCGAAGGATCAGGCGTAGCAAGCTGTTCGATCTGCCTCTGCAGGTCCACAGCCAGGCCGTAAGCTTCTTTCCAGTCCTGTTTGTCCAGCGCGGAAGACAGTTTGGAATAATTTTCCGTGACCAGTCTTTCCTGTGCCCGGATCTTGCCTTCCACAAGCGAGATGTTAATAGCGCCGACCTTGGAAAGCGTGTCATTGATAAAGCCGCGAAGCATGGTCAGTACCACGCCGCGGTGCTTCTGCACATTGTCAGCGTAAATAGGAAACGCGAGTGATTCCACCCACAAATCGCGCGCTTCCAGCAGCTTTCCTTCTTTAAAATTTTCGGCGGCGGCAAGGTATTTGGTTTTAAACAAGGTCGTGAGCTTTTTCTTGTAACTGCCCGGAAGAGGAACCCGGTAAAACTTCTCCTGCCCCGCGATCATTTTTTCATAATCTTCCAGCGTCCAGGCCTGGGAAGGCAGCTTTTCAACACTGCCGGAGCTAAACGGCGCGCGAGCTTTCAAAATCTGCTGCTCAGCTTCTGTGGGCTGACGATCAGCGCTGACATCCAGGCGGCGGGAAAGAATGTTTTTGTCTTCATCGTTCTGCGCGGCCGGGGCTGCTGGGGTAGACACGGTGCTTTTAGCGGGCTGCTGCTTTTTATTTTTGGGCTTCTCAGGCTTGGAAGCCGTTTCAATTTCCACAACCTTTGGGCGTGGTGCAGGTAGAATTTTTTTGAACAAGGGAAAAGTAAGAAACAGAAACAGCATCCCGATCACGAAGACAAAAACAAGGCGCACGGCGGGCGGAATATTCAACGGCTTACCCGTTGAACTTTTGGGCGATGCGGACGGCCCCTTAAAGGAGGAAGATGAAACGGCGTCGTCTTCCCTTTTTACAGAGGTGCTCCAGAAACAGCCGGGGCATTCAAGGACATCTTTTTCTTCGGCTTCAAATTTCCTGCCGCAATGCGTGCAGACGTAACGTACCAATTTCATGGGCGGTTATTATGGCCTTTCTCAATCGAAATTTCAATGAGCCTATCAAACCCCTGCTTATTCCATACCTTTCTCGATCATGTTATAGCAAAAATTAGATGCTAAATACATTTATAAACTGCCCCTTGTAATAACTCTTCCTGATATGTACTTTACCTTCATGAACCCAAAATTTAAAGCGGTATGCTGGATAATGGTTTTCTCACTCGTGTTACCCCCTAATCTCCCGGCCGATGACAGCCAGACTCTTATTACAGCTGAAAAAGGGGGCTCCCTGGGCACCATGACAAAGGCGGTGCCGCCTCCGGCCAATAGCAAAACACTGCCTCCCCCTGCTTCAACTACTAAAACAATCCCCCCCGCTCAGAGTACTGAACCGGCTGGTGGGGCGCTCGCACCTGCAACTTTTTCAACAAATGAAACTTTTATCAATGTTCCCGCGCCAACGAAGCCCGGAACTCCTGCCGGGACCAACATGGTGTTGGCCGGTGTTAACACAACGCCAAATTCATTTCCATCGCAAACTCCCGCGCCAGGCAATCAGGTCGTCGCTGCACCCACGGCTCCGGGAACACCCGCGGGCAGTAACCTGGTTCCGGCTGGCGTCAACCTGACACCCGGCGCTGAAAGCAATCCGACTCCTGGCGGCAGCGGTTTAACTATCACTCAAAGCCCATTTTTCATTGGCCCGAATGCGCTGACTGGTGTTAACAGCGCGCCCGGTTACAATCTGACTGAAGCCGCGAATACAAACCCGGACCTGCTTAACGTTTCATTTCAAAGCCCGGCCGAAGGTTACCATTATGAAAATGGCCAATTGATCGCCAACACCATTCCGATCCAGAATATCGTTCCTCCGCCCGCTGAAGAAGTTCCTGGTTTTCATGCCGTTTCCACAACCATGCCAAACGGTTCAGCGGGTTTCACCCTGGAGCCGGATCCGGCAGCGACGGGCGGTTCAACAATTGCGGGAACAGTGACCGTGACAAACAATACAAATCAGGGCACGATCGTGAATGGCACACAGACCCCTGGATTAAATTCTGAACCCGGGACTCCCATCGAACCGGCTTTACCTGAACCCCCAAGGCAGGAAATTATAGTGCGGACCATCCCGGTTTTTGTGGATGGCACTCTTTTGACCGATGATTCTTTTGACAATCGCGACATTCCGGTGCGCTACCGGATTTCCGGATCACGCGTTATCACCGATACATGGCTGGTTTATCCGGATGGAAGGCGCGACTTGCTCAACACAACCGCGGGATCGCAGGCCGATTTCAATCCAGCGGCGGATTGCCTCACAGCCCCGTGCTCTCTTACGATTTTTCAAAGTGTGAACAGCCAGAATGAAATGGTCGGCCAGATCCACTCGATGACCATCACCGGCTACACCTCAACCACAAATCCTGACAACGCAGTCAGGTTCCAGGTACTTGGAGGCAGCCCGATTCCTTATATGGGCACCACCACGATGGGCATCGATAATCAAAACCGGCTTTTCTATGAACAGCCATTTACAGGCAGTCTCTCGAGCTTTGCTGCAGTCCAGGGCACCAAGAGAACTTTCGTGGGTGTTTATCTCGACAGAAGTCCCGCGGTCGATACCACGACCCTGCTTCTCTATAAACGGGAATTCTATATCGGTTTGGAGGGCACCTCTTATCCGCGCCAGGTTGCGCAAACGGATGAAGGTCCGAAATTTTTCCCGCGGTCGTGGATCAGCGGCGACAGGGCCGCGGAAGGCAAAACAGTTGTTTACGGAAATTCCCCCACCCAGTCGCGGCGAATTGAAAACGGTGAAATCAACAGGACGGGACGCGAAAACTTTTTCACATTTGACCGTGAAATCACCGTGAACTTCACGAAAACCGCCGCGAATTTCGTTTTCGATTTCAGGGACATTGAAAGCACGGCCAATATAACGGTTCCGGTCAGCCCGCGTTACAAAGAACCGGCCCGGACTGCTGATTTTTTAATTGGAATGCTGGTTTTTCCGGAGAGGAATGGCGTGGGTTTCAGCGTTTCGATTCTTCCCGCGATTGAGCTGACGGATATTCCGGGCAGTCAAGGTGTCATTGAAACCGACAAAGCGCGTGTCGCGCTTGCGACTTATTTCAACTATCCCAAGAAACCTAAAAGGGGTAAGCGTTAATTCTTTTTGAGTTCAGCAGCGAGATGAGCGACGGTTTCCTTGGCGGAACCGAAAAGCATCATGGTCTTGGAATTGTAAAAAAGCTCGTTCTCAACACCCGCAAAACCGGTGGCCATGCCGCGCTTCAAGAAAATGATCTGGCGGGCCTTGTCCACTTCGATAATCGGCATTCCGTAAATCGGGCTGCCCGGGTTAGTCTTGGCCGCGGGATTCACCACGTCATTCGCCCCAATCACGATGCAAACATCAACCTGCGACATTTCAGGATTGATTTCATCCATTTCAATCAGATTGTCATACGGAATGTCCGCTTCAGCCAAAAGCACGTTCATGTGACCGGGCATGCGTCCGGCAACCGGATGAATCGCAAATTTCACATCAATGCCGCGCTTGGTCAGATTATCGTAAAGTTCACGGACTTTATGCTGCGCCTGCGCCACAGCCATTCCATAGCCCGGCACAATCACAATTTTTTCCGCTTCTTTTAAATATTCCGCGGCTTCTTCCGCGTTCACAGAGCGCACAGTTTTCTGCTCTTCCGCTCCCCCGGCTTTCGCATTGACCTGGCCAAAACCGCCAAACAGCACGTTGGTGAAAGAACGGTTCATGGCTTTGCACATGATGATCGAAAGGATCAAGCCGCTGGAGCCATCCAGCGCGCCAGCAACAATCAAAAGCGGATTGCCCAGCACAAAACCCATAGCCACAGCCGCAAGGCCCGCGTAGGAGTTCAAAAGAGAAATGACGGTCGGCATGTCCGCGCCGCCAATCGGCATGACCAGCATGACACCGAACATGAGCGCCAGAGCCACAATCGCAAGCATCATCCAGCTGTGCGCGGGATTCAACACCACCAGAACGCCCAGAATGACCGCGGCGGCAAACACGGAAAGGTTCACAAAATTCTGGCCGGGATACGTGACCGGGCGGCCGGAAATGATTTCCTGAAGCTTGAGGGTGGCAATGATGCTGCCCGTGAAGGTGATGCCGCCGAGCAGGACTTCAAACACAATCGCGCCCGTAACAAAGGGCGTCAGCTCATGTGAAGAGAAAACGAAAAATTTACCGATGCCGACCAGCGCCGCGGCCAGCGCGCCAAACGCGTGCGAGAGCGCGGTACGCTGAGGGACCGCCGTGATAGGAACTGCGGCAAGGGGCACGCCCACAACCGTTCCAAGCACCATGGCAATCGCGATCGCCACGTAATGATTCACACTGGGACTGACCAGAGTCCCGCCAACCGCCAGCACCATGGCCGCCACGCCGGCATAAACGCCTTTGCGGGCCGTGACAGGAGTGTTCATCCAGCGAAGAGAGAGAATAAAAAGAGCACCGGCAACGATGTAAATCAGCTGGGTGATCATGCCTTTTCACCTTCAACCGGCTTGCGCTTTTTGAACATTTTAAGCATGCGGTCCGTAATCAGGAATCCGGAAACAATATTGGTCATGGAACAAAACACCGCGATCGCGCCCAGGATGGTGCCAAGCTTGCTGGGATGCTCGGCAGAACCCGCCAGCAGGATCGCGCCAACGATGCAGATCGCGCTAATCGCGTTAGTCAATGACATCAGCGGCGTGTGAAGAAGGGGTGAAACTTTTTTGATTACGTCCAGGCCGACAAATGTGGCCAGCATGAAAACCATCAGACCACCGACAAAAAAATCGTTCATACCTTCAACAGTCCTTTCACCCGTTCATTAACGACCTGGCCGCCATGCGCCACGCACGCGCCCTTGATAATGTCGTCATTGAAATCCAGATTGAGTTTACCTTCCTTGGTGACCAGAAGGCCGAGAAGGTTCAGGATATTTTTGGAATAAAGCTGGCTGGCATGCACTGGAAGCGTTGAAGGAAGATTGACGGGGCCAAGAATGCTGACGCCGCCCGCGGCCACGGTTTCACCGGCTTTAGAACCTTCCACATTGCCGCCCTGCTCCGCAGCCATGTCCACAATGACTGAACCGGGCCGCATGCGTGCGACCATGTCTTTGGTCACAAGCACCGGCGCTTTTTTGCCCGGCACCTGCGCGGTCGTAATGACCACATCGGAAGCCGCCACCGTTTCAGCAAGCGCTTCCTGTAATTTTTTCTTGGTGTCTTCGCTGACTTCTTTCGCGTATCCACCCGCGGCATTGGCGTCAACTTCCACTTTTGCTTCCACAAACTTCGCGCCCAAACTCTGGACCTGCTCTTTGACTTCCGGGCGAATATCAAACGCGCTGACCACCGCGCCCAGACGCCGCGAAGTAGCGATGGCCTGAAGACCCGCGACACCCACGCCAATCACAAGCACCTTGGCAGGCGGCACGGTTCCGGCAGCGGTTGTAAGCATCGGGAAATATTTTCCAATGGCAGCCGTGGCAGCCAGCACCGCTTTATAGCCGCCAATATTAGCCTGAGAAGAAAGCGCGTCCATGCTTTGCGCGCGGCTGGTACGGGGAATCAATTCCATACTGAAGGCCGTAACGCCTTTTTGCGCCAGCGCTTCACTGATAGAAGGGTCCGCGAGAGGATTCAAGAAGCTGATGTAAACCCCGCCCTGTTTCAGGCGGCTGATCTCATCTTTGGAAGGAACCGCGATCTTGATGACAATATCGGAAGAAAAAGCCTGCCCGGCGTCCACAAGGCTCGCACCGGCCTTTTCATAATCCGTGTCCGGGAAGAAAGCTTTTGCGCCAGCTCCCCGCTCAACATTGACTTTATGCCCCGCCTTGACCAGCTTGGCCACAGTCTCAGGGACAAGGGCCACACGAGTTTCCGCGGCCTGACTCTCTTTAGGAACTCCAATGATCATGAATAGTCCTCGGTTCTTATCAATAAAAGACAGATGTAAATCTCAAATATCAAATACGTCATTTTACAGCTTTTTCTTTAAAAGCAAAAATGGAGTGCCTCTTCTTGCCAAAACCCTTCTGAAGAGTCAGGGTAAAGCCGTTTTTGCGCAAAGCGCGCTTCAATTCTCCTTTGCTGGCATAAGTGGAGACAAAACACGGACATGCCGCGGCTTTTTCAAAAAACCTTTCCAGGAATTCTTCCGTCCAAAGATGGGGGCTGGTGTTACTGCTGAAAGGGTCAAAGAGGATGGCATGCGAAGGATGGACTTCTTCGGATTCCACCGGGCCCAAAAGCCGCAGCTTTCCGGATTTCATCAGCTGAAGCAGCAGTTCTTTCGCGCTTTCCCGGCTTCTTTCATATTTCTGCGCGTAAAGGCCCAGGATCTGGTCATAAAGCGGCGCGAGCGAAACGGGTTTTTCTTCCAGCCAGTCCGCGAAAGCTTCGCGCAATTCCGGAACCGATTCATAGCTGGCAACAAGCGCGGGCATGCGGCCGCAGCGCAGGGACTCAAACGCAATCAGGATTTCATTATAGGCAAGACCGAGGCCGAGTGAAAGAAACACAGGGTTTTCGGCAGCCGCGAAAGCCTTCTCAACCGGAGGCTGATAAATATACTGAGTCTCGGTGAAAGCGCCTTCCCACGCGTGCATATGCTCCCAAGTGGGAGGCAGGCAGAGTGTCGGGCTTCCATCGCCCGTAATAACATGCTTATATTCAAATATTTCTTTTTTCATTTAAGAGGTCTAGAATATATCAGAAAGGAGTCACCCCATGAACCCCTTGTTTTTGAGACACATTGTTTTCCTTTTAGTGACAGGCCTTCTGGTTTCCAGTGGAAACGCCCTGGCGGCCAAGAGTAATGAGGCGGAAGAACAGCTCGAAATTCCTGGACAGGAAATACGGCGGGAAGAAGAAGTGAAAATCCCGAAGCCCGCGAAAAAGGTTCAGGAAGTAAAGAAAGGCATCCCGGAGGTGCCGCAGCCGATCACCCGTGAAAAAGTCGGGCCGGCCGAACAAGCCCAGCTGGATGCCCTTGAGCACCAGCTCATGAACGGCACCATCACCGAGACAGAGTATCAGATCAAGAAAGATGCTCTGATGCGCCAGAGTAATATTAAATTCTAGGGCCGTTGTCAAAGCACCCCCTCAGGGGTCACTTTCAGGCATTAGATTTTAAAGCTCTGAAAAAACTCTGATTCTTCAGAAATGCCCTTTCCAAGTATTGCAGTTTCCCCTTCCCTATGTCACCCTTTTTAAAGGGACATTCCTATCATGAATATCTGGCAAATCTTTATTTTGTTCACCGTCATTCTCGTTCCTCTGATCATCACCATTGAACTATTCCTCCGCTCCAGCCAGCAATTCCATAAACGTGACCCTAATCAGCAGACCGGTCTGAAGGAAGGTATCCCCAAGCAAGTTTCCGAAGAGCTGGGCCATTTGAACCTGCCTCAGGAAAAAGTCGAGGAAGCCGCAAAGTGCGTAACCAAGATTGTGGACCGCGAAGTCGAACAGCGCATGAACAAAATGCGCGACGAGGTCAAGGACACCTACGCCCAGGTCATCAAGAACTACAACGAAGCGCTGGAAACCAAAGACAAGAACCTGGCGCATGCCAAAAAAGAATACGAAACCATCCACAAAAATTTCCAGACCCAGGCCAAGGAGAAGAAGCAGACGGAATCTGTCGTGAAGTCACTGGCCAAGGGCATGATCGTGCTCAACGACCAGGGCGAAGTTGTGTTCGTCAACCCCGTGGCGGAAAAAATCCTGGGTGTGAAGGCAGAAGACATCCTGGGCAAGCCCATCAACAACACCGACGGCGAGCATGTCATTTCATTGGTGGATGATGAAGGCGCGGAGCACCCTGAACTGAAGGATAAAAACAAGGACACCAAGGAAATCCTGAAAGAAAGCACTGCTATTATCCAGGGACCATCAGGCCAGACCAAGGGCGTGGTTTCCATTTTGGGCAATACCGTTCAGAAGAAAAAAAT
This sequence comes from uncultured bacterium, assembly GCA_964553835.1. GTDB lineage: Bacteria > Omnitrophota > Omnitrophia > Omnitrophales > Aquincolibacteriaceae > CAYLPP01. The sequence continues at coordinate 16,031 of CAZKMJ010000005.1, forward strand.
CGATGAATATAAAACCGAATTCCTGGCCAATGTCACGCACGAGCTCCGTTCTCCCCTGATCTGCGTTTTAAAATCCATTGCCATTATCAATGAAGAAATGAAACATGCTTCCGACGAACACAAAAACTACCTGAAGATCGCCCTGCGCAACGCGGAGCGGCTGGAGAAGCTGGTCAATGACATTCTGGACATTTCCAAAATGGAGGCCGGTAAAATGCCCCTGCGTTACGAAATGGTCACCGCCAAAGCGTTTTTCCAGGATATTGAACACATGTTCAGCGCGTGGTCGAAAGATAAAAACATTCAGATCACACACAAGACCGACCCGGATCTGATTTTCGAAGCGGATCCGGAAAGGCTGAGGCAGGTAGTGGTAAATCTGGGCGCGAACGCGTTGAAATTCACGCCGCGCGGCGGGAAGATTGTTTTTGAAGCCGCGCTTCATGGGAACAATGGCACATCTCAGATCCATATTGGAGTGAGAGACAACGGCCCCGGACTCTCAGAAGATGATATGAAAAATCTTTTCACCAAATTCAGCAGCGGGCTTCAGTCAGAAGGAAACAAAGGCACAGGGCTGGGGCTTACGATCGCGAAGGAAATTGTGGAACTGCATCACGGAAAAATCTGGGCCGAGAACAACAAGGACCGCGGCTCTTACTTCGGATTTTCAATTCCTAAAAACCCGCCCGGCTCCATCTACGCGCATCCCGCCCCCAAAGCCGCGTAGCAAAATGGTGGGAAGTAGTGGATTCGAACCACTGAAGGCGTGAGCCAACAGATTTACAGTCTGTCCCCTTTGGCCGCTTGGGTAACTTCCCGAATAGAAGGCGTAGCAAAAATCAGCTGGCGGAGGGATTTGAACCCCCGACATGCTGTTTACAAAACAGCTGCTCTACCGACTGAGCTACGCCAGCAAAGGTTGAACAATATATCAAATAACCGGCCCGCTGTCTTCAGGATTTGCCCGAAAGCCTCCTTGCCTTCACCGGGCCTTCGGTTTATCATGCACCCTCCATGTTTCCAGGCCCCCTGTTTTATATCCTCGGCTTTCCCGTCCACGCCTATGGGCTGATCGCCGCTTTTTCCCTGCTTGCCGGCTACGCGGTCACGCGCTCCCTCCTTATTAAGGACAACCTGCCTCACCAGCAGCTTGCCGACCTGGCGCTGTGGATCATTCTGGGCGGCGTGCTGGGCGCGCGTGTCCTTTATGTGGTCCAGAACCTGGCTTATTACCTTCAGAACCCCATGCATGTTTTTTATTTCCAGGAAGGCGGGCTTGTGCAGTTTGGCGGGGTCGCGGCGGGGATTTTAAGCGGCTGGCTCTTTTGCAAAAAACACAATCTTCCCTTTGCGCGTTATTCGGACGCGGTTGCGCCGGGTCTGAGCCTGGGCCTGGCTTTGAGCCGCGTGGGCTGCCTGTTTTCCGGCTGCTGCTTTGGCAGACCCACTTCCATGCCCTGGGGAATCTGGATGCATGGTGAAAAAATTCACCCCACGCAAATTTACAGCTTGCTCCTTGAGCTGGGCGTTTTTGCTATTTTGATTTTGCGCAAACCCAAAACAAACGGAAATACTTTCTGGCTGTACCTGCTTTTGACCGCGCTTTCGCGCGTGCTGGCCGATTCTTTCCGCGGCGGCGAACAGTCCGGTCTTCATTTACCGGTCCTGCTGGGCATGGCCGGGCTCGCGCTTTTTTTCTTAATCAGATCTCAAACCAAAAACGGAGGAAACATGAAAGCAGCAATGAAACTGGGTGTGATTGTGCTCGCGGCCCTGACTTTGACCGCGTGCGGAATCATCACCACACAGAAAGTTTCGCGGGGCGTGGACATTCGCAGCGCCGACGTGAACCAGATCGTCAAGAACCAGACCACCGAAAAAGAACTCATCGGCCTTGTCGGGGTCCCTTCGAAATACCGGGAAACCGAGAACGGCAAGGAGTTCTTCTACGAATTCTCCTCAGCGGGCGGACCGCGCTGGAACCTTCTTTTCAGCGTCGGCGGCGGCTCTCATACCAAAACCCTTTATGTCTGGCTTGATAAAAACGGAGTGGTGACGAATTATGCGTTCAAACAATCTTAAGACCTGGTTCCTGCTCATGGCCGCGGTCATCGCGCTGACGGCCTGCGCCAAACTCGACACGCCGCAGCTCCCGCCTTCCGTGGCCCCGCAGGGCGACGGCTGGAAGAGCTACTGATCTTCCGGAAAATCAAAAGGGAGAATAAAGCCTTCGTAACCCGCGCGGGAGGGGTGTTTCCTGGTTTTTAGAAGCTTCTTGCCTTTCATGTCTTTCAAAAGGCCGTAAACAAAATTTTTCCGTTCTTCGAACGGGTTGGCGCATCCCCAACCCACGATGATGATCTCGGATTCGCGGAAAACTTTTTTTATGGTCAGGTCATTCAGCGGTCCGACTTCATGCGGAAGCCCCTGAAATTTGTGGGTCTGAATGAAAGCAAACTGGTTAACGACAGTCAGCCGTTTGACGCCTTTAAACTCCGCCAGCCCCCTTTGCAGGACAATCCTCTGCATGAACTGGACCGACTTGTCGGCGATCTCTTCATTGGCATAGCTGGGGTTCATCATAATGACGCAGGCGGTTTTCCCTTTTGGCGGCGCGTCTTTTAAATCAATGTCCAGGCGGTAGCGGTATTTTTTGCAGTCCGAAAAGACCGCTTTGACCTTCACGCCTTCTATGTGCTTATACTGCATTCATGACCTCCAGATGAGCCGCGATGCATTTGGGAAGTTCCCGCAAGTTGTAACCGCCTTCAAGCAGTGAAATGATCCGGTCGCCGGCATATTTGTCCGCGATTTCCATCATTCGCTGCGTCATCCAGCCAAAAAATTCCGTGCTCAGGCTGATCCGCGCCAGCGGGTCCCGGTGATGCGCGTCAAAACCCGCGGAAATCAAAACTGCGTCCGGCTTGAATTCATGCAGCTTGGGCATGATTTTTTCCATAAACGCTTTTTCATAGTCCTTGTCCCCCGACCCTTCTTCCATAGGGCAGTTCAATGTCGCGCCCTTGCCCCGTCCCGCGCCCGTTTCCCAGGCCGCGCCTGTTCCCGGATAAAAAGGAAACTGATGCAGGCTGATATATAAAACCGAAGGGTCTTCTTCAAACGTGTGCTGGGTGCCGTTACCATGATGCACATCCCAGTCAAGAATCACAATCTTTTCAAGTCCGTGCTTTTTCTGCAAATAACGCGCGGTCACCGCCACATTATTGAACAGGCAGAAACCCATGGCAAGGTCGCGTTCCGCGTGATGGCCGGGCGGCCGCAAAAGCGCGAAACCATTGCGAATTTCTTTTTTGATGACTCTGTCCGCGACTTCCAGCGCGCCGCCCGCGGCAAGCAGCGCGATATCATAAGAATTCTCCGAAACTCCCACGTCCGGCGTGTCCAGATACGGCTGGCCGGACATGCAGATTTCTTTGGCGTGACGCATGTACATAATGCCGTGTGTGGTCTGGATCCATTCCTCTTCGGCGACGCGCGGGGCGAACTGGGTCAGCTTTGAAAACCACGGCAGGGTCTGCAGGTACTTCAGGGATTCGGAAAGCCGCTCCGGGCATTCCGGATGGCCGGGGCCAGTGTCATGTTCCAGATAGCGAGGATCGTATAAAAAACCAGTAGCCATACAGCAGGAATTATACTAACAATAAGGCGTTTATGAAAAATCCTTTCTCAAAACGCGTTGAAAACTGGGTTCCAGAACCCAACCGGCTTTCGCTGCTGCAGAATCGCCTGAAAGAAAAGGGCGAAAAAATCCTGGACCTGACGGTTTCAAACCCAACCGTCTGCGGTTTTCAAACCGCGGAAACTGCCGCACTCAACCATCCGGACAATAAATTTTACAAGCCCGACGCGCACGGCATTCCGGAAGCCCGCAAAGCCGTATGCGATTATTACCGCAAGCACCATTCCGTGGAATTAAAGGAAGAGCAGGTCTTCATCACAGCCAACACCAGTGAAGCCTATTCCTTTGTTTTCAAGCTGCTGACCGACCCCGGCGACACTGTGCTTGCGCCCAAACCCAGTTATCCTCTGCTTCATTATCTGGCTGGCCTGCACGACCTGAATCTTGAGCACTACAGCCGGACCGAAAATATCAAGCCGGGAGACGCGCGCGCCATTCTGCTCGTCCATCCCAATAATCCGACCGGAAAATACGTTTCCGGCCTGCCCAAAATGGACCTGCCGCTGATTGTGGACGAAGTTTTTCTGGATTATAGCTTCGGTGGACGGCACCGCAGCTTTGCCGGGCACCGCGACACGCTTTGTTTCACCTTAAGCGGCATTTCAAAAATTCTGGCCCTGCCACAAATGAAAATTTCCTGGATCATCGTCAGCGGCCCGGAAGAACTGCGCAAACCCGCCATTGAAAAGCTGGAAATTATCGCCGACACCTATCTTTCTGCCTCCACGCCATCGCAATACGCCCTTCCGGTGTGGCTGAAACAGGCGGAAAAAGTCCAGGCTGAGATTCAAAAGCGGCTGGGAGAGAATGTTCCACTCATGGAATAACAACAT
>CAZKMJ010000005.1:20576-27552 GCA_964553835.1 uncultured bacterium
TCTTGCGGTAGCGCGGAAAACTTTTGCCACGCGGCTGGCGGAACCGGAAGGCGGCTGGTATGCCGTCATTGAAATGCCGGATACCCGCAGCGATGAAGACTGGGCCCTTCATCTTCTTGAAAAAGAAAAAGTGCTGGCCCACCCCGGCTATCTGTTTGACTTTGAGGAAGAAAAATTCCTGGTACTCAGTCTCCTGATCCCGCCCGATGAGTTCAAAGCAGGGATCGGAAAAATTGCGGCGGCTATTTAAGCCCGAAAACTTTTTGCCTGGATTTATGCCCGGAAAGCAGCTCGAGGGATGACTTTGGAACGTCCAGGAATTCCGCCAGCACTTCCCGGACTGCCGCGTTAGCCCGCCCTTCATCCGGAGGCTCTTTGACCCAAACCTTGAAATGGGCCGGGTCTGTCTGCTCTACGCGATTTTCTTTCGCCGACGGTTTTGCCGTGACAAAAAGTTTTTTCACTTAAAAGTGGCGGCGTCTTTGAGGAAAGGGTACTTCTGGTCCTTGTCGGAGAGGATGTAATCCATTTTCGGCCACTGGATGCCGATCGTGGGGTCGTTCCAGATCACGCCGCGCTCGTCCTTGGGTGAATAATAGTTCGAAACCTTGTACTGAAACTCACAGTCATCCGTGAGTGAGCAAAAACCGTGAGCAAAACCGTCCGGCACATAAAGCCACTGGATTTTCTTACCCGTCAGCACCACGCTGACATACTTGCCGAATGTCTTTGAATCCTTGCGCATGTCCACCGCCACGTCAAAAACCTCACCCGAAAGCACCCGAACCAGCTTGGCCTGGGCCATGGGCGCGATCTGGTAGTGCAGCCCGCGCAGCACGCCCTTGGAAGAGCGGCTGCAATTGTCCTGCACAAAGTGGGTCTTGATGCCATTCTGGGCAAAAACATCCTCACGATAGCTTTCATAGAAGTAGCCGCGCGCGTCCGGGTGGACTTTGGGCTCGATCAGCATGACATCCTGGATTTCCAGAGGGATAAATTTCATAACTTTGGCCCGATTCTATAGTAATTTAAATGGTTTGCAACCCCAAAAGGCAGGGTTTATAATCCCCGGCATGAAAATCCAGGCACCTTCAGACCGTCCTAAAAGCAATTTCGCCCCTATTGCGCTGGCCCTTATCGCGCTTGCCGTTCTGGGCTCCCTTATCATTGCGGCTTTTTATTCCCAAAAGCCCAATCTAACGTCCCTTTTTGAAGTCCAGAGCTTCGCGGGTAAGACCGAGGTTTCGTCCGACAATGGCGCCACCTGGAAGGCCCCGGGCCCCGGCCACGCGCTTGAGCTTTACAGCTGGTTGAAAACCGGCCCGGACGGTGAAGCGGACCTTCGCTTCGGCAAATCCACTTTCGCGCGCGTCAAAGAAAATACACTCTTTCAGATCCAGGAACCGCAGGTTTTCGGCAAAGCCGCCATCCGCGTTCATCTTGAAAAAGGTACCCTCCTCTTCCTGAACAAGGGGGATGAAATTGAAATCTCGGTACCCGGCAGCCGCAAAACCAAAGAGAACAAGGGTTTCTTCTACGATCTGTTTTCAAAATTTGTAGCTTCTTCTGAAACCGCCACTTTCCTTGTAAGCGCGGTGCCGGAAAAAGGCACTTACGAAGTCAATGTGCTGAGCGGCGAAGTGCAGGTCCGCACCGGCATCCCCTTCAGAGCTACCACAGTCAGCGCGCTCCACATGGTCCAGGGCGGCGGTTTCCGCAGCAAGCCCATTTCCGAGTCCGCGTGGAAGCAGGTGCGCGAGGCCTATGAACTCAAGCCCAAGAGCGCCGCGAGTGAAGCCGCGCAGATCGACCTTTCAAAAAAGGCCGGCAGCTTCTTCAACAATGTGTTCGACCACGGGACTTTTTATCAGGAAAAATGGGGCTGGTGCACCCGTGAGTTTTTTGTGCCTGAATCCACGGCCGAACAGGTCTACATGCAGGCTGATTACGACGTGTTCCCCAAAGGTTCGTGGGTAGGCGTTTACTTCAAAACCCGCGGCCTTGATCTTTCCAGATTCAAAGGGCTGAAAATGGACGTTAAGCGGGTTGCCGGAAAGTCCGCTCCAGAATATGTCCGCATTGAATTAAAATCCAAATATCAGGTGGTCCGCGCTTTTGCCATCAAGATGGTGAAAAATGAATGGGAAACGGTCGAGTTCCCCTTCGCTTTCAGTAAAGAAATGCCCATCACTGAAATGACGCTTCTTTTTTCTAATGACAAGGTGGGCGCTGAGAAATCCGGCGCTGTCGCTTTGAAGAATTTTACTCTGGTCCCCGCTGACGCGGGCACCCTTCCCACGCCTCCGCTTCCCGCGGAAACACAGGCCGCTCCCGCTGTTTCAGCCCCTCAGGCCGAAACTCCTAAGATTTAAATTCTTTTTTGATTTCCGGCTGGTTGTGGAACACTTCCGCTAACGCGGCGGGGTGGGCTTCACTGAGTTTGCTGTAAATCTCAAAAGCTCTGGTCTTATCGCCTTTCAGCCAGTAGGACCAGGCAAGATGCCTGAGCGCTTTGGGATCATCAGGATGAATGGCCAGCGCCTTTTCCGCGAAACGAATGCGGTTATCGTAGCGACTGCCGAAATAGCTGACCATTTTCAGGTCGGCCGCATAAATTAATTCCTGATTTACTCCCAATTCCTTTTCGATAACTTCAAAAGGCCGTTCATTCTGGAATTTCCATTCTGAAAGCGGCGCGATCCAGCCTTTCACAGCGATGGCCTGCGCCAGCGCGCGGCCCAGAAGCGCGTGCCCCTTGATGGAAAGATGGACATTGTCCTCAATGATGGGCTCACCCATAATGCCGCCCGGCGCTTCAGAAATGACCGCCTTCTCCGTGTCCACCATGGTAATGCCCTTGAGCTTTACTTCATCAAGAATATTGAGAACATCGGTGGTCGCGCGGACTTTGATGGCGTCATAATCGCGCGCTTCAGTAAAAAGATTTTTGGCCTTCTCCAGCTCTCCCTGCTTGAAATAAATAGAACCAAGGCGGAAGCTAAGATCGGCGTAAGTGTTGTCGATGGCATAGGCCTTTTCAAATTCAGAAAGTGCTTCCAGGATTTTACCCTCCGACTGCGCCTTCTTGCCTTTTTCATACGCTTCCTGGAAATCCTTCTCTTCATCCGTAGAAATTTTCTTGATGTGCACGGACATGAAAGGCGCAAAGTCTTTCATGTTCCCCACCGGCCGGCAGAAAATCGCGGGCACGCGGTGCTTTTCAGCAATGCTCACAATGGCCTGGGTGTTCTGCCTGAAAAATTCCAGGTTTTCACGATAGCCTTCCGAATTATTGGGAAAAGCATTTTCGGGGCCCAATCCCCACGGCGTGCTTTCAATGACCTTGTATTCAATGCTGTCTTCAGCGTCTTCCTTCTTGTGCTGCAGGCGCTTGGCAATGGCAAAGCGGTAGCCCCAGGACAGCAGGCGGCTTTCTTTCATCAAATGGCGCCAGAACGCTGACTTTTTGCCTTCCTTGGCCTCCACTTCCTTTTTCCGGTTGCCCGGCAGGAATGTGTTGTGGCCGTAATAAAAAACCACAAGGTCGGGCTTGTAGGCCACGGAATCATGGAAACTTTCAAGGGTGCGCCAGCTTCCCTGCCCCATGCGCGCGAAATTGACCACGCGGATTTTTTTGTTGGGAAGGAAATCACGCAGGTAAACAGCCATCCACTGGGCCGGGCTGGAATAAGGCCAGTAGTGAGAGCCGTGCATCGAAGATTCCCCGTAAACGAAAATGCGGAATTCATCCGCGGGCTTGTGGACGCTCAGGTTATTGCGGATGATAACGGCTTCATTGAAACGGTTCGCGCCCGCGGGCATGCCCGCAAGACGGAAACCAGCCTCAAGAACAACGAGAAGAAGGACTGTGGAAAGGAGGGTCTGACCAATCGAAAGAAGGAATTTTTTCATGGCCCGCAATATAACGGTTTTGACCCCGTTTTACAATTCCTTTATAATGCGTGCCCATGCACGAACCCGAGATCCAACTGCTGCAGTTTCTGATCTGCAGGGACTTCAACCCCGACCAGAACGACTGCTACAAAGCCGACCTGGTGCACAGTAATTTATATGTGCCCAAATTCCCCTATTATTTTCAGAAAACTTTCGCGGTGACCTGCTGGAGGAAAGACAAGCGGTTTCACAAGGAAGTGATCGAGTATTCCACGGATTACGGGACCTCGACCAAAAGCCCCCACATGGACATTGAACCGGTGACCAGCAGTGTTTTTTTCCGCTGGCACAAGCACCAGTTCCCCGCGGACTTTGCCATCGAAAAACCCACGCTCCTGACGGTGCGTGTGGTGCTGGACTGGAAAGTCATGTTCCAGTCCTACATCCTGATCGAACAGCTGCCCTAACGCAGCACCTCGGGGTGCTTGACCAGATTTAAAATCGCCTCTTTTTCAAACCGCCATTGCCGCCCGATTTTCGCCCCTGGAATGCGCCCGCGGCCGGCCAGCCTCAGAATGGTCATTTCCGAAAGCCTTAAATAATCAGCCGCTTCCTTGACGGTCAGAATGTAAGGTGCTTTGTCTGATTCGCCCATGATCCTTAAGCGCTCTGGATAAACGCGGGCAGTGAAAAAACCAGCAGCACGGTTTCCTTGAACTGGTGCGGGTTGTAGAACTCGTACATGCGTGTTCCGTCCAGCGTGAAAGATTCATTCTGCTTCACAAGGCACTCACGGCCGGAGACCGTCACAAGCAGATCACCCTGCAGCACCAGGTAATAAATGAAAGGCGCCTTGGGGGCTTCGATCGCGGGCAGCGTTTTTTGAGGATCGATCTGCAATGTCCCGATAAAACAATTTTCGGGCCTTTGCAGCGCGGAACCAAAGCGGTAACCCTTGCCTGAATCAATTTTGAAGTGCGGTGAATCCAGCGGCGTGCGGTCGCAAAGCGATTCCTGCCCCATTCCGCTGAAACGGGCAAGCACTTCATGGATCCTCATTCCCAATGCTCCGGATATAGTCTCAAGATCACTCAAAGATATTTCCCCCCACGGCTTTTGCTCAAGGCGCACCAGCCGCGTCCTTTCCATGCCGATCTTTTCCGCCAGCTGTTTCTGGCTGAATCCCTTTTGCGAGCGCAGCTGCCTAAGGGGCGAAAACCCGACGGAACTCTCAACGCCTGTTTTGCAATCAGTGGACATTTGGTTTCTCCTTGGTGTTTGAATTTGAAACAGGAAAAGGATAACGGCAGGCGGGTGGAATAGCCTAATGAAAAAGGCTCCAAAAAAGAAGCGTATCTATTACCAATAGATAAAAATCGTATTAAAATAGTTTATTTTCTGTAAATCTAATATTTTAAACTACTTATGGAAGGCTAAGCTTGTCTTGCGGGAGAGGCTTTTGGGCGGACCGGCTCGTAAAAATAGACGTTCTGGCCGGCATGGCGATGGCGTTTGATGATGGTGAAGAGCTTTTCAACCTGGTGGCTGAAGTCCGCCTGGCCAAGCAGGCGGTGCTTTTCAAAGCTCCAGTCAGGGTCTTCAAAGCAAAGCTGGCATGCTGAAATACGGATCTCCGCTTTCTCCATGCCCGGAATGCTGCTCATCTTGCTTCTGATACGGTGCTCAATCGCATGAAGCGCTTCAGGCTTGATCCCGACAAATAGCACGCCAATCAGCCCCGGCTCCACAACCGAAATAACGTCGGCCAGCCGGAAAATAGAACTAAAAAGTCTTTTGACGTCTTTGGGACTGACGTTATGAATGCGAAACAGGGTCAGGATTTCCGTCCACTCCGAATCGCGGTAATGGCGGTAAAGCCCTTCCACGCACCTGCGAAAGAAAAATTCAGGAGGGTAAAAAGTCATGTCTTCATCGATTTCTTCTGGCGACTTGCCTTCAACAGCAGCATCAAGAATCAAAGCCTGCTGTTCAAAGTAAACCAGATATTGTTTTAGAATGGCCGTTTCTTCCGGCGCCGTGTCGCTGACAAAATCCGCGGGCTTGCCCAGCACAACCTGGTTCTTGCCCCGCTTTTTGGCGTCATAAAGCGAGTTGTCAGCCTCCTTAATAACTCTCATCATGCTTTTAACAAGAAACAGCCGCTGGTCTTTCTGGTCCTTGAAATGAATGTTCCGGATTTCCTGCGGGATGGGCGGCGCGATGCCGGAAACACCCACGCTGATCGTCAGGCTGATTTCCTTCTTCTCGATTATGACCGGGGAATTTTCGATGGTTTTGCGGATACGGTCACAGACCATGGCAGTTTCCGAAAGCTGGGTCGATGGGAAAAGAATGATAAATTCCTCCCCGCCAAAGCGGCAGGCCACATCGTAAATACGGATGCTTTTCTGGATCAACTCGCCAATGTGGCGGATGCAGCGGTCCCCCGCCGGATGACCATAGCGGTCATTGATGGCTTTAAAACCGTCGATATCAATCATGGCCACGCTCAGAAACAAATCTTCCTTGCGGCGGATCTGCAGGGAAAGTTCCTGGATAAACCGGTTAAAGAAATAACGGCGCAATTTAAGGCCGCTCAGAGCGTCTGTAGTGGCCAGCACAAAAAGATCATTTTTCTGGCGAAAATTTTTGTAGCGCATGCGGTCGAGGCTGATCGAAGTAGCCAGAAAAACAGCCGCCATGCTGAAGGACTGAAATACCAGCGGAAACGCGATGGTGTTGTCATGACGCTGGAGGATAACCGAGCACAATAAGGGAGTGTAAATCAGGGCCGTCGTCACCAGGTTCTGCCACACCGGCAGCGGAAACAAAAGCAGCACCACGCCGCCAATCATGCTGATACCCAGCAGGTAAATATCCGGCCGTGAAGCCACGGAGGCCATAAAAACCATGTGCAGGGACGAAAGCAGTGAAATGCTCCAGATGCTGGCCAGGTACCATTTGCCATTCCACTCTTTTTTGAAGGCCACCCAGAACAGCGCGATCAAGGGCAGGATGGATACCCGGATGGCCAGGAAAAACAGCGCTTGGCGGGGCGATACCATCCACTCATAAATCTGGT
>CAZKMJ010000006.1:0-288 GCA_964553835.1 uncultured bacterium
TTTCATCTAGGATTTCCTGTTTGGCTTTTTTGACCTGTTTATTTTCCTTTCCCCTGCCCTCTTTAAATTTCGCTCTCAGTTTCGAGATTTTATCCTTGAATTTTTCCGCGCCCGCTATTTTTTCAAGCCGGAGGTACATGGGGTCAAGCGCGAAAGTGCTGGCCGCGTCATAAGGCGCGAAACGGAAAGCGGTGTCGTTAAGCGGCAGGATCTGGATCAGGCTCATGCCCGTTTTAACACACCAGTCCGCCAGAAGGCCAAGATCCGGGAATTCACCGATGCCGGCGC
>CAZKMJ010000006.1:298-2471 GCA_964553835.1 uncultured bacterium
CGCTTTGAGAGGAATGAATAGAAAAAAGCGGGGTTGAAACCCCTGCCCTTCTTTGAATGCCAAGCCGCTGCCATTGCCTTGCCGTGATGCCGGTCAGGAATTTTTCATACTGCCGGGTCTGCATGTCAGCTCAAAAATTTTTCAAACATAGCCGCGAAGCCAAGCAGGGTAAAGAAACCCATGACGTCGGTGAACGTAGTCAGGATGATATTGGAACACTGCGCCGGGTCCATGCCCAGGGCTTTCATGCCCAGCGGAATGGCCGCGCCGGCAAGGCCTGCAATAACCAGGTTCACAAACATGGCCAGCCCCACCACCAGTCCGAGGTATGGGTTGCCATGCCAGAGAAGGGTCGCACCTGCTGTCACCAGCCCGACCACAATACCATTGATCATGCCAATACCGGCTTCTTTAAGGATCAGTTTCCAGACTTTTTTATTGCGGATTTCCCGCATGACAATGCCGCGGATGACAATGACCAGCGACTGCGCTCCCGCATTACCGCCCTGGCCCGCGACCACCGGCAGGTAGATCGCCAGAACTGGAAATTTTCCGATGGTGTCCTGAAAAAGGGCCACCACACTGCCCGCCAAAAACGCCGTGGCCAGGTTGACATGCAGCCATGGCAGGCGCATGCGCAGGGAAAATGACACAGGAGAAAACACCCTCTCATCACCGCCGGCGCCGAACATCTTTTGCAAATCTTCAGTGGCTTCTTCCTGAACGTCATCAATCAACTGTTCGGCCTTAACCACCCCCAGCAGTCGGTTTTCCTCGTCAACCACCGGAGCGGCAAAATACCGGCGCTTGGAAAATTCCTCGGCAATTTGCTCACGGTCCATCAGGCAATTAACAGAAAAAACATCGCGGCGCATGATGGATTCAAGCGTGTCGTGAGGTGAAGCCAGCATCAGATCGCGCATATTAATCACGCCGATCAAATGGTTTTCCTTGTCTACAACATAAGCATAAGAAGCGGGCGCTTTTCTGCGCGCAAGCTCGCGGATTTTTTGCGTGGTATTCTGCACTGTCAGCTGGGAATGAAACGCCAGGAATTCGGGGGCCATAATCCGGCCCGCGCTGTTTTCCGGATAAGTCAGGATTTCACGGATTTCCTTTTTGATCCGCTCCGGAAACCCGGAAAGAAGCATTTCACGGTTTTCAACAGGCAGCTGAAGAAGGAGCGCCGCGCCCTGCTGGGCGTCGAGTTTGCCCGTGACCGCGGAAGCAAAATCCGCGGGAAATTCCTTGAACAGCTGGGCCGCGAACTGGGGCTGGAGCTTTGAAAAAATCTCACCAACAATTTCAGGAGGCATGAGCTTGAGCACGGCAATGGCCTGCTCTTCATCCATAGTTTCCAGAACATGAGCGGCCTTTTCCGGTTCCTGCTCAAAAAACTGGGCAGCAACGACTTTTAAGGCTTCCTCTCCCGACATTTATTTCTCCTTCTTGAATTTTTCCGTCTGGATGTTCAACTCAGCGGCCAGCTGGAGTACATCGGGCCACATTTCACGGATCTCTTTGGAAAATTTTTCAGGGTGCGCGGCCATGTGGTTCAGAAAATGGAAAATCTGCTCCTGACAGCGGCCCTTTTCCAGCTCAATCTTGATCTTCTTGGACAGCTTCAGGATATTCAGGCATTCCGTGACATTCTGTTTATCGGGCGCAAGGTTGAGCTTGCGCACTCTTTTTTCGAGCTCTCTTGAAAGGAAGTAAATACTGCCTTCCTTTTTAAGCTCGACCCCAAAGCTCACGGCCGTTTCCATGGTACGATTAACGGCCTGCGAATGCTGAGGCGAAAAACCGTGCTCAGCCATAGTGTTGATGGCCCTTTTCAACCGGCGGTGCAGCGTATGCTCGGCCGCGTAGCGGATCTGCTCCGGAATGGGCAGGTTGATAGAACGGTAAATTTCGTTCAGCCGGCGGTTGTCCTCGAAAAGCTGCTCCAGGTTGCCGCTGATGCGCAGCACGCCCTCACGCGTCAGCTGCTTGATCAGCTTCATCCTCTCCTCCACCGGTAACTCCTTTAGGGAGTAATATTTTTCACCGAACACATCATCGATTTTTCTGAAAATTTCCACGATGTGCAGCGAATGCAGCTCTTCAAAAAACTGCTTTTCTATATTTTCAATTCCCGCGAGCTCCGACACGCGCCGCACGGAACAGCGCACAT
>CAZKMJ010000006.1:2481-6328 GCA_964553835.1 uncultured bacterium
GCGATAAACGCGAAAGTGTCTTGCTCCCAGGTAGCGCGGGAAGTCACGCGCACGGAACCGAAATTAAGCGTCATGTCACCGAAAGATTCTTTGTGCCGCGACAGGATTTTAAGCTCGTGAGAATAAAATTGATCCTGGTCCCGGACGTCTTTGCTTTCTTCGAGCAAAGACGTCATGGCATAAAAAGCCGCGATATCGGCAAGATAAAGCACCTTGGGCCGTATCATCTTCTCATAAATTTTCCGGGCGTCCCCGAATTCCGGCACATTGCTTTTGGCGGAAGCGAGCTTTACCATAAATTCAGACTCCAGGTCGCGGCCCGCGGCTTCACGGGCCAGCTGCACGGCACGCGCGGCGTATTCAATGACCTGCAGGGTCTCGATGCCGGAAACTTCCGTGAAAAACCACCCGCAACTGGTGTACATGAGCATGGCATGGCGCTGGCACTCCAGCAGCTTCAAGCAGATGACTTTTTCAGGCTGTGAAAGTTCGCGCGCGGCATGTTTCTGGAAGAAATTCTGGACATTCCGTTCCGACCGGTCAAGCACAACTTCAATATATTCCCGCCTCGCCAGCCACGGATCCTTTAGAAATTTGCGGCCTTGCTCCTCAAAAACTTTGGCCAGCTCATCACGCAGCCAGTCAAATGCCGCGCGCAGGGGCTTCCGCCATTCCTGGGTCCAGGAATCCGGGCCGCCGCCCCGGCAGCCGCAATGGTCCTTCCATCTCCTGATGCCATGCTCGCAGCTCCACGACGTTCCCTCGCCTTCCTTGATACGGACCTCATAAGCAGGGGGACAAATTTCCAGAAATTCGCCGTAATTGGTAATTTTACAATTTTTTTTCGGCGCTTCCACACGGTTCAAATAGGCGATCACGCGCTCGCCAAAAGCTTTGTGGTGTCCGTAAGTTTCACCGTCCGTGGCCATATGAAGCAGCTGGGGATTTTTACGATGCTTGTCCATGATAGCTTCGATGCGGCTCATAAAAATCCTTGCGTCAAAAAGCAGGTCGCCGAAACCCATGGCTTTGGAAACCGCGCCATCATAAAAAAAGATATCGATGTATTTTCCGGGCCTGTTTTTGATAAAAAAGCGGTACGGATGCTTGGGGTCGATCTGTCCGGAAGAAACATCCGCCCAATCCCCGCCAGTCAGCGGCCTGACCTTGGCGGCCTGGTGGGGAGCCAGAATGCAAAAACGCATGCCGGCATCGGCCAGCACCTCAAGGGCCTCCTCATTGCATGCAGTTTCAGGCAGCCACATGGCTTCCGGCTCACGGCCAAAGCGTTTGCGGAAGTCAGCCAGGCCCCATGTCACCTGCGTCTCCTGGTCCCTGCGGTTTGCCAGCGGCAAAATCATGTGGTTGTACACCTGCGCGATGGCATTGCCGTGCCCGCCGTGCTGTTTAACGCTGTTCAGATCAGCTTCCAGAATTTTCTGATAGGTATCGTGGTGCGCCTTCTCCAGCCACGAGAGAAGCGTGGGGCCGAAATTAAAGCTGATGCTTTCATAATTATTGGTGATGTTTGTGATCTCACCCTTTTCGTTCAGGACGCGCGCGCGGGCATTGGGCAGATAACATTCGGCGTGGATTTTTTCATTCCAGTCATGGTAGGGACGCGCGCTTTCCTGGATGTCGATGACTTCCAGCCAGGGGTTTTCCCTGGGAGGCTGGTAGAAATGTCCGTGAATGCACAAAAATTTTTCGCTCATATTCCCCTGACTCTTTTAACGGCCGGAGCGATGAAATCAAGAATGTCGCCCGCGGCAAGACCCGCTTCACCAGTCTTGCGCGCGGCCATATCACCCGCAAGGCCGTGCAGATACACCCCAAAACGGGCTGCGTCCCAAACAGAAAACCCCTGCCCCGCCAAAGCGGCAATCATTCCGGTCAGCACATCACCCGAACCGCCCTTGGCCATGCCGGGATTACCGGTCGTGTTGACATAAATTTGTCCGGATGGTGATGCCACCACGGTCTTATGACCTTTCAAAACAATGACCGCACCCGTCTTTTTCGCGGCCCAAACCGCTTTTTTCCTGCGGTCGCTTTCCTTTGCCGTGACTTTGACGCCAAACGCGCGGAAAAATTCGCCGGGGTGCGGCGTCAGTACAGACTTTGACTTGCAATATTTTAAATCAGAAACCGCATCTTTCAAAGCATTGATGCCATCCGCGTCCAAAATTAACGGGAGCCTGTTCATTTTTAAAAGGCCGCGCGCCCATTTCTTCGTGTCAGGATTCTGGGAAATACCGGGGCCAAGCGCCAGCACCGTCTGGGTTTTCGCGAATTTCTGGCAGGGCCCAAGCGCTTTAAATGAAAAGCTGCCCTGTTTTGTGGAGGGAAAAGGCCGGACCATGACTTCTGCTTCTCGCCGGGCCAGGACAGGATAGACTGCCTCAGGAACACCGAGAGTGACCAGGCCCGCGCCTGTGCGCAGGGCGGCAGCAGCCGCAAGATGAGCGGCTCCGGTGTACCCTTTGGACCCGGCCAAGACAAAAACTTTTCCAAAATTACCTTTGTGAGAATTTTTTTTACGGGGTTTCCACCTGGAGCGGATTTCCCGGGCGAGGCTCATGAGCAGAGAGATTTCATCCTGCGGACGGCGGGGCGCAGTCCGGCAAAAAGGGCTTCGCTAATGATGGAAAAACCAATATTGTACTCTTCGATTTCGCGGATTTTCAAAAGCGGTTTGATATTTTCATAATCAATGCCGTGGCCCGCGTGCACATGCAGGCCCATGGCTTTTGCATAGACCGCGGCCTTGCGGATACGTTCCAACTCTTTTTTTTGCCGCGCGCCGCTGTGCTCTGCATATGTTCCGGTGTGGATTTCAATTGCGTCAGCACCAAGATATGCGGACATAAGCACTTGCTCCAGGTCCGGATCAATAAAAAGGCTGACCTGGATTTTTTTCCTTTTGAACTGCGCAATGACCTTTGCCAGTTTGACGCGGGCGGCGATGACATTGAGCCCGCCTTCAGTCGTCAACTCCTGCCTGCGTTCCGGCACAATACAGACATGCTCAGGGCGGTGTTTCAAAGCAATTTTGACAATGCCTGGATTCAGTGCCATTTCAAGGTTAATGGGAATGCGCACAGCTTTCTGTACCGCGGGCAGGTCAGCGTCCTGAATATGGCGGCGGTCTTCACGCAAATGGATGGTGATGCTATTCGCGCCGCCAGCCTGGGCCTGGATGGCAGCCTTGGCCGGGCTTGGGAAAGACGCTCGACGGGCCTGACGCACAGTGGCTATATGATCAATGTTTACTCCAAGGCGGGGCATTTTATTTCTCGATTTTTACGCGAATAACGGTCGGGCTGTCGGCCTTGATCTTGACTTCATCCGGGAGAATCACTTGAAGCGGCAGTTCATGGTTACCTTCGGATTTTCCGGAAATGTCCACATAGGCCTTGATACCTTCCGGCGTCAAGTTTTCAAACTTTTTTTGCGGGCCGGCGAGCAGGACAGAAACTGCGTCGGGCTCCATGCTGACTCTGCTTTTTTCAAGGCCGCCAAGCACTTTTACGGGAATATTTTCAAATCTCTTTTCCAGATATCCTTCTTCAATCGGAATATAGACATCAATATTTTCGTCTGTGACCGCGCGCAAATTGGCCGGCAAGTCGAGCGAATACATGCGGCGGAAAGAACGCACCCGGCCCACAAGATCAATCTGCGCTGTTTTAACAGAATCAAGTTTTTCAAGCTGGGCCTTGGGACCTTCGATCAGCACGGCATTTGGATTAATCTGGACCTGTTCCAGAACCACGTTGTACCCAAACGCCGGGTCACCAAGAAAATTTGGTTTTACTGCGAGTTTCTGCACAATCAGCTCGTCAAG
>CAZKMJ010000006.1:6338-11032 GCA_964553835.1 uncultured bacterium
CCGACTCCCGACTTGAGCGCGGCCGCGAAGATGCCCACGGTCAGCGGCCCCGGAAACTCGGGCAGCAGCACACCAAGGTTCATCAGCCGCGCGTCGACCTGCAGGCGGCGGGCCTCACCGGTAACAGTGCCGGTGGCTGCGGCGTCGATCTGCGGCGTGCGCAGCTTGATTTCACCCGGCTCCAGGCGGAAAGAATAGTCTCCTGGCTTGTTGATGCTTGCCTCGATTACGTGCCGCGCTTTGATGGCTTCGGAAGTCAGGTCGGAAACCAGTGCCCGGGGCGCTATGAAAGTGACTTCCACAAAGCGCGTGGACGTGCGCAGGATGCTCATGTGCTCGTTCTTGACCGCGATTTCAACAGGGATGGCACGGCTGACTTCAATACCTTCTTCCCCCGTGGCGTAATACCAAAGACCCACGGCCAGGAAAAAAGAAACCAGCTTGAGGCCCCAGTTGTGCGTCAGCCAGCGTGTCATGGATTGTCCGTCCTGTGGAGAAAGCTTCTCCAGTTTTTCTCAACTAAGTCCTTGAACGTGGCTTTCTTGCCGGCCTCGGCATTGGATTTGAAAAGGCTGGTCAGGATTTTGCGCAGTTCTTCTTCGTCATTGGCACGGGTCAGCTTGCCATAAACCGCCACGGAAATATTTCCCGTTTCTTCAGAAACGATGACGCAGACCGCGTCCGTTTCTTCGGTCAGCCCCATGGCCGCGCGATGGCGGGTGCCCAGCGAACGCGCGATGGCCATGTTCTGGCTGAGCGGAAAAAGTGAGCCGCAGGCCGCGACACGGTCGCCCTGAACAATCATGCCGCCGTCATGCGTGGGCGTGTTCTGAGCAAAAAGCGAAATGAAAATTTCCGCGCTGATCTTGGCGTCTAGCAGAATGCCGCTTTCAATGTAATTTTTCAGGCCGACTTCACGCTCAATGGCGATCAGCGCGCCTGTACGGTTGCGCGACATGTGTTCGCAGGCCTGGATCAATTCGTCGATCGTGCCGCCCTTCTTGAGAATGCCCCCCATGAGCGTGTTCTGGCCGATCCTGGCCAGCGCGCGGCGCAGTTCAGGCTGAAAAATGATCAGGAAAGCCACGACACCAACCGCGAAAAGCTTGGTCAGCACCCAGTTAATGCTGTTTAATTGAAGGGCCTTGGCAATGTTAAACACAATGGCCAGCACGATCAGCCCCATCAGCACCTGCAAAGCGCGGGTGCCTTCAAAGAAGCGAATCAGGTAATAGACCAGGACCCAGATAAAGAGGATCTCCAGCACCGGGCGCCAGGACAACAGAAGCATGTGGAGTAAGTTTTCGATCATTTTTTAAATAAAAATCCGATCAGGGTCAGAGCAAGGCTGAGTACGATTGACGTCATTAACGGAAAATAGAAAGTGAAATTGCCTTTACGGACATAAATGTCACCCGGCAGTTTGCCCAAGCCGGGTACTTTACCGAAAAAAGAAATGAGAAGTCCCGCGCCAATCATCACAAAACCAAAGAAAATCAGCGTTCTGGCAAAATCACTCATAGGACGGACTCCCCCCTATATAAAATTCAAGTCATGATAACACAGCATAACTTAAGCTGGCAACCGGGTTTAAAGCAAAATGTGGGAAAAACTTTAGAAAAGGCTGGAGGACTTGGGTGGTTTGCGGTTGAAATGCTCGTATGCGCGGGGTGTCACAACGCGGCCTGAGGATGTCCGTTTGAGGAATCCGCGCTGTATCAAATAGGGTTCGTAAATTTCTTCAATGGTCTCGGCATCTTCACTCACGCCCACCGCGAGGCTGTTGACGCCCACAGGCCCGCCCTGACAATGGTCCATAATGTATTCGAGGATCCGCTTGTCCATGGGATCCAGGCCTTCATGATCGACTTCGAGCATGCGCAGGGCCTTGTCCGCAACTTCAGCCGTGATCTTGCTGCCCGCCTTGACCTGGGCATAGTCCCGGACCCGGCGAAGAAGGCGGTTGCAAACACGCGGCGTGCCCCGGGAACGGCGGGCAATTTCAAGTTCGCCTTGCGGGTCAGTCTCGATTTTAAGAATTTTGGAAGAGCGGCGGATGACTGAAGCCAGTTCCTGGTCTTCATAATAATTCAGGCGTTCCACAATGCCAAAACGGGAGCGCAGGGGCGCAGTCAAAAGGCCGCTGCGGGTCGTAGCGCCGATCAAAGTGAAAGGCGGAATTTTAATCTGCACGGACCGCGCGTTCGGGCCCTTGTCGATCATGATGTCGATCGAAAAATCTTCCATGGCTGAATAAAGGTATTCTTCAACCACATGAGAGACGCGGTGGATTTCATCAATGAAGAGGACATCGCCTTCTTCCAGATTGGTCAAAACACCGGCAAGGTCCCCCGCCCTTTCAAGAACAGGTCCTGAAGTTACGCGAATATTCGCGCCCATTTCTTTTGCAACAATGTGCGCCAGCGTGGTTTTGCCAAGTCCGGGAGGGCCGAAGAAAAGTGTGTGGTCGAGCGGTTCTCGGCGCTGTTTCGCCGCTTCAATGAAGATTTTCAGGTTTTCACGGAGCTTGTGCTGCCCGATGAATTCATCAAGCGTGGACGGCCGGAGCGTCAGCTCCCAGTTTTCGTCCTCAGAAGTCCGCTCCTGACTGATCAGCCGTTCTTCAGCCACGCTCAGGCATTCCCGAAACGGGTCACGAACGATTCATCGTTGATGTAGCGGCGTGTCCGGCGGTTGGAAGCAAGTGCTTCAATAAAATCATTTAGCGCGCTCTGGATCTGCGCGTTCGTTTCAATGAAACGGACACTCAGGTAATAAAGGTCGGAGCTGAAGGCGGAGCGGACACGTACCACGCGGGCCAGGGCATCCAGCGGCTGATCAAGGACGGGCATCCAGGCGCTCACGCGAAGCAGCGCGCCTTCAGGAAAAAAATGCTCAGACCAGAAGCGCATGCCGCCGGCACTGATGTCTTTCACATTGGAAAGAAAAGGCTCAGACTCGCCGTAGCTTTCCGCGCTCTGAAACTTCACCAGCGCGTGGGCCTGCAGTCTTTTGTGCCTCCTGGAATTCGCGGTCTTATATTTCGCCATAAAATCTCCTTTTATTTTTTTCTAGCAAGCACGGACCATCATCGGTTCCGGCTTGCTGCCGTTGCGCGTCAGCGCAGCTAAACGTATTTCAAAGACGCACGGATCAGATCTTCTAATTTGACCTGCCCGTCAAAATTTTTCAAAGCTTTTTGCGTGGCTTCCTGCGCTTCCTGTTTTTTGTAGCCCAGCTCCACCAGCGCGCGGACCGAATCATCCGCGACTGGACTCATCCCGGCTTTTGCGGATGCCGCTCCCGGCGCGCGCCTTTCTTCCACTACCATTTTTTCCCGCAGCTCCACAACCATGCGTTCAGCGGTCTTGCGGCCGATACCGGAAATTCCGGTCAAGGTCGCAAGGTCGCCGTCAATGATGGCGCGTTTCAATTCCGTCACGGACACTCCCGAAAGCGCGGTCAGCGCGGTCTTGGGCCCAATACCTGAAACAGAGATCAAAAGGCGGAAAAGCTGACGCTCATCTTCAGTAAAAAAACCGTACAGCGAGTGCGCGTCCTCACGCACCACAAAATGCGTCAGGATCTTAGCGGTCTTTCCAAGTTCAGGCAGCGCAGCAAAAGTAGAAACCGGAATTTGAAGCTGATAGCCGACTCCGTTAACGTCCACCACCAGCGTAGTGGCGCTTTTCTCAACCAGGGTTCCGTTCAGATACTGGTACATGCTAAACCTTTGCCAGACGGGCCGCGGGATTGCGCGCCATATGCAGATGGCAGATGGCCACTGCCAACGCGTCGGCTCCGTCTTCTTCAGGCAGTTCTTTTAAATTCAAAAGGACTTTGACCATGTGCTGAACCTGGTCTTTGGTCGCACGCCCGTTGCCTGAAACTGATTGTTTCACACGAGCTGGCGGGTATTCTACCACGTCAATTCCCTGGACGGAAGCCGCAAGCATGGCGCAGGCGCGGGCCTCGCCGATTTTGACCATGGCCTGCACGTCCTTGCCGAAAAACACGTTCTCAAGGGCCAGAAGTGCTGGTTTATGCTCGCGGATGACAGAGGTCAGCGCCTGATGAATATGCGCCAGCCTCTGGGGAATGGCATGTTTGGGATTGGGACGGATAACTTCGAAATGGACCAGCTTGTAGGAAGAGCCTTCGGCCTGAACAATGCCGACACCTGTGCGGTAGGTTCCCGGATCAACTCCGAGAATTTTCATCCACCGATCTCCTTCATGACTTCATCCGGGATATCACAGTTGGCGTAAACATTCTGGACGTCATCATGGTCTTCAAGCGCGTCGATAAGATCCAGATTGGCGCGCGCGCCCGCGGCATCCACCGCCATCTGATTTTTGGGGATCATGGTCAGCTTGGCTGAATCCGGCGTGATCTTGGCTTTTTCCAATGCCTGTTTGACAGCTTCAAAATCGTGGGGGCCGGTCACAATTTCAAACTTGTCACCCTGCGCGGTCATGTCTTCCGCGCCAGCTCCAAGCACAATTTCCATAAGCGCGTCTTCAGTAGACTTGGACTTGTCCACCACAAGCAGGCCTTTTTTCTCGAAAATCCATGCAACAGAACCCGCGCCGGCCATATTGCCATTGTTCTTGGTAAAAAGACTGCGGATTTCAGCAGAAGAGCGGTTTTTATTGTCGGTCAGACATTCCACAATGACCGGCACCTGATAGGGC
>CAZKMJ010000006.1:11042-12242 GCA_964553835.1 uncultured bacterium
TCAGACACTGCACCAGGATGGCCACGCCGCCAGGGCCGTAACCTTCATAAGCAACTTCTTCAAAAGTCACACCTTCAAGATCGCCCAACCCTCTTTTAATAGCGCGCTCAATATTGTCCGCGGGCATATTTTCGGTTTTGGCGCTGTTGATCGCGGTGCGCAGGCGCGGATTTGTATCAGGGTCACCGCCGCCGGTTTTTGCCGCCGCTGTGATTTCGCGGATAAGTTTGGTAAAAATTTTTCCGCGCTTGGCGTCAGCCGCGCCTTTTTTGTGTTTAATGGTCGACCATTTATTATGCCCTGACATGCTTTGTTTCTCCTTACAATTACAGTGCTTTTTACAGTCCCTTTTGGGACGGCGCTTTCAAAGCGCCGATTTGTGGTGCCGGCGCATTGAGCGCCGGCGTTTGTTCCTTTATTCTTTCGGCTGTCCGCACCGCGTCCTGCATGGCGGCAACGTTATGAACTCTTACAATTTCCGCGCCTTTGAGCACCGCGGCAGTCACAGCGGCAGCCGTGGCCCAGTCCCGGTCTCCGGCCTGCTTGCCGGTCAAAACACCCAGAAATGATTTTCTGGACGGACCTGCCAGCACCGGCCTGCCAAGGCGTTTGAATTTCTCAAAATGCCGGAGCATTTCCACATTCTGCTCCGCGGTCTTGGCAAACCCGAAACCCGGGTCCACTACAATCTGTTCCGCCTCTACTCCCCACGCGCGGGCTTTTTCAACACTTTCTTCAAGCTCGCGCAGGACTTCTTCAATCACGTCCGCGTACACCGCGAGGTTCTGCATGGTCGCGGGGTTTCCGCGGCGATGCATCAAAATCAAACCCGCGCCTGTTTCACGCGCAAGATCCGCCATTTCTTTTCCGGAAACCGCAAGGCCGCTCACATCATTAATAATGGCCGCGCCTTTTTCAACGCATGCTTTCGCAACAACTGCCTTGGTCGTATCGATTGAAACCGGAATATTGATTTTGGAAAGGACCTTGTCCAGAACAGGAAGCAGACGCTTGAGTTCTTCACCTGCCGGAACTTCTTCGGCACCGGGCCTGGTGGATTCAGCGCCGATGTCCAGCAGATCCGCTCCCTGCTTTTCAAGCTCGAGCGCTTTTTTCGCGGCCTGCTCAGGATCCATGTAACATCCGCCGTCGGAGAAAGAGTCGGGCGTCACGTTGACGACGCCCATCAATTTCACGTCA
>CAZKMJ010000006.1:12252-25804 GCA_964553835.1 uncultured bacterium
GGGCGTGATATTCAGGATACCCATGACCAGCGTACGTCCGAAGGATAACTTACGTCCCCGGATCTTCCAGATCATCAGACTCCCGCGTGGCCGCTGCCTCCGGCCGTCAAACCAGGTCCGTCGGTGTGCGGCGTGAGGCCGTTCAATCCGACAATTTTCCGGATAGTCTCTTCTTCCAGAACTTCTTTTTCGAGCAGCTCTTTTGAAAGCGCGTCCAATTTCTGACGGTTCTGGGTGATCAGTGCTTTGGCCCGGTTGTAGCTTTCATTGATAATGGCCCGGACTTCTTCGTCAATCTTGACCGCCGTATCTTCGGAATAATCTTTTTCACGCATCAGGTCACGGCCAAGGAAAACCTGCTGCTGGCTTTTACCGAAAGTCAGATTACCAAGCTTGGCGCTCATACCCAGCTCACAGACCATGGTCTGCGCGATTGAAGTGGCCCGCTGAAGATCATCGGACGCGCCAGAGGTAATTTCATTAAAATAAATTTCTTCCGCCACACGTCCGCCCAGCAGTACAGTAACGCGGTTCTGGAGTTCTCTGCGCGTGATCAGGTTGCGGTCTTCGGTAGGAAGCTGGAGCGTATAACCACCGACACCCACACCGCGCGGAATAATGGAAATTTTATGGACCGGATCAGAATCCGGCGTGAAAAGAGCGACCAGCGCGTGCCCGGATTCATGCACCGCCTTGACTTCTTTTTCTTTTTTGGAAATCACGCGGCTCTTGCGCTCAGGGCCTACCATGACGCGCTCGATGGATTCTTCAAGCTCCACCTGGGTCACAGAATCCTTGTTTCGGCGAGCGGCAAGCAGCGCGGCTTCATTGATGAGGTTGGCAAGGTCGGCGCCGGAAAAACCGGGCGTCTGCTTGGCAAGCACCGTCAAATTGGCTTCGGCATTGAGCTTCACAGCACGCGCGTGCACTTTCAGGATTTCTTCACGGCCCTTGATGTCCGGGCGGTCGAGCACAACCTGGCGGTCAAAGCGGCCTGGGCGAAGAAGCGCCGGATCCAGTACGTCAGGGCGGTTGGTGGAGCCAATCAGGATCACGCCCGCCTGGGTATCAAAGCCGTCCATCTCAACAAGCAGTGCGTTCAAAGTCTGTTCACGTTCATCATGCCCGCCGCCAATGCCCGCGAAACGCTGGCGTCCGACCGCGTCAATTTCATCGATGAAAATAATCGCGCCGCGGCCGCTTACCCTGTTCAAAAAGATCGCGCACGCGGGCCGCGCCCACACCCACAAACATTTCAACAAAGTCAGAACCGCTGATTGAGAAAAAAGGGACATTGGCTTCGCCGGCCACAGCTTTGGCCATCAAAGTTTTTCCGGTGCCCGGAGGTCCCATCAAAAGCACGCCCTTGGGAATGCGGCCGCCCAGTTTCTGGAATTTCATAGGATCTTTCAAAAATTCGATGATTTCCTGCAATTCCTCTTTGGCTTCTTCCACGCCTGCCACGTCTTTAAAAGTAATGCGCGTTTTTTCACCGGCCAGACGAGCGCGGGATTTTCCAAAAGAAAAAATCTTGCCGCCGCCCTGCTGGACGCCGCGGTAAACAAAAAACCAGAAAAACGCGATCAGAAGCAGGACCGGCATGACGGAGTAAAGAAGGTTCCTCCAGAAAAGCTGCGGAGGATTGACCGAGAAATTCGGAACATTGCGGCGCAGGGTCGGGATCAGTTCCGGATCATGCGGAGGAATGTTGACCTGAAAATAAGTGCCGTTTTTAAGCTTACCGCGAATGATGTCTTCCACCAGTTCGCAGGAAACAATCTCGCCGCTCTGGGGATTGTTCAGGACCATCGCGTAAAACTCCGCGTAAGGCACGCGGTTGACTTCAATATTAGGGAAAATAAAGACCTGGAGAACCAGAAAGAAAATCAGGGGAACCAGAAAAAGTGCGAACAGCCTTTTTTTCTCGGGATCACCGCCTTTTTGGGGATTCGATCCGGCAGGTACGCGGGTATTTTTTTTCATTTCACTCATAAATTCAATTTAAACCCTTCTCATTCAAGGGGATAGTGTATCACGGCCTGCTTGTTTTGGGCAATCGTTTATAAACCCCTACTCCGCCGGGAGTTAGCTCCAAATCAACTTCCTTTGGAAGTGACCAGCGAAAGCGCCGGGACTCCAGCCGGGGCTTGATCTTCTGCCAGGCCTCGAAGCTCATACCGCTCAAAGGATCCAGGGTCTTCAGCGCCCGGTCCAGTACCCAGAACTGCAGGTACTTCGACAACTTGTTAAAATCCCCCCTCTTCAAGCCCACCACTCCGTTTTTCTTGCGGCGAAAGCATTTTTTCCAAGCCTGGGCTTTCAGTGTCTCCAGCAGTTCATTCTCTTCTTCAAGGATTGCCGGAATGCGCGCCAGAGCTTCATGCACGCGCGGATTGAACTCGCGTGAAAGCTGCGGCAAAAGTCCGGCCCGGATGCGGTTTCTTAAAAACTGCTGGGAATCATTGCTTTCGTCTTTTCGAAAAGGAATGTGATTTTCTTTGAGAAATTTGAGAATTTCGCCCTTACGGAAGTCCAGAAGAGGCCGCACAAAATGGGCGGCGCCTGTTTTATACGAGCGGCGGATACCGGACAGGCCTTGCGGCCCCGTCCCCTGCAGCACACGCATAAGTACGGTCTCAGCCTGATCATCCAAAGTGTGCGCAGTCGCGATTTTGGCGATGCGATATTTTTTTGAAGCCTCCTGGAAAAACGCGTAACGGTCATGGCGAGCCGCTTCCTCAATGGATTTTTTTGGATTTTTCTTCGAATCCGCCCGCCCGCAAATAAAACGGGTTTTTTCTTTTTTAGCCAGGGACCGGACAAAATTCTCGTCCTGGTCAGAGGCTTTTCCACGCAGCTTATGGTTGAAATGAAGAATTCCGGGACCTTTTTTAGAAGGGAGGCTCTGCTTGAGGAGAAAATAAAGCGCGACGGAATCCGGCCCGCCCGAGCAAGCAACAAAAATTTTTTCACCCGGGCGAACAAAACAATGCCGCGACCAGACTTGTTGAAAATGAGAGACCATATCCATAAATGGGGGGCCAAACAATGCTGTTTCCAGGCAATAACGCCTGGGACACCGCGCTTGTTTATGTAAGACGAGTGGCGGGGAGCGGGATCGAACCGCTGACACGAGGCTTATGAGTCCTCTGCTCTACCAACTGAGCTACCCCGCCTTTTAAAACACCGGCGGAAAAGTTGCTTTGAACAACTTCCCCGCCGGTGTTTTGCTGATTTATTTTTGTTTAATATCAAATACAGCTACGGGCTCTGCATTCACATGAGCTGTAAAACCCGCTGTACTCTGGCTGCAGTGCGTACCGGAACCGTCATCCACAGTCAAGGTGACAGAATAATTTCCATTCTTTTCGTACGCATGCTGGGTTTTAGCCTCGTTGGCTCCCTGCCCATCACCAAAACTCCAGTTGTAGGCTAATGAATCGCCATCCGCATCCGTAGAGCCTGTGCCGTCAAAAGCAGAGGCATCCTGCGTGCAGCAAGTCAAGTTCGGACCCGCATTGGCAATCGGAGGCGTATTGACCTTAACCGTTGTACTGTCAACCGATGACGAGCAGCTTGCATCTGTGCCATCATCCACCCTAACGGTTACTTTATAAACACCGCCCTTGGTATATTGGTGCGAAACCTTGGAACCGCCTTCCCAGGTGGTCCCATCGCCAAAATCCCAGGCATATTTCAGCTTGTCTCCATCAGGATCCGCCGAGCTGGATGCATCGAAAGACACCTTATCGCCGGTGCAAGAAGCTTCCACCGCATTGAGCTTTGCCTCTGGAGCGCCATTAACATGCACATCCAAACTGTCAACCGAGGTTGAACAATCGGTTTTATTACCATCGTCCACCGTCAAAGTAGCGCGATAGCTGCCTCCCTTTTCGTAAACATGCTCTACCACTTTACCAGTGCCGGTTTGACCATCTCCAAAATCCCAAACATAAGAAACATCTGCTCCGTCAGCTTTAGAACCAGAAGCGTCAAAAGTCAGTTTGGAGCCTGAGCACACAAACTGATCCCGACCGGCCGTGGCAATTGGAGCACGGTTCAATTTTACGGGGATTGAATCCGAAGCAGCGGAACAGTTAGCTCCAGAATTGTCGGTCACCATAAGCTTGGCCGTATAATTGCCGCCTTCTTTATATTCATGCGTAACTTTTTTACCTTCCCCCTGATCGCCATCACCAAAATCCCAAAGGTAGTTAAGCGTGTCATCGCGGTCTGCATCATAGGATCCAGATCCATCAAAAGTCACGTTAAACCCTTGGTTGGCATCCCGCAGGCAAACCGAAACTGGTTTTCCCGCCTTAGCCACAGGAGGAGTATTGACCTTGATCAAATGCTTTGCAGTATCGACCGAACAGCTGGAGCCCGCATTATCATCAACCGTCACGGATACATTATAAACTCCGCCTTTTTCATAAACTTTCTGGACCACAGCACCCTGGGCAGCAGACCCGTCACCAAGATCCCAACGATAGCTTAAATTTTGTGAATTTTCATCCGCACTTCCGCTAGCGTCCAATGTCACCTCTTGGCCTGCACAAGCCAAAACAGAACCTTTTAATTCAGCTTGAGGCGGAGTATTTACATTGACGCTTTGAGTAGCCACAGATTTTTCGCACTTCAGCCCTGAATTGTCATTCACCGTCAGGGTGACATTATATTGACCGCCTTTAGCATAAACATGCGAAACATAAGGCTCGGCACTGGTTGTCCCATCACCAAAATCCCAATGATAAGAAAGTTGTTTTGTTTCAGCGTCATGCGACTTGCGGCCATCAAAAATAAATTGATTGCAAGCCAAGGATGCCTTGGGCGCGGGGGCCACCGCAGGCGCAGGCTTGGGCTTCGGAGCAGCCGGAGTGCCTTTCTTAAAATAAATAGGGAGCACATTGCCTTGCTCATCTGTAAATTGAATACCCGCGTGCCCGTTGATCTGATTCAAAGTAGTCACTTTATACTCAAGCCGGCGGACAGGACCGCTTTCTAAATTAATTTCCGTGTCCACCCACTTTCCACTTTCAGAATTAGCCACCTTAAAATGCCGGCCGGTCATAAAATCATAAAGCTCGCCTTTGCCACCGTCGGCATCCAGGTCAAAATTACGCGCTATGATTTTAGTCACGCCCGCCGGAATTTGAGGATAGAAATACATCTTACTCCCCCTGCCAGGAAGCAGGACGAATGTAAATTTATCACTGAACGCTTCAGCCTCATCCGGAGAAATGCTGACGTTAAACATATTCAAGTCATTCCCCTTAAGGGCTTTAACTTTCAGGGTGAAACGGTATTTATTACCAATTTTTTCACCTTTTTCTTTTGCGTAAGGGCCAAAAGCAAAATACTTGTTATCGTACGTGTCTTCGTAACCAAAAGTCTGCCGATCAAGCACTTCCGTACCAGAAACTGAAAACTCCATTTCCGTGTCCCAGAAAGGTTCAGACTGATCCAGTGCGCCGGCCGTGTTTGGATCAAATACTTTGATTAAAACCTCCTGCTGGGTATTTTCAGGAACGTCAATGAACAAATTAAATTCGTCACTTTCCTTCCCATCCAAAGGATTGCCTTCAGGGCCAAAAATGTAAAAAAACCTGGCTTTACCGTCCTGGCGCGGCGTTTCATAAGCAGCAAACACGCCATGTCCAGGCAGCAGCATCAGAAATAAGGTGAAGCTCAACATAAAATTGAATATTTTCTTCATGGTCTATCCTCTTCTATTAGCTTAAGAAAGTCCAAAACGGACTTTAATTTGATAATTGCTCATTGCTTTTTAATTATAAAACGTGAGCCCGGATGGATTTGAACCATCGACACCATCATTAAAAGTGATGTGCTCTACCAAACTGAGCTACGGGCTCGAAAACTTTTGATTTCTCTGAACCGATATAATCCGTCCGAGAATATCTAAGGCCAA
Organism: uncultured bacterium; assembly: GCA_964553835.1. Classification (GTDB taxonomy): domain Bacteria; phylum Omnitrophota; class Omnitrophia; order Omnitrophales; family Aquincolibacteriaceae; genus CAYLPP01. Next base: position 18,182 of record CAZKMJ010000006.1, read on the forward strand.
TAACTTTTTCCGCCGGGCTTTAGCCCGGGCTCGTACAACTAAATGGCGTGGATCTCGGCCTCTTTATGCTTCAGTGATTCATCCACCTGGGCAATAAAGCTGTCCGTGGCCTTCTGGATTTCCTTCTGAGTCCCGTGGGAAATGTCCTCAGGAACGGCTTTGGATTTCTCGAATTTCTTGACCGTTTCAATCCCCTCGTGCCGTGCGTTGCGGATAGAAATGCGGCCTTCTTCAGCCACCTTGCGGACCAGCTTGGTCAACTCTTCACGGCGCTCATCAGTCAGCGGCGGGATCTGCATACGAACGACCTTGCCGTCATTTATGGGCGTCAGGCCTAGGCCGGACTTTTGAATCGCTTTTTCGATTTCACCGATCAGACCGATATCCCACGGCTGGATCGCGATAGTTTTCGGATCTGGCGTCGAAATATTGGCCACACCTTTTAATGGTGTCGGCGTGTTGTAATAATCCACCACAATACCTTCAACAAGCGCGATAGAAGCGCGGCCTGTACGAATGTTCTGGAACTCTTTTTTTGTGGCATCCACGGATTTAGTCATTTTCTTCCGGGTTTCCTCAACGATTTTTTTGACATCTGCGACGGCTTCGGCCATAAAAACCTCCTGTTAAGAAACCTTGGTTCCGATGTTCTCGCCCATCATGACCCTTTTGATATTGCCATACTTGGTCATGTTAAAAACAATGATGGGGAGCTTGTTGTCCATGCAAAGCGAAATCGCGGTAGCGTCCATGACTTCCAGCTTTTTCTTCAGGACTTCAATATATTTCAGGTGCGCGTATTTTTTAGCGTTCTTGTTTTTCACAGGATCGCTGGTGTAAACGCCGTCCACCTTGGTTGCCTTCAAAATCGCGTCCGCGCCGATTTCAACCGCGCGCAGCGCCGCGGCCGTATCAGTAGTGAAATAAGGGTTACCCGTTCCGGCGGCAAAAATGACCACGCGGCCTTTCTCAAAATGACGCATGGCACGGCGGCGGATATACGGCTCGGCCAGCTCCTGGATCTCAATGGCGGAAAGCACACGTGTGTGTACCGCCTTCTTTTCAAGCGCGTCCTGCAGCACCATGGAATTCATAACAGTGGCCAGCATTCCAACATAGTCGGCCGTGGCCCGGTCCATGCCCGCTCCGGAAGCCTTCAGACCGCGGAAAATATTGCCGCCGCCGATGACGATGGCCAGCTCAATGCCCATTTCGTGGACCTCCTTGACCTGGTCAGCGATGGAAGAAGCCACCTTGGGATCCACGCCATAACCCAGGTTGCCCTGGAGCGCTTCACCAGAAAGTTTCAGAACAACCCTTCTAAAAACAGGTTTTTTCACAGCTCACCCCTTGTGAAAAGATAAATGGAAGCGTACATCCTGGAGAGGACACGGTTCAGGCAGGAAAAATCAGATGTGCCAGACTCGAAATCCATCGAGTCATTCCTTCAATTTTTAGGCGCCGCCCAATTCAAAACGGACGAAGCGGCGGATGACAATGTTCTCACCGATCCTGGCAATGACTTCGGTCAAATAATCCTGGATGGTTTTGGAATCGTCTTTGACAAATTTCTGGTTCAGAAGGCAAATGTCCTCAAAACGCTTGGCCAGCTTGCCCTGAAGAATCTTTTCGGCCACATTTTCCGGCTTACCCTTGATTTCAGCCTGGAAATTGGCCTTTTCTTTTTCAAGATCAGCGGCCGGGATCTGCTCCGAAGAAACATAGAGCGGATAAGCAGCAGCGATTTGCATGGCAACATCCTTACAGAATTCCTGGAACTGCTCATTGCGGGCAACAAAGTCGCTTTCGCAATTGATTTCAACCAGCACACCCAGCTTGCCGTTACCATGAATATAGGAAAACACCAGGCCTTCCTTGGCTTCGCGGGTGGATTTCTTCTTGGCGATATCAAGGCCCTTGCGGCGGATAATGTCCTGCGCGGCCTTAAGATCACCTTTGGCTTCAACCATGGCGGCCTTGCAATCCATCATGCCGGCGCCGGTCAATTCCCTTAACTTAAGAAGTGCTGTCTTGTCATCAGATGCAGTCATGTTCATAACCTTAAACCTTACTTTCCGGCGCGAGTTTCTTTGCGCGGGGATTTTTTTACTTTTGCGGCAAGTTTTGCTTTTTCCGTCTCGGTGGTTTCACCCACAAAACGGGCGGCAAGCTGTTCTTCAACGCTGTCAGCGGGGACATCATCGCCTTCCCCTTCGGTGCCGGCAGCTTCAGCAGCCTGGGCTTCTTCCTGGGCGGCGTCTTCAGCAGCCTGAGCGTTTTTCAGCTGTTCACGGCCGTCCTTGATGGTCTGGGCGGCGAGTTCACAGAAAAGTTTCACGGCGCGGATGGCGTCGTCGTTGCCCGGGATCGGATAATCCACGAGGTCCGGATCACAGTTGGTGTCGAGAACGGCAACGACCGGAATGCCAAGCTTGATGGCTTCCTTAATGCCGATTTCTTCTTTTTTGGAATCAATGACGAAAAGCGCGCCTGGAAGACGGCGCATTTTGCGGATACCGCTCAGGTTCTTGACCAGCTTTTCACGTTCCTTCTTGAGCATACCGACTTCTTTTTTGGTCACGAAAGCAAAGCTGCCTTCCTGTTCCATCTTGTCGATCTGTTCAAGGCGGGCAACAGACTTGCGGACCGTTTCGAAGTTGGTCAGCATGCCACCCAGCCATCTCTGCTGAACATAAGGCATGCCGCTGCGTTCGGCGGCTTCTTTAATAGGTTCCTGGGCCTGGCGCTTGGTGCCAACCATCAGGATTTCTTTTCCCTCAGCGGTGATTTGCTTGAGGAAATTCAGAGCTTTTTCAAGGCAGGAAAGAGTGATTTCCAGATTAATAATGTAGATGCCGTTTCTTTCCCCGAAAATGTACTTCTTCATTTTAGGGTTCCAGCGCTGGGTCTGGTGACCGAAATGGACACCCGCTTCCAATAATTGTTTAATCGTTACTTGAGCCAAAAAATCCTCCTATTGAAAATTGCTCTTATTTCAAGAATTCACGGGGAAATTCCGTGTAAAAACCAAGCGGACTGGACATGCCCTGGTGGACTATCTGAACCGCGGAAATTGGGTACCCATTATAACAAAAAGGTTTACACGCACAAGGAATATCTGACTGGCAGGCTTAATTTCCCATAACCCCTTTAAATACAGTCACTTACATGCCTCAAGCACTTCATCCACATGGCCTGTCACCTTGACCTTGGGGAATATTTTCGCGATTTTACCCTTTGGGTTAATGACAACAGTAGTGCGTTCAATGCCCATATATTTCTTACCGTACATACTCTTCTCCTTCCACACGCCATACTTTTTAATGACCACTTTCGATTCGTCACTCAAAAGTGTGAATGGAAGTTTGTATTTCTTAATAAATTTATCGTGGGCAGTCAATGGATCCGCACTGACTCCAAGAATGACAACATCCTGTTTCTGAAATTTTTTGGAGGAGTCGCGAAAATCACAGGCTTCCTGGGTACATCCCGGCGTGTCGTCCTTTGGGTAAAAATAAAGCACAACGGTCTGCCCTTCCAGCTCAGACAGCGTGATTTCCTTTCCTTCAGATGACGGGAGCGAAAAATCGGGGGCTTTGCTTCCTTCTTTAATAGCCATGGGAATTCCTTATTTCTTCGGTTGGGTTAAATGTGCGGGTGACAAGATTTTATTCAGCTGCGCGGCAGACATATATTTTTTCTCGAGAATGACCTGCCGCAGCGTCTTGCCGGTTTTCTCGGAAATCTTGACGCATTCCGCGGCCTTTTCATAGCCAATATGCGGATTGAGTGCCGCGGCAATGCCGTAGCTTTCTTCTGCGTAGCGGCGGCAGCGTTTTACGTCCGCGGTGATGCCGTTGATGCAGAACTTCGCGAAAACGCGCGTGACATTTTTCAGGATCTCCAGCGACTGCAGGAGGTTGTACGCGATGATAGGCCGCATGACATTCAGCTCCAGCTGTCCATAAGTTACAGCGTAAGAAATGGCCTGGTCATTACCCGCAACCTGAAAGCCCGCCTGCATGGCCGCCTCTGGCATGACAGGGTTGACCTTGCCCGGCATAATGGAAGAGCCCGGCTGGCGAGCGGGCAAATGGATTTCTCCAAGACCCGTATGCGGGCCGGAAGAAAGAAAACGCAAGTCGTTGGCGATCTGGATCAGGGACAGGGAGTAATTTTTTAGCGCGCTTGAAACTGCGGCAAAATCCGTGTCCGACTGCATGACTTCGAAAAGGTTTTTCGCGCCGCGGAGCTTGAGACCGCTTTGCGAGGCCAGCGCGGCCACAACTTTTTTGCGGATTGAAAGACTGTTGTTCAGACCTGTGCCCACGGCTGAGCCGCCAATACCGATCTCATGAAGGAACTCCGCGGCCCGTTCGGCCTTGATCCTGCCTTTTTCAATCTGGCGTCCCCAACCGCCAAATTCCTGCCCCAAAGTTACGGGCGCCGCGTCCTGCAAATGCGTGCGGCCGGACTTCAGCACTTTTTTAAACTGCCGGGCCTTGCCTTCAAAAGATTTTTCCAGGATTTTCGAGGCGGACGAAAATTCAGCCAGCGCTTTCAGAACGGCAATACGCATGGCAGTCGGGATCACATCGTTGGTGGACTGCCCGCGGTTGACGTCATCATGCGGATTAAGTGAAGCGTAGTCCCCTTTTTTACAGCCCAGAATTTCAAGCGCGCGGTTGGCCAGGACTTCGTTCATGTTCATGTGCAGTGAAACGCCGGCTCCGGACTGGAGCGCGTCAGTCGGAAACTGTTCGTGAAGTTTTCCGTCCAGGATTTCCTGCGCGGCACGCGCAATGGCCTTTGCCTTGGCCGCGGAAAGCTGCCCAACAGAATGATGAACCTGGGCATAAACTTTTTTGATGAGAGCCAGAGAACGGATCAGGCCGGGGTGAAACCGCCAGCCGGATATGGGGAAATTTTCGATGGCCCTGCTTGTTTCAGCGCCATAATAGGCAGACGCCGGAACAGGCCTCTTGCCCAGAGAATCTTTTTCAATGCGGTAGCGGCCATTTTTCATGGGTTGGTTCTCAGGATTTAGGGTCCAGGACTTCGCGCGAGGCAAATCCCTTGCCCACCTCGTGCCAGTGCCCGACCTTGGTTTCGCCGAGCTTCCAGCACAGATAAACCACCCGGCCCTGCTGTTTTCCGTAAAAATCCACAAGCCCCGCGTCTAGGTCCTTTAAAAAACAACCTTTGGCGTGCACCTCTTCAAGCTGCGTGTAAAAGCTGCTTACCGAGCGGGTATATTCATCGACTTTTTTGCTAAGGGCCGGCGCGGAACCACCGTCGTCTTTCTCCACAACCAGCTCCGTAGCGTCAATTTCCACCTCAAGGGCCAGGATATTCCGGCGCTTTTCCTGGAGCTTGAAAATAGCATCGGTCAGGAAAGGCACAAGCGCGTTAGCCTCCTGCACACTGAAGACTTTAACCTGGTGTTTGGGTTCCTGATCCATAGTAAAATTATAGCACAAAAATGGCGGGTTTCCGGGGGCGGGAAATAGCCCTGAAAACAAAAACGGCAGGGAAAAAAGACGTGCGCACATCTCTTTTCCCTGCCGGATTTGGTTATTTCTTCAGAGCGTTCTTCAGCTCGGCGCCTGCGGAAAAAGCAGGAACCTTGCGGGCCTTGATCTGGATGGTTTCTCCAGTCTTGGGATTACGGCCGGTGCGGGCTTTCCTGTTACGGACGAGAAAGCTGCCAAAGCCGATCAAGGACACTTTCTGTCCCTTTTTAAGGGAACCCTTGATGGATTCAGTAACCGCGCTCACAGCTTCCCAGGCCTTGGCCTTCGAAAGCTTGGTCTTCTTGGCGACTTCAGTTGCCAGTTGGGACTTGTTCATGGTTGTACTCCTTTCTTCTCGAGATATGCCTTTTTTACCGGAAAAGGGCTAAACGGTTACCCGCTGCGGCGTTTCCCCGGAACTCCCCAAGCCCCGGTTCCACGACTCAACGTGCGACTTGTTTAACTGCTAATATTGCTTCCACTCTTCGTGCGCGTCACGATTCAAAAGATCGAGCACCGCCTGGCGCGCGCTTTTGTCATTGAAGAGCACATTGTAAACTTCACTGATGATCGGCAGCTCAACCTGATGGCGCTTGCAAAGCTCGTTCACGCTGTCCGCGGAATCCACGCCCTCAGCCACCATTTCCATACCGGCCAGAATGTCTTTGATCTTTTTACCTTCACCCAGCTCACGCCCCACACGCAGATTGCGGCCGTGCTGTGAAAAAGAAGTCGTAACCAGGTCGCCCAGTCCAGACAACCCGAAAAAGGTGCTGGGATTGGCTCCCAGCTTATTGCCAAGCCTTGTCATTTCCAGGAGACCGCGGGAAATCAAACCAGCCTTGGTATTGTCGCCAAACTTCAGACCGTCGCAGATGCCCGCGGCAATCGCGATCACATTTTTAAGGGCGCCGCCCAGCTCCACTCCCAGCATGTCAGACTGGACATAGACGCGGAAATAAGTGTCGATAAAAGCTTCCTGGACCGCCTGGGCGTCCTTCGTATTATTAGAAGCGGCGACAACCAGAGTCGGGATATTGCGGGCCACTTCCTCGGCATGGGACGGCCCGGAAAGCACTACCAGCCTTACGGAGTCCCCAAGCACCGCCTTAACGATTTCTGAGGGCCGGAGCAGGGTCTTTTTCTCTATACCTTTGGAGACACTGATGAAAATCTTGTCGCCGAAGCCCATTTCCTTGACTTTGTATAGGATATTGCGCAAAAACTGGGTCGGAATAGCCAAAACGATGATTTCGGAGACCTCAAGCGCGCGCTTAAGGTCGGAGGTGATTTGAAGGTTTGAAGGAAGTGGTACGCCGGGAAGGAATTTTACGTTTTCCCGTTTTTCAGAAAGGATTTTCGCGTAGTCCGGAAACGCAGACCACAGCAGCGTTTCATTTTTCTTTCGCGAGCTTACGATCGCGAGCGCGGTTCCCCAACCGCCGTCCCCAAGGACTGTTACCCGGTATTGTTTCATACTCTCCACTTTGAAAGTTGATGAATCCCTTGCAGCGCAAGGGCTCAACGGGGGCGTACTCTAACACGGATAAATCAGCGGGTCAACACAAGAAGACGTTTTTCAGGATTTTTTTTCAAGAAGAGAATGTTCAGTGACAATGCCGCGGATTTCTTCCGGCATGCGCACAGGTTTCATCGACTTGTCCACAAAGGCATGAACCGAAAAACCGGTGGCCACCAGCTGCTGGCTGGCTTTCTGGAAGACCCGGTATTCAAACCGGATGGAAGTCATGCCCAGCTTGCTGACGCTGGTGCGTACCACCAGCAGATCATCATAAGTTGAGGGCGAATAATACTTGGCGCTGGTTTCCACCACCGGAAGGAAATAACCTTTCTTCTCACACTCGGTATAGGGAAGGCCCAGAGCGCGGAAATATTCCGTACGCGCCGCTTCAAACCAGGTGAAATAATTCCCGTAATACCCGATGCCCATTTTGTCCGTATCGCCGTAGCGAACGCGGTATTCAAAATCGAAATAATTCATTGGATTCTCCGCGGCTTGAAAATCAGGATCAGCACAAGAGCAAGCAGGGTCCCCGTCACGTCCGCCATCCAGTCCTGAAAATCACATGAGCGGCCCGGAACGCGCAGC
>CAZKMJ010000006.1:25814-26538 GCA_964553835.1 uncultured bacterium
CCCATAATCATTCCGTAAATCAGGGCAAAGCGGTAGGGGTTCTGCCGTACAAAATTTGAGGGTGACTGCGCGAAAAGATTTAACGCGAACAGGGCCAGAACGAAATATTCCGAGCCGTGAATAAACTTGTCATTGAAGTGGCGCAGGAAATCCGGGATCTTCCCGGGCGGCACCACCGCGCTTTCAAAAACCACCCAGTTCCAGAAAATAAAAGGCAGCCAGCCCAGCAGCAGCCTTTGAAACAATCCTGGTTTAGAAGGACTCTTTGAAGTGGTCAAAAAAGCCTTTCTTCTTTCTAACCTGATTTTTACTGCCGCGCTTCTTTTCAAATTCCTGCAGCAGCTTTTTTTCTTCCGCGCTCAGATCGGTAGGAACTTCAATCTCAATGCGCACATACTGATCGCCGCGATGATGACCGTGGCCAAGCGTCGGAAGGCCCTGGCCTTTGATCTTGAAAAATTTTCCAGAAGGCGTGCCCGCGGGGACTTTTAAAGGCTCTTCGCCTTCAAGGGTCGGAACTTTGACTTCTCCACCTAATACGGCGGAAGTAAAAGGAACCAGAATTTCACAGTAAAGATCGGCCGAGCGGCGTTCAAAAAAGGAATGCTCTTTAACGCGGACATAAACATACAAGTCGCCGCGCCCGCCGCCTTTGGAGCCGGCCTCCCCTTCCCCCGTGACTTTGAGGCGGGAATCGCCTTGAATACCGGCGGGTACCTTGATG
>CAZKMJ010000007.1:0-1372 GCA_964553835.1 uncultured bacterium
GCAGCGAAAAAAAATTGGAAGCGCAATTCCGTCAAGCCCAGAAAATGGAGGCAGTTGGGCGGCTGGCTGGCGGCGTAGCGCATGACTTCAACAATCTTTTGACCGTGATCCTTGGCCATTCCGACATTCTGCTCGGCCGTCTTGATGCGGCGGATCCGACGCGCAATTCCATTTCTGAAATTCGGACAGCCGCGTTGCGCGCCGCCAGTTTGACCCGCCAGCTCCTTGCTTTCAGCCGGAAGCAGGTTCTTCAGTCCAAGGTCCTTGACCTGAATGAAATTGTACGGGGTGCGGACAAAATGATCCGGCGGCTGCTTGGTGAAGACGTGGAGTTGGTCACAATTTTTGGGGAAAAGTTGCGGTCGGTAAAAGTCGACGCCTTTCAAATTGAGCAGGTTATTATGAATCTTGCGGTCAATGCGCGGGATGCCATGCCCAAAGGTGGCAAGCTGGTCATTGAGACTTCAAACGTCACAGTCGATGCAAAGGCCGCGGCTGTTTATCAGGGGTTTCAGCCGGGCGAATATGTGCAGTTGAAAGTTAAAGACAGTGGTGAAGGCATGCCGCCGGAAGTCAAGGCGCACTTGTTCGAACCCTTTTTTACAACCAAGGAAAAAGGCAAGGGGACAGGCCTGGGACTTGCTACCGTTTACGGGATCGTCAAACAGTCGCAGGGATATGTTTATGTGGATAGTGAGCCGGGAAAAGGGGCGGAATTCAAGGTTTATCTACCGCCAGCCGGTGAACAAGCGGCCGCGGAGCATGTTGAAACGGCGGTCAAACTGCCGGTCGGCAATGAAACGGTCCTGATTGCTGAAGATGAAGACCTGCTGCGCGGCCTTGCCGTGCAGATGCTTAGCCGCCAGGGTTTTCAAGTGCTGGAGGCACGCAACGGTCTGGAGGCGCTGAGGCTGATCCGGGAAAGGGAGGACAGCAAAAAACCGCCTGTTGAGATGCTGATCACCGATATGGTCATGCCTTATATGGGCGGCGGGGAACTTGCCGAAAAATTTTCAAAAATGTTTCCGAAATCCAAGATCATATTCACATCTGGTTACACCGATCACAACTCCGTGCAGAAATGGATCGACCAGGGCTGCAAATTCATCCAGAAGCCCTATACCCAAGCTGAAATGCTCATGACTGTCCGGGAAGTCCTGGACAAGAAATAGCCCGCTTTAAGAACCCTCCGCAAACTGGTATGATACGTCCATGTTTCTGAAGGAAGCCCCTAAAACCGTCCGTATGATTGCTTTTTCAGCCCTGGGCCTGGCCCTGCTTGTGGCCGGCCTGAAAGTCTGGAATTTTTTCGACCAGGTGAGGGTGCTCAAAAAAGTCATCCAAAGGCTTTCTGCTGATTCCCGCGCGGCTG
>CAZKMJ010000007.1:1382-9880 GCA_964553835.1 uncultured bacterium
CTTGTGACCAAAAGCGAGCTGGACGAATCCACGGGTAAAATTAAAACCACCATCAAGTTCCTGGAATTCGATGCGGCAGGCCGCCCGCTTTCCCCGAAATATTTCACATTCCAGGGCAATGTCATCCAGTTTCAGTCATTGGTCATCCGGTTTGAAGACAAGTTTGTTTTTGGCGGCGATAAATTAAAAGGAAAGAGTGCCTATCTTTTCCGCAAAGCATTTGTGCTGGATGGTGCGCGGACTCAGGAATTTGAAATCACCACCGCGCATTCCGTGCCCGCGGGCTACAAGCTGCCCGGTGAAAAATCCAGCTATGAAGACGGGCTGTGGGAAAAATTCTGGCTTTACGCTCTGGATCCGCGCGAGCGTGAACGGGCCGGCATCAAAAATGCCCAGATCGAAGCTCCCGGCTCCATGTTTTTACCTGGCACGATTTACACCCTTAAAATTGAGCATGACGGCGGGCTTCGCATCGATACCCGCCCGGTGCCTGAAATTTTGAAAGGTGAAAACGTTTCATGAGGCCGGTTGTTGCGATTTTCGGAAGCGGGCAAATCCAGCCTGGAACGCCCGCGTATGAATTTGCCTATCAGACCGGTTATGCGGTCGCGCAGGCAGGCTTTGATATTTGCAATGGTGGTTATTCCGGGGCCATGGCTGCATCTTCTCATGGCGCGAAAGAAGCGGGTGGTAAAACCATTGGCGTTATTTCAAGTCAGCTGGGCGGAACAGCCAATCCCTGGACGGATGAGGCGCGGACCTTGCCAACCTGGAGGGAAAGGCTTTCTACGCTGATTGACCTTGCCAAAGGTTATGTAGTACTGGACGGAGCTACTGGGACCCTGGTGGAATTTTTCACGGTCTGGGAAATGGCTAATAAAAGGCTGCAGTCCAAGCCCATCGTGATCGCGGGAAAAAGCATGCAGGCGTTTTACCATTATGTGAACCATAAAGAAGGAGTTGTGGCTAATCCCTGGATCCACCTGGCTTTGACGCCGGAGGCTGTTGCGCAGGCGCTGAAGTCCGACATTCGATGAAACTTTCCGATTTTGATTATCCTTTGCCGCCGGAACTGATCGCGGCATTTCCCCCTGAAGACCGGGCCAGCGCCAGACTTTTAAAAGTAGATCGCGTGTCCGGAAAAATTTCGCACCATATTTTCCGCGGCATTGAAAATTTTTTAAACAAAGGCGACGTTCTTGTTTTGAATAATACCAAAGTGCTGCCTGCGCGTGTTTTTGGCCTGCGCCAGACCGGCGGCCAGGTCGAGGCGCTTTTTTTGAAGCAAACGGAAAAGAATGTCTGGAAAGTATTGCTGCGGCCTGGTGGAAGGATCAAGCAGGGCGCGGTCATTTCCCTGGGGGAGAACGGGACGAAATTTGACGCGCGTGTGCTGGATGACCCACAGCCGGATTCCGGTGAGCGCCTGCTTCAAATTGATAATGGAAAGGAAGTCCTGAAAAAAATCGGGCATATCCCACTGCCTCCTTATATTGACCGGCCGGACAGCAAGATCGACCGTGATCTATATCAAACGGTTTTCGCGGAAAAGGAAGGCGCAGTCGCCGCGCCCACCGCGGGTCTGCATTTCGACAAGGACTTGCTGGAGCGGTTAAAGAAAAAAGGCGTGGAAGTGGTTTATGTTACGCTGCACACCAGCTACGGCACGTTTCAACCGCTGGGCCAGGAAGACCTGGAGAAAAACGAATTGTTCGAAGAAGAGTATGAAATCACGCCGCAGGCCGCGGAGATTATTAACCGAGCTAAAAAAGAAAACCGGCGTGTCATTGCCTGTGGGACGACCTCCGTGCGCACGCTGGAATCCGCGGCGGACAACGGCGGGCAAGTGAAAGCCCATAAAGCCGAAACTCGGATTTTTATTTATCCACCCTACACATTCAAAATTATTTCGGGCATGATTACGAATTTTCATTTGCCCAAAAGCTCGCTCATGCTGCTGGTTTCCGCTTTTTTGGGCGCAAAGGAAAAATTGATGAATGCTTATGAGGAAGCCATCCGAGAAAAATACCGCTTTTACAGTTATGGCGATGCTATGGTGATTTTGTGAAGCCTTATTGCGCGGACCCCAGTATTTTCGGTTTTGAAGTGCTGCATGAAGACAAGCACACCCATGCACGTGTAGGGAAGATCCGTACGGCGCATGGCGTAATCGAAACTCCGGTCTTTATGCCGGTAGGCACCCAGGCGGCAGTCAAGGCCGTGACCCCGCGTGACCTTCATGAAGCGGGTGCAGAGATCATTTTGTCCAATACCTATCACCTTTACATAAGACCCGGAATCGATATAATCAAATCATTCGGTGGATTGCACCATTTTATGGGCTGGAACGCCCCGATTTTGACGGATTCCGGCGGTTTTCAGGTTTTTTCGCTCAGCCGCATGCGCGAGATCACCGAAGAGGGCGCGCGTTTTCGTTCCCACTTTGACGGCAAGGAAGTTTTCCTGTCGCCGGAAAAAGTGGTGGAAATCCAGGAAGCGATCGGCAGTGACATTTCCATGGTTTTTGATGAATGTCCGCCTCCGACCCCTGACAAAGAACGGATCAAGAAATCGCTCGAACTGACGCTGCGTTGGGCAGCGCGCGCCAAGAAACACCATAAATTGAAGTCCCAGGCGCTCTTTGGCATTGTGCAGGGTGGGTTTTTCCCGGACCTGCGCCTCGAATCGCTCGAACGGACTGTGGAAATCGGTTTTGACGGCTATGCGTTGGGCGGGCTTTGCGTAGGTGAAGCCAAGCCCGACACCATTACGATTTTTGATTCCGTCATTCCGAAAATGCCAAAGGACAAGCCCCGTTACATGATGGGCATCGGAACGCCGCTGGATTTCGTCGAATCCATTGAGCGCGGCGCCGACATGTTTGATTGTGTCAATCCGACGCGTTATGGGCGCAATGGTGCGGCCTTCACTGCAAAAGGCATGGTGGTGGCCCGTAATTCGAAGTATCAATATGAAGACAAGCCCATTGAGGAGGGCTGCGGCTGCTATGCCTGCCTTCATTTTTCACGGGGTTACATCCGCCACTTGACGAATGTGGAGGAGATGTTGGGCGGCCAGCTGCTGTCGATCCACAACATTTACTTTTTTGTGCAGTTTGTGAAGAAGATCCGGGAGCATATCAGGGCCGGGACCTTCAAAGAATTTAAGAAAAATTTTATCAATCAATTTGACCCAACTAGCCGATAATCGTACTTATATGAAAGGGAGTCTGAACCATGTTTGAGAAATTAGCTTACGCCGCGCCCGCCGCGGGCCCGGCCGCTGAAGGCAACAATCCTGTCCATTTTTTTGTCATGATGGCGCTGGTCATGATGGTTTTTTATTTCCTCATGATCCGCCCCCAGCAGAAAAAGCAGCAGGAAGTGCAGAAAACCATCTCCGCCCTGAAAAAAGGCGATCGTGTGGTCACCATTGGCGGCATTATTGGAACGGTCGCCAGTGTCCAGAATGATTATGTTGTGCTGAAAGTCGGCGACAATGAAAACACCAAAATGGAAGTCCTGAAGAGCGCTGTTTCCGGACTGCGCGAGTCATAGGAGATTTATGGACAGAAATTATAAGTGGAAAGTATTGCTGATTATCGGTGTCATCGCGTTTTCCATCTGGAAAGCGTATCCGCTCGACCAAAAAATCAATCTTGGCCTTGACCTTCAGGGCGGCATGCAGCTTTTGCTGCAGGTCGACCTCGACAAGGTGCCCGCGGAACACCGTGTAGATTCCACCGAGCGCGTTGTGGAAATCATCCGCAACCGTATCGATGAATTCGGCGTGCGTGAACCTGTCATCACCAAACAGGGCAAAGACCAGGTTGTGGTCCAGCTTCCCGGTGTGACTGACCGCGACCGTGCCAAGGAAATCGTTGGCAAAACCGCCCATCTCGAATTCCGCCTTGTTTCCGACAATCCCGAACTTCTTGCCAAGGCTGAAGAGGCTGAAAAAGCCCTGACGTCACCGCCGCCCGCACCTGCGCCTGCTCCTGCGGCACCCGCAGCAACGGCTCCGGCAGATGCCGCGAAGGTTGCGACCCCGGCCCCGGCTCCTGCTCCTGCTGTTCCTGCGGTCCCGGCCAAGTTTCCTGAGGGCTATGAATTTGTGGACAGCGTTAAAAATTCCGGCGGCGCGGGCCGTGTCCTGCTTTCCAAGGAATCGCTTTTGTCTGGTGAGCATCTGACCAATGCCTCGGTAGGGTTTGACCAATATGGACAGCCTATCGTGCAGCTGCAGTTTGATCAGGAAGGCGCTAAAATTTTTGACCGTGTGACTTTCCAAAACGTTGGAAAGCAGCTGGCCATTGTGCTGGACGGACGGGTTCATTCAGCACCCGTCATCCGTGACCGTATTCCGAATGGTCAGGCGCAGATTTCCGGTAATTTTACGTCGGAGGAAGCAAGCGACCTTGCGCTGGTGCTCCGCGCCGGCGCGCTTCCCGCGCCCGTTCACATTATCGAAGAACGTTCTGTGGGCCCGACCCTGGGACGCGATTCCATTGAAAGCGGTGTCCGGGCTGGTATTTGCGGCGCCGGGCTGGTATTTGTTTTCATGCCTATCTATTACTTGATCTGCGGGCTGGTGGCCAATATTGGTCTCCTGGTTTATGTACTTATGGTCATTGGATCCCTGGCTCTTTTCCATTCATCCCTGACACTGCCGGGTATCGCGGGTTTCATCCTTTCAATCGGCATGGCCGTTGACGCCAACGTTCTTATTTATGAACGAATGCGCGAAGAACTGCAGGCCGGAAAAACGACCCGTGCCGCCATTTCGGCCGGGTATCACCGTGCTTTCGCGGCCATCCTTGACTCAAACGTTACGACGCTGATCACGTCTGTGCTGCTTTTCTATTTTGGCACCGGTCCGATCAAGGGATTTGCCGTGACGCTGACATTCGGTTTGATCGCCAGCATGTTTTCTTCCCTGGTTGTAACGCGCGTCGTTTTTGATTTTCTTGCCAGCCGCAATCCAAACCTTAAACTGCCCATGCTCCACTTGATCAAGACGACCAATTTCCGGTTCCTGAAGGGCCGTTTCTGGGCCTACGGATTTTCAGTGGTCACTTTGGCGCTGGGTGTTTCTTCGATCTTTATGCGGGGCCGTGAAAATTTTGGCGTTGAGTTCACCGGCGGCACTCTTGTCCACATGCAGTTCCAGGACAAGGTTGAAACCTCGACCCTGCGCGCCGCGCTCGAGAAAGCCGGCATTAAGGACCCCACCATTCAGAAAGCGGGTGAAGCCGCGCCTGTCCAGTTTCTGGTCAAGACCCGCGAAACCGACACCCACAAGATTGAAGACGCGGGCAGGTCTCTGGGGAACTATCAGACCTTGAAAGTTGACCAGGTTGGTCCCGCCGTCAGCGGTGATCTGAAAAACAAGGCTTTGTGGGCGGTGGTCTGGTCTTCGCTTGGCATCCTGATTTACCTGGCTTTCCGTTTCCAATTCAAATTCGCGCTGGCGGCAGTCATCGCGCTTCTGCACGATACTTTTTTTACGGCGGGTATTTACGCGCTGAGCGGGCGTGAAATCAATCTGACGATTGTGGCCGCGATCCTCACGATCATGGGTTTCTCCGTCAACGACACGATCGTGACCTTTGATCGTGTCCGTGAAAACCTGAGAGCTGTGCGTAAGAAAAGTTTCGCGGAAATCGTTGAACTTTCCATTAACCAGACCCTGGGACGGACTCTTCTTACCAGCTTGACGGTGCTTTTCTGTACGCTGGCCCTTTTCCTGTTTGGTGGTGCGGGCATTAATGATTTTGCCTTTACCATGCTGGTTGGGTTCTCGGTCGGTATTTATTCGACTGTGTTTGTGGCTTCGGCAGTACTCGTGGACGCGAGCGGTGGTACCCGCAGTGTTCCCGCTCCCGCGCCTGAAAAGGGAAATAAACCGGAAATGGCAGCCAAAAGAAAATAATGCAGCAAGTCCCCGCGGAGCTTTTTCCGCAGACGTCTTTCAGCCCTCTTTTTGCCAGTCTTCTGGCGAAAAGGGGGCTTGTTTCTTTACAGGACATTTCGCGCTTCCTTTTTTCCGGTCTGGACAGCCTGCCCGACCCCATGGGCATCAAGGGCATGAAGGAAGCTGTTGAACTGGTCCGCTCCTATGCCGCGCGCAAAAAAAAGGTATTGGTACACGGCGATTATGACGTGGATGGAGTGACAGGTTCCGCCATCGTGGGCCGCGCGCTGGAGCAGCTGGGCGCGAATTATCAGATTTTCCTTCCAGACCGCGCTGAAGATGGCTATGGCGTTAGTGAAAACGCCATTCGCCGCGGCCGGCATGATGGCGCGGAGCTTTTGATCACCGTGGACTGCGGCATTACCGCTAAAGAAAAAATCGCGCTGGCGCGCAGCATGGGTATGGATGTCATCATCATCGACCATCACCGCGTGCCTGAAGACGGCGTGCCTCCCGCCAATGCCATTTTAAATCCCCGTCAGAATGACTGCTCCTATGAGTTCAAGGAACTTTCCGCGGGCGGTCTTGCGTTCAAATTCGCGCAGGCTTTGCTCGGCGAAAAGGCTTTTGATTTTCTGGATCTGGCCGCGCTTTCAACCGTTTGCGACGTGGCGCCGCTGGAACTTGAAAACCGCGTCATTGTAAAAAAGGGCCTGGAGATTCTGGCGAAGCGCAAAAATCCAGGCATCAAAGCCATGGCCATCTCCGCGAAAATTAAAACCCATGTTTTGAACGTTGGGCATGTGGGATTCATGCTGGGTCCGCGCATCAACGCCGCCGGCCGCATGAGCTCTCCTGAAATCGCGCTGAGGCTTTTAATGACCGAAAGCGACAAAGAAGCGGAAAGCCTGGCTGGCATCCTGGAAGAAGAGAATAAGATGCGGCAAAAGGAAGAGCGCCAGATCATCAAGGAAGCAATTGAGGAAACCGAGCGTGTCATGAATTTCAACCGCGACCGCGTGATTGTGGTCGGCAGGGAAGGCTGGCACCAGGGCGTGATCGGGATTGTGGCTTCGAGGCTGGTGGACAAATATCACAGGCCCGCGGTGGTCATTGCTTTTCAGAATGGCAAAGGAAAAGGATCCGGCCGGTCTATCAAGGGGTTTCATCTTTTCAATGCCCTGGACCACTGCAAGGAGCTTTTTGTGGAATTTGGCGGGCATGAGCAGGCCGCGGGATTAAGCATTTTGAAAGATAACCTTGCACCGTTCCGGGCTAAGATCAACCGGCACGCGGCTGAAAATTACAAACCTGAAGATTTTGTCCGAAAAGTGAATGTGGACTTGAATCTCCGGTTTCCGGATTTCAATACGCTGTTCCTGGATGAACTTCAGCTGCTGGAGCCGCATGGCATGGGCAACCCAAGGCCTGTGTTTCACACCTCGAATGTGGTGGTCAAAACCAAACCGGAACGCCTCTTTGGGGAAAGTTTGAAGTTCTGGCTGATGCAGGAGGGGATGGTTTATGAGGCCCAGATTTCAGGACGTGTGTCGGACGACTTCCTGTGGATTGAAAAGGACATGGCCCTGGACATTTCCTACACCGTCAAGATGAAGTCCTGGAACGGTACGGAAACTCTTCAGCTGGAAGTCAAGGAAGCCAAGCCTCTTTAAGACTTCTTAAAGAGGTAAAGATAACGAATTTCCTCTCTACAGCCTTTCCTTAAAACGGTCCCCAAACCCCATTTTGTTTATAGCTGTCATTTTTATCAATTTTCAGAACTTGACTTGAAATTATCCAGGGGGGGGGTAAGGTTTAAATAAGAATAGAAAATGAAAAGGAGAACTTCATCATGAAGCTTTTTGAAAAATTTTCTGTAGTCCTTGTTGTAACTGGCCTTATCTTTACTGGCATTTCGACAGCGCCGGTGTTTGCTTTTGAGGGAGTTGCGCCCGGAGATACAACGGGCACACCGACAACAACCCCTGAGGAGAAGCAGACAGCTCCGGCCCCAGCGCCTGCACCTGTTGTGAATCCAAACGCGCCTCCTGCCGGAGCGCTTTCAACGGTTAGTCCAAGTGAGTCAAAGCCTGATGTAAGTAAAGGCGAGGCGAAGGGCCCGGGGAAACCGGATGCCCGTGAAGGTGAGGGATATTTTCGAATGTTTAATAATGACCCCCCCAAAAAGCCTACTACGATATTCATACCTGTAAAACCAACGGAGCCCGGAGAAAGTAAACCCGGCAATTCTGCAGATGCCGGAAAAGACAAACCTCTTGCTCCAAATCCCGGTGATGCGAAACCGATGCAATAGAAAAGGTAAAGAAAAAGAAGTTATAAAAGTAAGCATAAAAAAAGCCCGGTCTTTTGACCGGGCTTTTTTATTCTTTAAAAGGATTACTTGGCTGCGG
Organism: uncultured bacterium; assembly: GCA_964553835.1. Taxonomy (GTDB): domain Bacteria; phylum Omnitrophota; class Omnitrophia; order Omnitrophales; family Aquincolibacteriaceae; genus CAYLPP01. The sequence continues at coordinate 9,707 of CAZKMJ010000007.1, forward strand.
GGACCTGAGTCTTACGCTGGAGCTTGTAAGAGACGGCCTTGACGACCCTTCCGGCCTGGAGGCAGGAAGCGCAAACATTGATCCGGCGCACGGTTCCATTGGGGAAACGGGCTTTGACACGCTGCAGGTTCGGGTAGAAACGGCGGCGGGTGATACCGGTGACCTTCTTACCGA
>CAZKMJ010000007.1:9890-25342 GCA_964553835.1 uncultured bacterium
AAAGACCGCGGCGAGAGATCGAACGGCCCACAAGGGGCTTTTTATCGCAAATGGCACAGTGTTGCATAGAGGCGGGATTCTATGCGAAGAGAACCGTCTTGGCAAGGGGTTTTTTCTGTTATATACTGACGTTCCCTTGAACAGGGCAGGAGACTCCCTTGAAAAAGAAAGTGTCTTTTGAGTTTTACGCGCCTCAGGCCAAGAAAGTTGAGATTGCCGGGTGTTTCAATAACTGGCAGTCCAGCAATACCTCCCTCAAAAAAGACCGTAGCGGTAAGTGGAAGGTAGATCTTTCGCTGCCTTCGGGCCGTTATGAGTACCGTTTCCTTGTGGACGGCACCTGGCAAAACGACCAGAAGCCGGTGGAATGCATTCCAAACCCTTTTGGGACCTGGAATTGCGTCCTCAAAGTCCAGTAGCCAAGTTAAATTAAGATCATCTTAAATGAAAAGCGCTATCTTGTTGATTTACGCAAGATTAAAATTTCTCGGCCTTCGGCCTCGAAATAGCGCTTGGACAGACTCTCTATGAAAATTGTCTTCGCGGTTTCAGAAATGGAACCGTTTGCAAAAACAGGTGGTTTGGCGGATGTCATCGGCTCTTTGAGCGGTGAGATCAAGGCGCTTGGCCATGATGTGGTGGCTTTCCTGCCCCGCTATAAAAATATCGACCGCCGCCACGGCCTTCAGACGGTGCTGGAAAACCTGGAAGTGCAGCTGGGTTCAGAACGCATCAAAGGCACCGTTTACAGCGTGACTGCCAAGAACGGTGTCGTTGTTTATTTCATCGACCAGCCTGATTTTTTTAACCGTGACGCGTATTACGGTAACTCACTCGGCGATTATCCGGACAACGACCGGCGTTTCGCTTTTTTTCAGCGCGCGGTTCTGGAAAGCCTGAAGCGCATTCCGTTCAAGCCTGATGTGATCCACTGCCATGACTGGCAGACCGGCCTGATCCCGGTTTTTCTGAAAACTCTTTACGCGCAGGACCCGTTTTTCGCCAAGACCAAAAGCGTTTTCACCATTCATAACCTTGCTTATCAGGGCAATTTTCCCCCGGATTCGCTGCCCATGACCGGTCTTGGCTGGGAACATTTCCGCATGGAACGCCTGGAATTTTATGGCAAGTTCAGTTTTATGAAAGGCGGCATCCTGGATTCTGACAGCGTTACGACCGTCAGTGAACGCTACGCTCAGGAAGTGCAGAGCAAGGAATTCGGCTGCGGCATGGAAGGTGTCCTTTCCCGCCGCCGTGAAAATTTCCACGGTGTTCTCAACGGCATTGATCTGAAAGAATGGAACCCGGCCACGGACACCGAAATTTACGAGAAATTTGACGCGAAAAAAATTGATAAGAAACACGCCAACAAGGCCGCGCTGCAAAAAGAAAACGGGCTGACCGCGGACCCTGAAGCGCCGCTGTTCTGCGTAGTTTCGCGGCTGGTGGAGCAAAAGGGCATTGATATCCTGGTACCCGCGATTGAAGCGTTGGGGAATTCCGGCTATCAGTTTATCGTGCTGGGCACGGGCGAAGAGAAATACCATCACGCGCTGCGTGACCTGGCCAAGCGCAACAAGGGGCGCATCAGCGTGCATATTACGTTCGACGCCAAGATGGCCAAGAAAATGTATGCTGGTTCCGATATGATCCTGCTGCCGTCTTATTATGAGCCCTGCGGACTGGCGCAGATGATCGGTCTGCGTTTCGGCACCATCCCGGTGGTGCGTTTTACAGGAGGTCTCGCGGACACTATCCAGGAATTTGATCCCAAGACGGGAAAAGGAAATGGTTTTATTTTCAAGGACTACAAGCCTGACGCGCTGCGGGAATGTATAGAGCGTGCTGTCGCCGTTTATCAAAGCCCTAAGGCATGGAGCGATCTGATGCAGAATGCCATGGCCGCTGATTTCTCATGGGGCGCTTCAGCGCGAAAGTACGAACATATTTACGAAGTTACCAAGAAGAAAGCTTTGGTTGGATAATGGCTGATCTGGGAACGCTGAAAATCGGGAAGTATGAACTGACCTCGCGCTTGATCCTGGGTACAGGAAAGTATTCCTCGCTTGAGCTTATGGCGGACGCGCATGAAGTTTCCGGTTCTCAGATGATTACGGTTGCGATCGGCCGTGTGAACCTGGCGGACCGTTCTCAGAAAAATATCCTGGATTACATTGACCGGAAAAAATATTTACTGCTGCCCAACACCGCGGGCGCTTATACGGCGCAGGACGCGATTCGCATTGCGCGTCTGGCGCGCGAAGCCGGCTGCGGCGACCTGGTAAAGGTGGAAGTCATCGGAGACAAAAAGACTTTGATGCCGGATGTGGTCGGACTTCTGGAAGCTACGCAGGTGCTTGTGAAGGAAGGTTTCACGGTCATGCCTTATACGACCGATGATCCGGTCATGGCTAAAAAACTGGAAGACGCGGGTGCGGCCTGCGTCATGCCGCTGGCTTCGCCGATTGGATCCGGGCGCGGCATTCAGAACCCGCTGAATCTGAAATTTGTCATGGAAGCGGTTTCCTGCCCGGTCATCGTGGACGCGGGCGTGGGCACGGCCTCCGATGCCGCGATTTGCATGGAACTGGGTGCGGATGGTATTCTGATGAACACCGCGATTGCGGAAGCCAAAGATCCGGTGCTCATGGCTGAGGCCATGAAAGAAGCGGTGCTTGCCGGCCGCAGAGCATTTCTTGCTGGAAGAATGCCGAAAAAAGATTACGCCTCTGCTTCAAGTCCTCAAGAAGGCCTGAAGTTAGTCAAATCTTAAAAATAGAAAGAGCAAAATTATGGGAATGACCATAACGGAAAAAATTTTGTCAAAGCATGCCGCGAAGAACTCTGTTCAGCCCGGCGACAATATCTGGATCGATGTCGACGTCCTGATGACGCACGACGTTTGCGGTCCCGGCACCATCGGCGTGTTCAAGCAGAACTTCGGCAAGGACGCGAAAGTCTGGGACCGGAACAAGGTCGTTGTGATTCCGGACCACTATATTTTCACCGCGGATGAAAAATGCCACCGCAATGTGGACATCCTGCGTGATTTCGTCAAAGAGCAGAACATCCCGCATTTTTATGATGTGAATTCCGAACGCTACAAGGGCGTGTGCCATATCGCGCTGCCGGAAGAAGGGCATACCCGCCCCGGCGAGGTGCTGTTTGGCACAGACTCGCACACTTGCACGGCCGGCGCTTTCGGCGAATTCGCAACCGGCATCGGCAACACAGACGCGGGTTTTATCCTGGGTACCGGAAAACTGTGGGTCAAGGTTCCGCCCACCATGCGTTTTGTTTTTGACGGGCCGCTGCCTCCTTATATGATGGCCAAGGATTTAATTTTACAGATCATTGGTGACATCGGCGTGGACGGAGCGATCTATCGCGCCATGGAATTCGCGGGCGACGGCGTTTTCTCGCTGAACATCGAAGAGCGCATGACGCTTTGCAACATGGTCATTGAAGCGGGCGGCAAAAACGGAATTATCGCGCCGGACAAAGTCACCACGGATTTCGTGAAGTCCAAGACCAAAATGCCGTTTAACGCGGTGCAGAACGATTCGGACGCGAAATATTTCGTGGAAAAAATCTACAAGACCAAGGACCTGGAGCCGGTGGTGGCCAAGCCGCATTCACCGGACAATAAGGCCAAGGTCCGCGAAGTGGAAGGAACGCCCATTGACCGCGCGTATGTGGGCTCCTGCACGGGCGGAAAAATTACGGACTTCATTGCAGCTGCGAAAATCCTTTACGGCCGCACAGCCAAGACCGACCTGTACATTGTTCCGGCCACGACTGAGGTCAGCCGCAATCTGGACATTGAAAAAATCAACGGCAAGTCCCTGCGCCAGATTTTTATCGACGCCGGCGCCAAGATGGGTGATGCTTCCTGCGCCGCGTGCCTGGGCGGGCCGGTGGACACGTTCGGCCGCCTGAACAAAGCGGAGGTCTGCATTTCCACGACCAACCGCAATTTCCCGGGCCGCATGGGTTCCAAGCAATCTTCGGTGTTCCTGGCTTCGCCTTATACGGTCGCGGCTTCCGCGGTCGAAGGCAAAATCACGGACCCCAGAAAGTTTTTGGTGTAATCATGGAAACTATCATTCGTGGTAAATGCTATGTGGTGGGCGATGACGTGGACACGGACCAGATTATTCCGGCCCAGCACCTGGCCCTGAGCCTTTCGATCCCCGAAGAGCGCAAAATGTACGCACGCTACGCGCTTTCCGGTGTTCCGGATGCCGGACAGGGCCTGCCTTATGGAAAAATCCCGTTTGTGCGTGACGACAGTTTCACGTCCGAGTATAAAATTGTGGTGGGCGGGAAAAATTTTGGCTGCGGTTCTTCCCGTGAGCACGCTTCTTTTTGTATGCGTGAAGCGGGCTGCACAGCTGTGATCGCGGAATTTTATTCGCGCATTTTCTTCCGTAACTCGGTCAACGGCGGCTATCTGATTCCGTTTGAAACTGACGAGCATCTTTCCAAGGTCCTGAAAACTGGCGAAGAGCTCGAACTCGATGTGAAGAAGCATACGGTTAAAAATCTGACCACCGGAAAATCTTACACGCTCAAGCCCATTGGCGACGTGCTCCCAATTATTGAAGCTGGGGACGTGTTTAAATACGCCAAAGCGGCCGGCATGATGCCCCAGGGGAAGTAATCCAATGTACAAAATTACAGTATTTCCCGGCGACGGGATCGGCGTTGAAGTCACGGAGCAGGCAGTCAAGCTCATCCAGAAAATCGGAAAGCAGTTTCACCTGGTTTTTGAAATTGAGCAGGGGATTATCGGCGGCGCTTCCATTGATAAGTTTGGCGAGCCGCTTACAGCCGAGAACCTGACCCGCGCGCAGAACGCGGACGCGGTTTTCCTGGGCGCGGTCGGCGGCCCTAAATGGGACCATGTTGAAACGGCCAAGCGGCCTGAAAAAGCACTGCTCGGCCTTCGCAAAGGTCTGGACGTTTTTGCAAACCTGCGGCCTGTCAAAATGTTCCCGCAGCTTGTCGCTAATTCTCCGCTCAAGCCTGAAGTGGTCAAGGGCGTGGATATGATTATTTTTCGTGAGCTTGTCAGCGGCATTTATTTTGGGCAGCCGCGTGGTGTCACGAAACTTAAAGATGGTTCTGAAGAAGGTATTAATACGGAATATTATTCCACGCCGCAGATTGAGCGCATTGCTGTGAAGGCTTTTGAGTTCGCGCGCAAACGCCGCCGCAAGGTTACTTCGGTCGACAAGGCCAATGTGCTGGAATCCAGCCAGCTGTGGCGCAAGGTTGTGACCGAAGTCCACAAGCGTTTCCCGGACGTCCAGCTTGACCACCGTTATGTGGATGACTGCGCCATGCAGCTGATCAAAAATCCCGGCCAGTTTGACGTCATGGTCACCACGAACCTTTTCGGCGACATCCTGAGCGATGAAGGCGCCATGGTTGCGGGCTCGATCGGCATGCTGCCGTCCGCTTCCATCGGCCTTCAGCACGCGCTTTATGAGCCCGTGCACGGTTCCGCGCCGGACATCGCTGGTAAAAATCTGGCCAATCCACTGGCCACCATCATTTCCGTGGGCATGATGATGGAACATTCTTTTAATCTGTTCGAAATCGCGCAGTCGATCGAAAAGGCTGTGGAGCAAGTGCTGGCGGAAGGTTACCGCACCGCGGACATTTATTCTGAAGGAAATACAAAGGTCGGCTGTACCCAGATGGGCCAGCTTGTAATTGATAAAATAAAGTAAGCCGGAGGCAAGCAGGTTGTCCTAAGAGCAGCTCTCGCAGGCGTTTTTGGAGATAAAAAACGCCGAGAGTGCAGACGGACGCGCTGAGAAGCGCGGACCGACGGTGCTCGCGGACAATCCTGATTGCTGATGGCGCGGGATATCATTTATGAAAAAATTTAACGTTGCTGTGGTCGGCGCCAAAGGCGCGGTTGGCCATGAAATCATTACGCTCCTTGAAAAACGCAAATTCCCGGTGGGGGAGTTCCGTCCGTTTGGCTCCGCGCGCTCCGCGGGCCAGAAAGTCAAATTTAACGGGAAAGATTATGCCATCCAGGAATTGAAGTCCCAGCCTGGCGAATTCAAGGGCATTGATATTGTGCTATCCAGCCCCGGCGCTTCGGTCAGTAAACAGTTTTCTCCGCATGCCATTAAGGATGGCGCGCTGATTGTGGACAACACCAGCGCGTTCCGCATGAACCCGGATGTGCCGCTTGTAGTCCCGGAAATCAACGGTGATGATATTTTTAAACATAAGGGGATCATCGCGAACCCGAATTGTTCCGCCATTATTATGCTGATGGCTCTGGCTCCGCTTCACCGCAAGAACCGTGTGAAGCGCGTGCTCTGCGCCACCTATCAGGCTGTCAGCGGGGCGGGCGCGGTCGCCATGGAAGAATTAAAAGAGCAGACCGCGGAAGTTCTGGCCGGCAAGCCTGCCACCAAAAAGGTTTTTCCGCACCAGATCGCGTTCAATCTGTTTTCGCACAACGCTGCTATTGAAGACGGCGGTTACAACGGCGAAGAGCTGAAAATGATTGCCGAATCGCGCAAGATCCTGCACGATGATTCGATCAAGATTGTGACCACCTGCATTCGCGTTCCAGTCCTGCGCGCGCACACGGAAGTCCTTTACCTGGAATTCGAAAAACCCATGAGCCCTGAAGAGGCCAAGGCTATTTTGAGCAAGGCACCAGGCGTGGACCTCCAGGATGATTCCAAAAACAATCATTTCCCGATGCCTATTGAAGCAAGCAACCGCGAAAATGTGCTGGTGGGCAGGATCCGCAAAGACCTTTCTTCTGATAACGGCCTCGCGCTGATGGTCGCGGGGGACCAGCTCTGGAAAGGGGCCGCGCTCAATGCCGTCCAAATCGCCGAAATCTGGGCAAGCAAACAGTAATCAACTGCGAAACATCAAGCTGGTGCTGGAATATGACGGCTCGGCTTTCCACGGATTTCAGAAACAGCCCAATCATCCTACCGTCCAGGAAACTCTGGAGCGTTCACTTTCAAGATTAACGGGTGAGCCGACCAAAATCGGCGCTGCCAGCGGCCGCACGGACGCGGGTGTGCACGCGGTGTCGCAGGTCGTTCATTTCAAAACGCAAAGCCGGCTTGAGCCGCGGGAAATTCGCAAGGCCTTAAATGCCACGCTGCCGCAGTCCATCGCGGTCAGGGAAGCGGAAGAAGCCGGTATTGATTTTCATTCCCGGTTTCACACGACGGGAAAAACTTATGAGTACCGGATTTGGAACCATGAAGCGCGCTCGCCATTTCTCAATCAGCGCGCTTGGCATGTTCGCGGACCGCTCAATCTTTTGAAGATGCGGCAGGCCGCGAAAATTCTGACAGGCAAGCATGACTTCCGTTCTTTTTGCACCACGGACCCGGACCGCCGTGAAAATAATTCGGTAAGGACGATTAAAAAATTTGAAGTCAAAAAAGAAGGTGATTTGGTCTGTCTGCGGGTCACAGCCGACGGTTTTTTATACCGGATGGTGCGGAATTTAACTGGCGCGCTGGTGGATGTGGGGCGGGGAAAGATCACACCTGAAGATGTGAAGAAGGCCCTGAAAGCCAAGGACCGTAGAGAGGTCGGACAGGGCGCACCGGCCCACGGCCTGTATTTGATAGACGTAACCTATTGATTTTAAACAACTTAAAATAAACCTTTGACAGGGTATGGGGAAATTGTTATACTCCGTGCTCATTTTTCGCAGCAAATCCCTAGGAGCTTAAAGGCAATGAAAACGTTTTTACCCACTGAAAAAGACTTTAAAAGAAAAACCTGGCTTGTGAACGCGTCCGGGAAGACCCTGGGCCGTCTTGCCAGCAAGGTTGCCACCGTTCTGATCGGCAAGAACAAGACTGTTTTTGCGCCCGATCAGCTTTCCGGCGACTCTGTCATCGTGATCAACGCCAAAGAAATTCACGTGACCGGCAAAAAATCCGAACAGAAAATCTACAAGCACTACAGCGGTTATCCGGGCGGGCTCAAGACCTACTTGTTTGAAGACCTGATCGTGAAAGACCCTTCCGAAATCATCACGCGCGCCGTTTCGCGCATGCTCCCTAAAAACAAACTTGGCCGTGAAATGCTGCGTCGCCTCCGTGTTTACGCCGGAGCCGAGCACAATCATCAGGCCCAACAGCCTGTGGCACTGGAAGTCTGATCATGGCAAAAGTTGAATCGTTCTACGCGACCGGAAGAAGGAAAAACGCAATCGCCCGCGTCTGGGTTTTCCCCGGACAAAAAGGTTTCACCGTCAACGGCAAAGACACCCACGCTTATCTTCAGCGCCCCAATCTTGAAATGATTGTGGAGCAGCCTTTGAAGGCTGCCCAGGGTTCTGAACAGTTCCGCGTTCGCGCGGAAGTGCACGGCGGCGGTATGGCCGGCCAGGCCGGTGCCATCCGTCTCGGTGTTGCCCGCGCCCTCGTCGCTTATGATGAAAAGCTCCGTTCATCCATGCGCGCGGCTGGTCTTATGACCCGCGATCCCCGCGAAAAAGAACGCAAGAAGTTCGGCCGCAAAGGCGCCCGCAAGCGCTTCCAGTACACCAAGCGTTAATTTTTTTCTTTTAACGGTTCTCCGTATTATGAAAAAAATTCTAGTCGTGCTTTTCCTGCTCGTTTCCTGTGTGACGCTTTCATCCTGCGGTGCTTTCCTGGAAGATTACAGCTACAGCCCCGTAGGAGGGAGTGGATACAGCAGCAATAGCGGCACTGGCTACTAACCCGTTCAGGGGCCATGTTCTCAGATAGAAAAGTTCTAGCACTCGTTGTTGCCGCGATTGGTCTTTTCTGGCTCCTTTTCCAGGCGATCACCCCGAAATTCCTCAATAAAACTTCCCTCGAGCAGTCTCTGACCCGGATCGTTACTTCAGCAGGCGGTGAGCTGCGATTTTCCGGCTCCGAGCTCAAAGCTTTTCCGTCTCTTGCCCTGGTGGTCAAGGATGCCGAGCTTAATCTTCCTCAATATGGTTTTCAGTTGAAGGCCGAAAAAATCGGCGTGGGCCTGACGTTTCCGTCATTCTGGCGTGGTAGAACACTGCCTTCTTTTGTGAAAGTTGAAGGTGGAAACTGGAACCAGAAACTTTCCGGCGCTTCAAAGGAAATGGAAATCAAGAACCTTTATTTCCGCCTGGGCCATATCACCTATTCCCAGTTTATGCATTACGAGCTGCGCGGTGACGTTGAAGGTTCGCCCCGGTCTCTTTCCATAAAAGGAAGAGCCCGCATGCCCCGCCATGGGGGCGCCAGCTTCAAGAACCTGACTCTTAATGGAAGCGCGCAGATCAAAGGCCTGGCTCTCAAGCCGTTTGAAAATTATTTTGGCGAAACTCGCGCATGGCTTGTTGAAAAGGGCGCGGCCCGGGGAACGGTCAAATTTAACAAAAAAACCGGCGAGAACACTGTGGCTTTTGATATGAAGTCCCAGGTTGAAAATTTAATTTACGAGATGGAAGAGGGCGGCAACCATTTTCGCTCCCCTGAAATCAAGACGGACATATTGGTTGACCTGCTTTGGGACTTTGCTACAGGCGAGATGGCGTTCCGCCGCGGTTCCGCGGGGTTTCCTTTCGGGCTGGCGCAGATGCGCGGGAGTTATTTTACGGGCGCCCGCAATTTCAAGGGAATGCATTTGAGTTTTCTGGATTTCAGCCTGGATGGTGTTTCAATGTATTATCCGCCCTTGTCCGGCGCCATTCCGTTCAATTTCGGTTTTTCCGGTCCCAGCCATGCTGAAATTTCCCTGGAAGGCACCATGGACCGAATGACTGTGCACGGCGACTGGGACATGACGGGCATGCTGCTTAGCTACGCAAAATACTTTTCAAAGTCCAAGGAAACACCAGCCAGCTTTGCTTTTGATTTTGTCATTTCAGACAGGCAGGGGCTTGCCGGCAATTTCTCGCTTCTCTTGAAGGACGCAGTAATCAAGGGCGCGCTCCCCAAGCTGAACCTTGCGACGGGTGAGGGCGAGCTCAATGTCATCAGCAATAAATTCAGCATTTCCGGCTGGGAAAAGATGCTGATTCCATTTGAAAACTGCCTGTTGGCAGGCGAGGTCAAGCTGCTCGCGAATTACCAGGGGAATATCCTGCGCAAACCCGGCGAAGCCAAGACCATGCTGAACCTGACGCTCGACAATGTCAGTGCGGGAAGGCCGGATGGCTGGGAAATTAAAAACATTTCGCTCAATCTGGATTTCGCGCCTGTTTCATTTGAAATACGGCAGTTCAGCTTTGAGCTGGGCAAGTCTGTGATCGGAGGGTCTGTAACCGCGTTCCATCCTTTGAAAGACCCGCAGATTGAAGTCAAAATTAATTCGCCGTCCGTGAATTTTCTCGATCTTTCCGCTGTGTTAAAAAAACTGGCGCGCCACGCTCATGTTGATGAGGCTGCGTCCAAACGTTTTGACTATGCCAGCCAGTCCATTCTTTTTTTTCTCGGCGCGGATGACGTGAAAAACCTTTTCATGGACCTGACCTATGACGCCGGCGCCTGGACTGTTAAGGACATGCAGGCACAGGTGCTTGGTGGAGACTTCAAGGCTAAGGGTGATTATCAGGCCGCGGCGCAGAATTACAAATTTGACGCGCAGGTGGACCATCTTGATGTGTCGAGGCTCGGTTTTCAAAAGACACGGCCCCGGCCGTTGGTGGAAGGAAATCTTTTCCTGACTTTTCAGGGCAATGGTCAAGTGACGGACGACAACTGGCAGTCAAAGTTGGCCGGGCAGGGTATTTTTTCCGTGACCGCGGGTGCTTTGTCCCAGGTTGACCTGCTGGGCGGCATGAGCGGCATCCCTGAGCTGAAACCGCTGGCGCAGTATGCTTCCGGGCAAACGCGCTTTGATGACCTGCGCTCTTCCTTCAGTGTGGAAAACGGCAAGATCCTGACTTCCAAGGTGGACTTGATCGGCGCGGACGTGAATGCCAAGGCGGACGGCAGTATTTCCCTGAGCGATGGCGCTTTCAACTACAGGCTGGACGCGTTCCTGTCGCAGGTGCTTTCGGAAAACCTGCTTGAAACACTTGGTGTGCCCGCACCGGCGGGCCCCGATAAAAAACAGCTTGGCCCCATTCCTTTTCTTCTCGCGGGGGATTTTGAAAATCTGGACCTGAAATCCGACCCCAAAAGGGTTTCGCAATTCCAGGAAGACCTGCAGAAAAAGAAAACTTACAAGGTCTTCAGCAGTTTCCTGCCTGAAGATTTCCTGCTCAAGCGTCCCAGCAGCTCCTGACGCAATTTCCTTAAAAGAAGACGCGCGGCTTTTTCTTCCGATTCACGGCGTGTGCGCGCGACAGCCGCTGCTTTGCGCGTGCGGGTGATGGCCACCACGGTTTCAGTGCCCTTGTCCGTCTGGCGGCTTTCGTAAACGGGAAGTTTCTGCCAGTGTTTTTGCACCAGCTCTTGCAGCGTGCTTTTCGGGTTGGGGTCCAGGCGGAAAAGTTTTTTTGCGTCAAAGTAGGACTTGAAATGTTTCAGGATGAATTCGCGCGTACGGTTGAAACCCTGGTCGAAATAAAACGCGGCGATCAGCGCTTCGAAAACATCCGCGTAAAGTTTGGTCTTTAAATAAATTTCCTGCTTCTGCAGACTTTTTCCAAGATGCATGTGCCGGGGAAGCTTCAGTTCCTTGGCGATGCGCGCCAGGATCCTGCGCGAAACCAGGATTGAACGCAGTTTGGAGAGCATGCCTTCATCAGCTTCCGGAAAAATTTCATAAAGCTTCTGACAGACCACGAAGTTCAGAATGGCATCGCCGAAAAACTCCATGCGGTCAAAATTTTCATAGCTTCGGCCGAGGACGTTTTCATTCCGGTAAGAGGGATGGTAGAGCGCGGCCTGGAGATAAGCGGGTTTCCGGAACACAATCCCGAAAATTTTTTTGGGTAAAGCGGGTTTTGCGGGCTTTTTACGCCGGATTTTGCGTTTCATATGGGTAATAACGGCATTTATCCCCAAGGATTGAGACTTGCGTATTGGGGGAGTGTTTCCTATAATAAACGCCCTTTGACATGTTAAACACTGCTGTTGTTGGTGCGACCGGTTATACCGGCATTGAGCTCATTAAAATTTTGTTGAGGCATCCGCATGTCCGCATCGCGGGTTTGACCACCAGACAAAAAGAATCGATTCCTGTCCGGACGCTGATCCCGTCGCTTCCTCCGGACATTGACCTGGAAATCGAGACTTATTCTTTTCCTGAAATAAAAAAGAAGGCGGACGTGGTTTTTCTTTGCCTGCCGCATACCGAGGCCATGGAAACCGCGGAGAAGTTTCGCAAGGCCAAAAAAATTGTCGTCGACCTTTCAGCGGATTTTCGCCTCCGTAATTTCGCGGAGTACGAAAAATGGTACGCGAAGAAACACACCAACCGCGAGTTGTTAAAAGAAGCGGTTTACGGGCTGCCGGAATGGTTCCGGGAAGAGATCGCGAAAGCGGACCTGATCGCCAACCCCGGGTGCTATCCGACAGGCGCGACTTTGGCCGCGGCGCCTCTCCTTCATGAAAAACTTGTGGACGCGGATTCGATTGTGATCGATTCCAAGTCTGGAGTCAGTGGAGCGGGCAAGAAGCTTACGCCGGCGACCCAGTTCGCGGAACTGGACGAGAATTTTTACGCTTACAAGGTCGGCAGGCACCAGCATACGCCGGAAATCAACCAGGCGTTGTCGGATGTTTCGGGCCGGAAAGTCAGTATTACTTTTGTGCCGCATCTGCTTCCTCTGGACAGGGGCATTTTGAGCACCGTTTATCTGAAGCGCAAAAAAGGTGTGACCGCCGAGAAAGTGGCCGCGGCCTTCAAGAAATGGTACGGAAATGAGCCGTTTGTGCGCTTCAAGGGTGAGGGGAATTTCCCGGCCCTCAAAGACGTGCAGCACACTAATTATTGTGATATCGGTTTTTTTGCCGACAGCGGCAGCGACCGGCTGATCGTGATTTCAGCCATTGATAACCTGCTAAAAGGGGCTTCCGGGCAGGCTGTTCAGAATATGAACATCCGGGCCGGCTTTGCCGAGGACGAAGGATTGAAGACATGGTAAAACAGTTTTGGGAGAAGAGGCGGCGGGGAAGCGTGACCACGCCATTGGGATTTCTGGCAAGCGGCATGCACTCGGGCATTAAAAAGAAAAAGAAACGTTTTGACTGCTCCCTGATCTTTTCCCGTATTCCCTGCATCGCGGCAGGTACCTTTACTATTAATAAGGTGAAAGCCTGGCCGGTGCTTCAGTCCATGAAGAGCGTCCATGCTGCGCGCCACCATGCTATTCTGGCCTCCAGCGGTAACGCCAACTGCATGAACGGCCCCAACGGCAAGGAAGCGGTTGCCGAGTGTGTTGCTGAACTTGCGCGGGAACTTGCTATCAAGGAAGAAGAGATTTTGATCGCTCAGACCGGCCTGATCGGCGTTCCTTTTCCGGTCACCCGTTTCAAGCGCGCTATTCCCAAGTTGGTCAAAAAACTCAATCCCGAAGGCGGACGTGCCGCGGCCAAGGGGATCCTGACCACAGACCTTTCCACCAAAGAAGTTGCCCTGTCTTTTTTCCTGGGCGATAAAAAAGTCACCATCGCGGCCTGCGCCAAAGGCGCGGGTATGGTGCATCCCAACATGGCCACCATGTTGTGCTTCATTACAACCGACTGCGCGATCACCAAGCCGCTGCTTCGCCGCGCGCTTCGCCACGCGGTTGATGATACTTTCAATACCATCGCTATCGACAATGACATGAGCACGAATGATACGGTGCTGTGCCTTGCCAGCGGAAAAGCGGACAATGTTCCCATCCAGAAGGTGGACAAGGATTACCGCATGTTCAGGACCGTGCTGGAAGAAGTTTGCCGGATCATTGCCTATGAATTGATTAAGGATGGCGAAGGTGTGACCCACGTTTGCACCCTGCGGCTGTCGGGCGCCAAGAACCCGACTATTGCCGAAAAGGCCGCACGGCAGATTGCCAACTCCATGCTGTTCAAGACCATGCTTGCGGGCGCGGACGCCAACTGGGGCCGCATCGTGGCCGCCATCGGCGCCAGCGGAATCAGCTTCAACCCGGATGATTTGAATATCTCCATTGGAAATGCTATGGTAGTGCACCACGGCCGGCTGAGGGTCCTGAACCTTCCGAAGGCCCGCAGGATTTTGCAGAAAAAAGAATATACGATTGACGTAACAATCGGGAAAGGGAGAGGGAGGGCGCAATTTGTGACCTCCGATCTTACGACCAAGTACGTGTTGATCAATTCATCCTACTCGTGATCATGCAGGAGCTTGTTGAAAAAGCCAGCATCCTGATCGAAGCCCTGCCGTATATTAAAAAATTCCGGGGCAAAGAAGTCCTCATTAAATACGGCGGTTCGGCCCTCACCTTCGAAGACATCCGCAATAATGTCCTTCAGGACCTTGTTTTCCTTAATTATGTCGGGATCAAGCCCATCCTCATCCATGGCGGCGGGACTTTCATCACCGACAACCTTAAGAAGAAGGGCATCCAGTCCACCTTTGTGAACGGGCTGCGTGTGACTACCAAGGAAACCATCGATGTGGTCGTGGACACGCTCGCGGAATTGAACATGAACATTGTTCATGATATCAACAGGTTTGGCGCGCGCGCGATCGGCCTTTCCGGCCATGACGCGGAAATTCTTAATGTAGTCAAGCACACTACGGAAGGCGATGTCGGCTATGTCGGCGATGTTGTTTCCGTCAACTTGATGCCTTTGAAGGAATTGACCGAGTTTAATATTATCCCTGTGATTTACCCCGTCGGCATTGATGACAAGGGTGAAACTTATAACGTGAATGCTGACGAAGCTGCCGCGAAGATCGCGATCGCCATGGGCGTGCAGAAAATGATTGTCCTGACCAACGTAAAAGGTATTTACCGGAACTTCCCGGATGAAAACAGCTTTGTTTCTTCCGTTAACGTGGACGAAGCGCAGAATTTGATTGATCAGAAAATTGTCACAGCCGGGATGATCCCCAAGGTCAAGGCATGCATGGCGGCCATCAAAGGGGGCGTTAAAAAAGCCCATATCATTGACGGCCGAATTTCACATTCCCTGCTTCTCGAAATTTTTACCGACCAGGGTATCGGCACCGAAATTTACCTTCCGGCTTAAGACTCGAGATGAAAACTGCTGAAATCAAGGCCCTCTATCAGGAATTTATTCTTCCCACCTATACTCAGGTGCCCGTCTGCCTCGTAAAAGGCAAGGGCGCGCGTGTCTG
The DNA here is from genome assembly GCA_964553835.1 of uncultured bacterium. GTDB lineage: Bacteria > Omnitrophota > Omnitrophia > Omnitrophales > Aquincolibacteriaceae > CAYLPP01. The sequence continues at coordinate 25,134 of CAZKMJ010000007.1, forward strand.
GGACCTGGAAGGAAAGGAATACCTGGATTTTTTTCCAGGCTGGGCGGTTTCAGGTCTGGGGCACTGCCATCCGGCCGTCGTCAATGCAGTCAAGGACCAGGCTCGCAAAATATTTCACGTTTCCAATAATTTTTATAATCCCAAGCAGGCGCTTCTGGCCAAAGAAATTTCAAAACATTCTTTTCCTGCACGCACCTTTTTCTGCAATT
>CAZKMJ010000008.1:0-18069 GCA_964553835.1 uncultured bacterium
TTAACACTGTCGATGCCAAGCTTGTGAAAATGGGTCAGGTGTTGAACGCCAAAGTGTTCACCAATGACTACAACCTGAACAAGGTGGCTGAACTGCAGGGTGTGCGTGTGCTGAACATCAACGAGCTGGCCAACGCGCTCAAGCCGATTGTCATGCCGGGTGAAATGATGCAGGTCAAAATCCTCAAAGAAGGAAAAGAACACGATCAGGGCGTGGCCTATCTTGATGACGGCACCATGGTGGTGGTGGATAACAGCCGTCGCCGCATCGGCCAGACCTTGAATGTTACCATTACAAGCGTGCTGCAGACCCAGGCTGGCCGCATGATTTTTGCCAAGCTGAGTGATGAAGCGGACCGGGGCGGCGGAGCTGATCGCGGTCAGCAGAATGCCGAGCGCTACCGCCAGCAGGGCGGCAGGCCTCAGCAGCAGGGCGGAGGACAGCAGCCTCGCTGATTCCATGCAAGCAAGCCTTATCGTAGCCGCAGGCGGATCAAGCACCCGGTTCCGGCATCCCAAGGGACTCTCAAAGGTTTTTTTGCCGTTGGCCGGCAAACCTGTGCTGGTGCGTTCTCTCGAAGCCTTCCGGAAACTTTCCCAGATCAAAGAAACCGTGGTCACCGTTCCCGGGGGCCAGGAGCGTTTTGTTTCCGATATGATAAAAGAATACGGCCTTGATAAAATAAAGGTTGTCCGCGGCGGCAAGTCGCGCGCGGAATCGGTATGGAACGGGATCAAGGCGACAAAAAGTCCCTGGGTCATGGTGCATGACGGCGCGCGGCCGCTTGTGACACAGGAATCCATCCGTAAAATGCTGGAGCAATCCAAGGGAATGGATGGCGTGCTTCTGGCGCGTAAAGTGGTGCCTACTATCAAAGAAGCGGCGCAAGACGGAAGGATCCTCCGCACCGTGGACCGCAGCAATTTATATGAAGCCGAAACACCGCAGCTGGTGAAGCGGGTGGTGCTTGAAAAAGCTTACAAGCAGGCGGACGCCTTCAAGTTTACCGACGAAGCCTCTCTTGCTGAATCCGTGAACGCGAAACTTAAAGTGGTGGTGCACGAAGGCTGGAACCCCAAAATTACAACGCCGCATGACTTCAAGCTGGCGGAACACTACCTTGCAGGCGAAAGTTCGGTGCGCACGGGCTTTGGCCGTGACATTCATAAACTGGTGGAAGGCCGCAAAATGATTCTGGGCGGCGTGCATATCCCGTTTGAAAAGGGTCCGCTGGGCCATTCGGATGGCGACGCACTGCTTCATGCCATTGCCGACGCCATTCTGGGCGGTATGGGCGCGGGGGATATCGGTGAATGGTTTTCTGACCGCGACCCGAAGCATAAAAATATCGCCAGCACCAAAATTGTGGAAGCCATCATGAAAGAGGCTTCGCTGAAGGGCTATGAAATGCGGCATGTGGACACAGTTATTGTGCTCGAAAGGCCGCGTCTCAGCCCTTATAAGGAAGCCATCAAGAAATCAGTCGCAAAACTTTTGAAACTGCCGCTTGAAAATGTTTCGGTCAAGGCCAAGACCGCTGAAGGTTTTGGTCCCGAAGGGCAGGGTCTTGCCGTGAGCTGTGAAGCCATGGTCACTATGAGGAAAATATGAGCATTCGAGTCCGTTTTGCACCGTCACCCACGGGTTACATCCATCTTGGAAATGTCCGCACCGCGCTGTTCAATTTTCTTTTCGCGCGCCGCCATGGCGGAAAATTCATTTTGCGGGTCGAAGACACTGACCTGGAGCGTTCAAAGCCTGAATACCGTGCCGGACTGGTCGAAGATCTTCGCTGGATGGGTATTCAGTGGGACGAAGGGCCGGAAGCGGGCGGCGAATACGGGCCGTACCTTCAGTCCGAACGTCTGGCCACCTACAAACAGTATGTGGACAAAATGCTGGCCGACGGTAAAGCCTATTACTGTTATGTGACCGAAGAGGAAACGGAAGAATCCAAGCGCATCGCGCGGCTTGAAAAACGCCCGCCGCGTTTTGACAACCGCGGCCGTTTCTTCTCCAAGGAAGAAATCGAAGCGCGCAAAGCCAAAGGCATCAAGCCCACCATCCGTTTCAAAGTAGAAAATCCAAAAGTCTCCATGACCGACCTGGTGCGCGGGGAAGTACATTTCAATCTGGATGACATGGTCGGTGATTTCGTCATTGTGCGCGCGGACGGCACGCCTACATTCCACCTCGCGGTGTGCGTGGACGATGGTTTAATGAAGGTTACGCACGTCATTCGCGGGGAAGACCATCTTTCCAACACGCCCAAGCATATTCTTTTATTGGAAGCTATGGGTTTCAAGCCGCCGCAGTACGGGCACCTTTCGCTCATCTTTGGCCCGGGCGGCGAGCCGCTCTCGAAAAGATTGGGCGACGTTTCCGTGCGCGAGTTCCGCAAAAAAGGTTTCCTGCCGGAAGGTCTTTGCAACTATATCGCCATGCTTGGCTGGGCGCCGGGCGATAACAAGGAAATTTTCACCTGGCCGGAGCTGCAGCAGGCTTTTGATATCGACCGCGTCAACAAGTCTTCTTCAATTTATGACCCGCACAAGCTCGACTGGGTCAATGGGCAGCATTTGCGCCTGCTTAAGCCTGAAGAATTCACGGCCAAGGCGCTGAAATGGCTGAAAGACAGTAATGAGCTGAAGTACGATGAGAACCTGGTCAAGCAGCTGCTGCCCGTTTTCCATGACAATGTGGAGCGTTTCGATCAGCTGCCCGACCGCCTCAGCCTGCTGAGCGACGACCTTCATTATGAAGCCAAGGACCAGCTGACCTCCGAAGATGGTAAGGAAATCTGCCGTGTGGCGCTGGAAGTCCTGCCGTCCCTGACCGGGGAAGGCGAAGCCATGTATGAGAATTTTGTCAACGCCATCAAGCCCAAAGTGAAAGCCAAGGGCAAGCACCTGTTCATGCCCCTGCGCATCGCCCTGACCGGCAAGGCCCACGGCCCCGAGCTCAAACGCATCTTTCCCGTCCTCGGCATCAAAAAAGTCACGTCCCGTTTTGAAAAGGCCCTCACTATCTCTGTATGACCGAACAGCAAATAAAATTATTTCCAAAAATTGATTTGGACAATCCCGTGGAAGAGTGGCAAAAACAGCACCGGAACCTTTTTGTGCATGCTTGCTCTTGTTACGAATGGTTAATTTTAGATTTAGAGCGTGCTGGTTTCATCAGGGGGAATGTTTTAAAGAGCAAAAAGACGGATTTTGATAAGGTTGCTATCGCCGGTCTCACGACGACCGCTTTTCGCCGGTTTTTTAGGCTGATTGATGCAGGATGGAGCGGTGATGGCGAAACGGCTCTGATTCTTACTCGGGCCTTATTTGATCTGGCTGTCAGCGCCTTGCTGATTCGGCAGGACCAACAGAATGGTGAGCTTTTTGTTAAATTCAACGTTATCCAGGGCAGAAAAGTGCTTACTGCCTGGGGCGCCCATTTTCGTCCGTCACTTGGCCCTGATGAGAAAAAAGAAGAGCATGACCTATATTACAAAGAATTCGCCCCGCTTTTTACTGCTGATGGAAAAGTACGCGATTCATGGCATCCGAAGTGGAGAATCTCTGATCGCGCTGCATTGGTTGGCCTTAAGGAGCATTACGAATTAGGTTTTTCAAGGTACGCCGAGGTCAGCCATGGCGGCCCTGGGAACCTGTTTGATTATTGCAAGGCTTCCGAAAACGAAGGACTTGAATTTTCCCTTGGTCCCAACGGCAAGGATATTGGTGAAGCTTTAACCGAAGGAGCGAAATATCTCTGCATAATCTTTGCTGCTTTCGCCGATTTAAATCAGGTTCAAGATTTAAGTAAAGCGGTTCTTGGATCCAAGGAAAGCATTTTGAAGCACGAAGATTATCAGACCTGCATTCAAAAAAATCCGTGGCTTAAAGACTGGTTAACCAAGAAATGATCGAATTTTTTAATACCCTGACGGGTAAGCTGGACAAGTTTGACAAGGAACCGCCGGCGCAGGTGGGGATTTATACCTGTGGGCCGACGGTTTACGATTACGCCCACATTGGTAATTTCCGCGCGTTTGTATTTGAAGACCTTCTACGCCGTTTCCTGGAATTCAAGGGCTACAAGGTCACGCATGTCATGAATCTGACGGACGTGGATGACAAGACCATCGCGGGAGCGCAGAAGGCCGGGCTTAAGCTGAATGATTACACCGCGAAATATATCCAGGCTTTTAATGAAGACTTGAAGACCCTGAACTGCTTGCCGCCGCATTCCCAACCGCGCGCCACGGAAAAGATCAAGCTGATGCAGGATTTGATCGCCAAGCTGATCCAGAAAGGTATTGCTTACGAAAACAAGGGCTCGGTTTATTACCGGGTTTCCAAGTTCCAGAGTTACGGCAAACTTTCCAAGAAGAAGCTGGAGATGAATATCAAGGGCGCGAGCGAGCGCATTGATTCGGATGAGTATGAAAGCAAGGAAGAGGCCACGGACTTCGTGCTCTGGAAGGGTGTGAAGGAAGGCGAAGCGGAGCTTGGCGCGGCCTGGGATTCACCCTGGGGCAAGGGAAGGCCGGGATGGCATATCGAATGCTCGGCCATGAGCATGCAGGAGCTTGGTGAACAGTTTGATATTCACGCGGGTGGGGAAGATTTGATCTTTCCACATCATGAAAATGAGATTGCCCAATCCGAAGGCGCGACAGGCAAAGACCCGTTCGTGAAATACTGGCTGCATTGCAAATTCCTGCTTGTGGACAATGCCAAAATGTCAAAATCCAAAGGCAACTTCTACACTCTACGTGATTTATTAAAAAAAGGTCACGATCCCATGGCAATCCGCCTGGCATTGCTGTCTACGCATTACCGCCAGACCCTTAATTTTACGGAAGCCGGGATCAAAGAAGCGAAAACGAATCTGGATAAATGGAAAAACTGCTATTTTGATTGCATGAACTTGAAATCGTCGGGTGTACAAAATAAAAGCCTCGCAGATTTTGATAAGATGTCCAATGATGCTACCCCTTTTGCATTTGCAGGCTTGTGTGATGATTTGAATATTTCTAGATCCGTTGCAGCAATTCATGAAATGGTAAAGCAGATTAACACGGCTTTACCCAATCAGCTGAGTCAGGCGCATGGGGAAATGGCCATCAGCTTTTTTAAAGCGGTCGATAAGGTGCTTGGGTTAAATATCACGGAAACAGATTCAGTTCCTGATAATATAAAGAACATGCTGACCCAGCTGTCAGATTGCAGGAAGAGTAAGAATTTTACTGAAGCAGACAGGCTGAGAAAAGAAATACAGGGGCTTGGCTGGGAAGTTAAAGATGGAAAACCGGGAGAACCTTCCACGGCGGTGAAAAAGTGAAAAAAGGGTATTTCATTACGTTTGAGGGTGGAGAGGGAAGCGGGAAGAGCACGCAGATCAAGCGTACGGTCGATTTCTTGAAAGAAAAGGGCCGTGAAGTGGTTGTGCTGCGTGAGCCTGGCGCTACCCGCATCAGCGAAGCCATTCGCGACATTATTCTCAATAAAGAATTCACCGAAATGAGCCCGAATACCGAACTGCTGCTTTATCTATCGGCCCGCGCCCAGATTGTGAATGAAGAAATTATCCCGGCTCTTAAAGCCGGCAAGGTCGTGATCTGCGACCGCTTCGAAGATTCTACCTGGGCGTATCAGGGCTATGGCCGCGGCATTTCACTTAAAACCATCGACAGCGTCAGCAAACTGATCGTGCGCGGCAGCCTGAAACCCAACCTGACCTTCCTTCTTGATATCGACCCGGTCAAGGGCATGCGCCGCGGCGGCAGGCATGACCGCATGGAAAAACAGTCCATGGCTTTCCATAAAAAGGTGCGTGAAGGCTTCCTGGACATCGCCCGCAAAAATCCGCGGCGTTGTGTTATGATTGACGCTTCACAACCCCTTGGGCAGGTCACGAAAAAGGTCAGAGAGGTCCTCGAACGTGTATTCTGAAGCGTTGGAAAACCAGGATTTCGCGGTGCGGCTGCTGCGCTCCCACCTGCAGAGCGGCAATCTTTCCCACGCCTATATTCTGACCGGCCAAAATTCCCCAAAGACCGAGCTGGCCCGCGCGTTCGCGGCCGCGCTCAACTGCGAGAAACAGAAATTTTTTCAGGAATGTGACTGCAATCCATGCCGCAAGTTTGAGACCGAAAACCACCCTGACGTTCATCTCGCGGGTGAGGACTTGAAAGTCAAATCCATCAAGATGGAAGAAGTGCGGAACATTATTGAGCAGGCCTCGTACAAACCCTATGAAGGCAAATGGAAGGTTTTTATTCTGCTGCAGGCCGGACGTTTGACGCCCGATGCCTCCAACGCGCTGTTGAAAACTTTGGAAGAGCCGCCCGCGCACACTCTTTTTATCCTGACAGCAGAAAGCAAAATGCAGTTTTTGGAAACCATTCAGTCCCGCTGCTTTGAAATTCGCATGAAGCCGGGGGCGCAGGCCCTAAGTGAAATCAGCGCGCTCAGCTTTTCAGGCAAGACCTGGGAAGATTTCTTTGAAGAGCAGGCTGCCGCTCAGAAAGACGAGTTGAAGCAAACCTTTGACGGTCTTATGGCTTTTTTCCGCCGCCAGATGGAAGAGTTGCCCAGCAATAACGCGGATGTCCGCCGCCTCAAGGCACTCGACCTGCTGGTGGAAGCCAAGGAAGCTCTGGAATCCAATGTAAACCCCAAGCTGACCCTGACCCGGCTTGCCGTGCATTTCCGCAAACTGAACCCCGAAAAAGCTACTGTATGAGCGACAAAAGTTTCTACATCACAACCCCGCTTTATTATGTGAACGCCAGCCCGCATATCGGGCATGCCTACACCAATATTCTTTGCGACGCGTTCGCGCGCTGGCAGCGTTTTCGCGGCAAGAATGTTTTCCTGCTGACCGGCACGGACGAGCACGGAACCAAGATTGAGAAGGTTGCTAAAGCGGCGGGCAAGGAGCCGCGCGCGTTTGTGGATGAAATTGTGCCCACGTTCAAGTCGCTGTGGGAACTGTTGAACATTCAGTACGATTATTTCATCCGCACCACAGATGAAGAGCATAAAAAAGCGGTCATGGATGTCCTTCGCCAGCTTGAAAAAAGCGGGGATATCTACAAGGCTTACTATAAAGGCTGGTACAGCACGCCCTGCGAATCATTCTGGACGGATCTTCAGCTGAAGGAAGGGAAGTGCCCGGACTGCGGCCGTGAAGTGCAGGAACTGCTGGAGGAAAATTATTTCTTCAAACTCTCCAAGTATCAGGCGTGGTTGATTGATTATATTGAAAAGAACCCCGATTTCATTCGTCCGGATTACCGCAAGAATGAAATCCTGGGTTTTCTGCGCCAGCCGCTGGAGGATTTGTCTATCACGCGCCCGCGCGCGCGCCTGACCTGGGGCATCGATTATCCGAATTCCAAAGATCACGTGGTTTACGTTTGGTTCGACGCGCTGGTCAATTATGTCAGCATCGGCCATTACCCGGATGTTAAAAGCAAATACCCGAAGCTTTGGCCCGCGGACGTCCACATGGTGGGCAAGGACATCTTGCGCCAGCACGCGGTTTACTGGCCCATCATGCTCAAAGCCTGCGGCCTTGAAATGCCAAAAGCGGTTTTTGCGCACGGCTGGTGGACCATGTCGGGCGCCAAAGTTTCCAAATCACGCGGCAATGCTGTGGATCCCATCCTTCTTTGCCAAAAATACTCAGTCGATGCTTTCCGTTATTTCCTTTTAAGGGAAGTCACGCTGGGGCTGGACGGCGCTTTCTCTGAAGACTTGCTGGCTGAGCGCTACACCACCGACCTTGCCAATGACCTGGGGAATCTTTTCTTCCGCGTGGCTTCAATGATGGAAAAATATTTCGCGAAAGCCATTCCCGAATTTCAGGCCAAAGACTTGAAACTCGAAGAAATGGCGGAAACTTTCAAGACCGTGGATGATGCCATGAACACTTATGACCCGCGCGCCGCGCTTTCCGCTATATGGGCCATCGTCAAGAAGGCCAACCTTTATATAGAAGAGAAGAAGCCATGGTCTATGGCCAAGGACCCGGCGCGCAAGGATGAGCTGGCCGCGGACATGGCATTTCTGGCCGACCGGCTGGCCCACATCGGCGTGCTTTTGCAGGCTTTCATGCCGACTACCGCGCAAAAAATGCTTTCAGCCTTTCAGATTACCAAGGCACCATCGACCGCGCAGGAATTTGGCAAGCCCCTGATAAAAGCGGGTTTGATTCTTGAAAAAGGGGAAGCGCTTTTCCCACGGCTGGAAGATCCTGAAAAGGTCAAATAATGGGCTTTGTTGATACACACGCCCATATTCACTTTCCCGATTACGACCAGGACCAGAAAGCGGTCATCGACCGCCTGAAAGAATCCGGCTTTGAGTTTTTCGTCAATGTCGGCACGGACTACGAAAGCTCTGTCAAATCCCTCGAGCTGGCCAAACAATATGATTTTATTTACGCGGCCGCGGGCATTCATCCCAATGACACAGCAACCACTGAGCCTGCGGACGTGGTCAAAATCGCGGAGCTGCTGAAGCATCCGCGTGTTGTGGCCATCGGCGAGATCGGCCTGGATTATTACCGCGACCATTCACCCCGAGACAAGCAGAAGCAGATCCTGAATGCTTTCCTGGATTTCTATCAAATCCTGGGTAAGCCGCTGGTCCTCCACTGCCGCGACGCCTACGACGATCTGGCCCTGCTTTTGGGTTCACGCGGCAGGAGTTGGAATGGGGTCATGCATTGCTTTTCCTCCAACAAAGACCATATGAAGAAGTTTCTGGACCTTGGCCTTTACATTTCTTTTGCGGGGCCGCTGACCTACAAGAAAAATGATGAGCTGCGTGAAGCCTGCAAGGCCTGCCCGCTCGACCGCCTCCTTCTTGAGACCGACGCGCCGTTTCTGCCGCCCCAGACCATGCGCGGCAAGCGCAATGAACCCGTTTTCATGCTGGAAACCGCGCAGACTGCCGCTGAACTGCACGGTCTGAGCCTGGAAGAGCTTGGGAAGCGCACCACGGCCAATGCCCGCAAGCTTTTCCTGAGTTGATATGCTGAAATCCATTCTCGAATTCTTCAAAACTGAAAAGAAATACACCTTCCTGACTGTCGTTGTGGCCGGAATATTCCTTTATCTGGCCTTTTTCCCGTCCAACCGCATGAAGGACATGGCGAATTCACCCGCGGTCAAGCAATTCCAGGCGGATGAGCAGAAACTTCAGAAGCAGGTAAAGGAAAAAGGCTCCATTCAGGAATATTTGAAGGACCATCCGGACCTTTCTTTTCACATTTCTCTGCTTTCTCTGATTTTTGGCATTGGCTTCCTGGTGGGGCTGGTTCTTGATGGTTTTTTTATTTTTAAGCCGTCATGGCGCGGCGGACTGCAGGCACACCTGCCTTATCTGGAGACCACGCCCTGGAAATTTTCCATGATTTTCAAGATCATTCTGCTTTTTATCGCGTCCAGCTTCCTGGTTGGCCTGGTCCTTGCGCTTGTCCGCCAGTTTGGGGGAGGGCAGCCGGAGGATACCATGAATTTTTATATCCTTCTTCACACCACTCTCATGGACATTATCTGCTTCCTTTTGATTAAAAAGGTCATCACGGACGCGGGCGGCAGCTGGAGGGAACTTGGCTTTCGTCTTCCCGAAGGCAAGCCGTGGAAGGAAGTTTTTTTCGCGTGGGGAGCTTATTCAGCCATCATGCCCGTTTTTGCAATTGTGCTCATGATCATTCTGGCGATTGCCAACTTCATGCACTACGAACCGCCGCCGCATCCTTTGGTCAATGTCTTCCTGGAAGAAGAGCAGCGCGGCAAGCCGCTGATTGTTTATTCCATCATCCTGGCCACCGTGATCGGCCCGATTTTTGAGGAGATTTTCTTTCGTGGTTTCTGCTACAACATCATCAAGAGGAAATTTGGTGTGCGTTGGGCCATGGTCGGCAGCTCGGCCTTTTTCGCTTTAATCCACGAAAACAGCTTCGCGTTCTGGCCTATTTTCGTGCTGGGCCTGATCCTTTGCTACGTCTATGAAAAGCGCGGCAACCTGCTCGCTCCCATGACTCTGCATGTCACCCATAACCTGATTTTCATTTATTATTTCTTTGTAGCCAAAGACCTGGTCTCGCTGGTACGTTAACCCATGCCTTTTCCGCCCCTGAAGTTTGAGAAAAACAACCTGAAGCTGCTGGACCAGCGCCTGCTGCCTGAAAAAGAAACCTGGGTCACGTGCCGCGGCTCGAAGCAGGTATTTGACGCCATACGGACTATGATTGTGCGTGGAGCCCCGGCCATTGGCATTACGGGCGGTTACGGCCTTTACCTGAGTGTCAAAGATTTTAAAGGTACACCGCAGGCTTTTATCAAAAAGCTGGAAAAAGAAGCAGCTTACCTTAAAACCGCGCGGCCCACAGCTGTAAACCTGGCCCACATTATCGACCGCATTGTGGATGCTGTCTGGAAATCACGGGACAAGCGCACGGAATCCTTGAAGAAGCTGGTTTTGAATGAAGCTGTTGCCGCTCACCGGGAAGATGACAGGCTGTGCCGTTCCATGGGCAAGCATGGCGCGAAACTTTTAAAAAATGGCGCGCGGGTCCTGACGCACTGCAATGCCGGGGGACTTGCGACCACCGGTTATGGCACCGCTCTTGGCGTGTTATATGCCGCGAAAGAAGCTGGCAAGAAGATCGCTGTTTACGCGGATGAGACCAGGCCGCTCCTGCAGGGCGCGCGCTTGACCGCATGGGAGCTGACTAAAAGCAAAATTCCGTGCACGCTTCTTTGCGACAATATGGCGGCATCTGTTATGGCTCAGGGCAAGATTGACTGCGTCATTGTGGGCGCGGACCGGATCGCGGCCAATGGTGACACTGCAAACAAGATCGGTACTTATAATGTAGCCCTGCTTGCCAAAGCGCACGGCATTCCGTTTTACGTGGCCGCACCCCGCACGACCTTTGATTTTAAAATCCCCGGTGGTAAACAAATTCCGATAGAAAACCGCAAGGACGAGGAAGTAACCGAGGGTTTTGGCAAAAGGACCGCGCCTCGGGGCATCAAGGTATTGAACCCGGCTTTTGATGTGACTCCCGCCCGGTTGATCCGGGGATTTATCACAGAAGCCGGTGTTTTGAAACCGCCCTTTCCCGCTTCTTTCAAAAATTCAAAATGAAATCCGAATTCGAGTTGATCGAAACCTTGAAGAGAAAAATTCCGAGAAGCCTCCAGGGCCGTATTGGCATTGGTGACGACACCGGTATTTTTGACGCCGGGAAAGAAAAGCTGTTATTTACCACGGATTGTGTGGTGGACGGCGTGGATTTTATTTCTAAAAAGATCAAGCCGGAACTTGCAGGCCGCAAGGCGCTTGCTATTAATCTAAGTGACATCGCGGCCATGGGCGGCATGCCGCTGGCATTTGTTGTCACGCTCGGAATTCCTAAGGGCTTTTCCCAGAAATGGGTGGAACATTTTTATTCCGGTATGATGAAGCTGGCCGCGCAGCACAAAGTTTCTTGCGTGGGCGGGGATATGACTGGTGCCAAAGAATTTTTTGCCTCGATCGCACTGACTGGTAAAGCGGACAGGCCTGTTCAGCGCAAAGGAGCGAAAAAAGGGGACTGGATCGGGGTCACCGGCCTTCTGGGCGGTTCAATCCTTGCACACCACACTTCCTTCGAACCAAGGTTGAAAGAGGGGCGTTTCCTGGCCCAAAACGGGGCCACGTCCATGCTGGATATTTCCGACGGTCTTGGACAGGACCTGGGCCATATTCTCAAGGCATCCGGGGTTGGCGCGGAGCTGATTGCCAGGGAAATACCATTATCCAGGGACGCGTTTATTCTGTCCTCAAAAGACCGGGTGCCGCCTCTTCAGCACGCGTTTTCCGATGGTGAAGATTTCGAACTCCTGTTTACGGTGCCTGCTTCCAAAAAGTCCCGGATTGAAATAAAATGGGGGAAAGTTTTTCCAAGGACCCGGCTTTCCTGGATTGGCAGGATAACGCCGGGGAAAAATAAAATCACCTGGAAGAAAATAGCGAGGCAGCTGGTAGCGCCGCCTCTCAAAACAAAAGGGTTCAAACATTTTTAATGGAAAAGACCAGCCGTTCCGCGGATGAAACCATTTCCATCGCGCGTGAGTTTTCAAAAAAGATCAAGCCTGGTACCGTGATCGCGCTTTCAGGCGACCTTGGCAGCGGTAAAACCACCTTTATCAAGGGGCTGGCCGCGGGTTTCGGGTTGAAGGATTCAGGCAAGATCACCAGTCCGACTTTCGCCTTGATGCATATTTATCCTTCAAAGCCTCAGGTCTATCACTTCGACCTGTACCGGCTGGAAAGCATCAAGGAAATAGAAGATATGGGATTTGAAGAATTTATCAGCGATCCCGCTGTTGTGACGTGCGTTGAGTGGGCGGAGAAAGCGGGAGAGCTGATACCAAAAAACGCGGTGCGTATTGATTTTGAAGTGATTGATGCAAACTCCCGAAAAATCCGCTTCCATAATTAAAAATTTTGCGGTGTCTCCCGTTAAATTTTTATCTCCACTCCTCCTTTTACTGGTTCTTTTTTGCGGCACGGCTTTTGCGGAAAAGGTGAGATATGTCATTGATGGCGATACCTTTATCCTTCAGAATAATCAGCGGGTGCGAATGATCGGCATTAACGCGCCTGAAATTGGTCATCGCAAGTATAAGAAAAAAGGCCAGGAGCACGGGCAGGAAGCTAAAAAATACCTGAAGAGCTTGATCGAGAAAAAGGACGTAACACTCAAAAGCGGGGGGAATGACGAGTTCGACCGTTTTGGCCGCCGTCTTTCCTATGTTTACCTGCCGGACGGCACTTTTGTGAACCGTAAAATGGTAGAGGACGGTTACGCGCAGGCTTATAAGAAATTTCCGTTTGAGCACAAGGAGGAATTTTTGCGGTTGGAAGACGAAGCCAGGCTGGCGGGCAGGGGGATCTGGTCTGGTAAGAAAGAAAGCTGGATGGATAAATTCGTGGAGTTCATGAGCTCATGAAACTTGCAAAGAAATTCAGTTTAAAATCCCGAGGGCAGAGTTTTTTGTACGCGTTTCAGGGTATCTGGGTCCTGCTTTCAACCCAGCATAACGCGCGCATCCATGCCGTCATTGGCATTTTAGTCCTGGCACTTGGATGGCATTTTCAGGTCGGAAAAGTTAAATTCCTGCTGCTGGTTTTTGCCATCGCGCTGGTCTGGGTCGCGGAAGCCTTCAATACTGTTCTCGAAATTATGGTCAACCTGCTTTCACCCCAGATTTCAGGCAAAGCCCGCCGCGCCAAGGACGTAGCCGCGGCAGCCGTGCTGATCGCCTCGCTTGCCGCCCTCTGGATCGGCATTTCAGTCCTGGGCCAGCCTCTGTTACAATACCTGCATGGACAGCCAAGAGTTTGAATCGCTAAACCCCGAAGAGCAGGCCAAGGTCTTCCACCATAGTTCCTTCAAGGAACGGGCGGAGTTGATCCGGCACAGCCATGACCCTCGGTCTCTGACCCGTTCGCTTTCCCACGAAGAGCTTTACCTTCTGACCCGCGAAATGGACATCGAAGACCGCAGCGAGGTCATCCGCTATGCCACACTTCCGCAGCTGACTTTTATCGCGGACGTGGATTGCTGGAAAAAAGACCGGATCGATTCCGACAATTTTCTGGAATGGCTTGAAACCCTGCTGGCAGCAGATGAACGCATCCTGCTCAGCTGGCTTCTGACCATGGATTACGAAACCATTGTCGCTGGCTTCCAGAAAGCCGTTGAAGTAATCAAGCCTGAAAGGGAATACGCGGCCGACGAAGTGCTGGGCGACACGCCCTACTTCAGCCTCGACGACATGTATTACGTTGCGGTCAGAGAAGAAAACCTGGCCACCGTGCGCCGGGCCATTGAGCTTCTATTTGAAAACAATAAGGGCCGCTATTATTCGCTGCTTGAAGACTTGATGTCGGATTTCGCCGACCAGGTGGAAGAAGACGCGTTTCAGAACCGTGAGATGCGGCTGGCCGAGCGCGGATTTCCGGATGATGAGACCGCACGGAAGATTTACCGGCCCATTACCCGTGAAGAATTTGAGAAATTTCCGCTTAAAAAGAACACACCCGCCGACCCATCGCAGGCACCGCGTTATCCCGTCGCATGGTCGAAAGACAGACTGTTTCTTGATGATGTACTTCTTCAAATCAGCAAGGACAGGACCGACCTGCTCGAGACTCTGCATGACGAACTTGCCTGGATCTCCAATAAAGTCATCGCTTGTGAAGGTATCGACTTCTCATCTGAGGAGAAAGTCCGCCGCGGCATTGAACGCGCCCGTTTTTTTGTCAGCCTTGGCCTCGAGGCGCTTTCCAATGGTGATACGCCTCGCGCGCGTGTGCTTCTGGAAGAAAGATGGTGTGAAGTTATTTTTCGCTGGGGGGCCACTTCAGTCCTGAAACTGAAAGACCGGGTCAACCTGCTGGTGCGGGACTATTGGCATGGTGAAAAAATCGCCCTTCTGGATTTTCTGACACCACCGTACGACCATGTGGCGCAAGGCCTTCTTCGCCAGGTGCCGCAGTGCTATGACGCGGAGGTCAAAAGCGGGGACGTGCCGCTGCGGGATTTTAAGAAAATGCAGGACGTGGCGAGCAGTGAAGCTTCCGTTGAGCAGCTGGAAAAAATCCATCAGTTCTTCAAGAGGGATTATCCCGACGCGTTTAAAGCCGAAGCCAATGCTTTTGCCCTGCTCGGCACCTTGTTCGTGTCTTTTGTGCTGAAGGGAAAGCCGTCAATTGCTCCCATAGCCCCGAAAGACATAGCGGCATTTGTTGAGAAGTCCAAGGACAATCCCAAGTTGAAAGAAAATTTTATTGAAACCGTTTTTACGGCGAATGAAAAAATGCAGGCGGGGATTTTTATGAGCTTCGTGTTTGAGGCTGTTGAAGATGAGCTGGGTTCATTGGACCTGAGCAAAGAGCCTGACCCGCGTTTTGTTTCATGTTTCCTGGTAAAGAAAAAAAATGCCAAAGCCTGAAACCGTCAAAAATGTTGAGGACCTTGAGTTCGAGGTGCGCTTTTATGAGGGGATTGTCAAACGCTCACCCAACTATATCGAGGCCCTGATTCCACTGGCTGAAGCCTACACCCGCGCGGGCTATTACAGCAAAGGCCTGGCCGTTGACCAGAAACTCTGCCGCCTGTGTCCGGATGACCCGACCGCTCATTACAACCTTGGCTGCAGCTACGCTTTGATTGGAGAAAAACAGAAAGCGTTAGAAGCCCTGGAAAAATCCATCGACCTTGGCTACCGGGAAGGTGAGCACATGAAAAACGATCTGGATCTGAAGTGCCTTTTCGCTGAGCCCGCGTTCCTGGACTTGCTGAAAAGAATAAAGGCGGCTTGATTGGCTGTCCAGGTATTAGCCGCGTTTGTTCTCCTGTACTGGATTTTTCTGGCCCTCGATATTGTCACCGGCATTTATTTTCGAACCCCTGTTTTGAAAGCCGGGCCGGTTCCCGCTATAACTCCGAGGATCAGCATTGTCTTCTCCGCGCGAAATGAAGCGCCCCAGGTGCGGTCTGCTCTGGAGTCCATGCTGGATCAGGACTATCCGGACTATGAAGTCATCGCGGTCAATGACCGCTCTGAAGATGAAACGCCCGCCATTTTGAAATCGTTTAGCCATCCTCGCCTCAAAGTGTTGGAAATTCGGGAGCTGCCGCCTGACTGGCTTGGAAAAAACAATGGTTTGTATGAGGGGTACAAAATTTCAACGGGCAGCTGGGTCCTTTTCACTGACGCGGACGTGCATTTCGAACGCGGAGCGCTTAGCGCCGCCGCGCGCATGATTAACGAAAAAAATACAGACCATCTGGTGGCATTTCCGAAAATGGTCTGCCATCACTGGATTGAGGCTGTCTTCAGCAGTGCTTTTGTCATGGCCTTCTTCCGCGCGTTCCGCCCATGGGCCGCGCAGAATCCAAAATCAAAACGCTTCGTAGGAGTGGGCGCGTTTAACATGGTGCGGCGTGAAATGTATGAGAAGGCCGGCACACACCGGAAAATCGCGCTCGATGTCATTGATGACCTGCATTTGGGCCGGCTGACAAAAAACGCGGGAGCAAGGCAGCTTGCGGTTTTTGGAGGCGACTTTGTAAGTGTCCAATGGGTGCAGGGCTGGAAGGGTGTCTTCAAAAGCCTGGAAAAAAATGCTTTCGCGGGTTTTGACTACAACGCAGTGTTCGCGGCATTCGCCACAGCCGCGGGTGTGGCTGTTGATGTGTTTCCACTGATCGGCCTTTTTTTTCCACAGACCTTTCTCTTTTGCGCGGGTATCGCGATGTGCGCGGCCGTGAGTTATTTTTCGTGCAGGCGGGTTAATTCCTGGGCCTGGTTTGCTTTTTTTATGCATCCCTTCGGTTCCGCGCTTGTGCTTGTGCTGCTTTGGCGTTCTGTACTGAAAGTGCTCAAAGACGGGGGAGTAACCTGGCGCGGTACTTTTTACGATTTAGCCTCTCTACGGGCCTATAGCAAAAACTAGCATTTTTAATCGATCCCACCTAAGTCCTTCTGCCTCAAGCCCCTGAAGTTGTCAGGTAAGGAAAAAACGGGCATCCTATGGGACTTCCTTAACTAAAACCTTTATGAAATCTCATAGAAACTCACGGTTTCTGCGTTCTATTTCTTTGGGCGTGCTCATTACTTTTTTGAGCACCCAGAACGCTTCATTTGCCAATACAAGTCCAACTTCTGAGTTTCCAAAAATTCCCGCAAAATTTGGCCGCATTGAAGAGTCTTTTCACGGCAACAGTTCCAAGACCTTGATTTATATTCAGGACGCGCACGATTCCCTGGAAGCCCAGGAAAATATCGCACGCATGATCAGCCATCTGGTTAAGCGGGAAGGGATCAAAACAGTTTACGAAGAAGGTTATGAAGGTCCGGTCCCTACGGATTCCTACTTTGCTTTCATGCAAGACCCCAAAGTCCGGCGCAAGGTCTCCTATTTCTTTCTCGACAAGCTGCGTGTTGGCGGGGCGGAATTCGCACATATCAACCGCAAAAAAGATTTCAAGCTTATGGGCGCCGACAGCATCAAGCTGCACCTGCGCAATATCCGCCAGTACCGCAAGGCTGCCACGCGGCAGGAGGAAATCCAGGAAGACCTGGGCGCCATTTCCGTTGAGTTTGAAAAAATGGGCAACCGTTTTTTCCCGGAAAAAATCAAGGAATGGCTGAAGCTCCGGAAACGATTCGATACGAACCAAATCGAGCTCTCTGATTACCTTAAACGCACTGCTGCTTTTCTTCCATCCATCTCAAAGTATCCTCTGACCGCCCTCCTGCTTGAGGCCGGTAATTCCCAGAATCCGGAACTGCTTAAAAAGCTTGAAGCGCTTGACGCGCGCGAACTGTTCGGTGAAATCGACCGCATGGAAAATGACCTGGCCATGACTTTCCTGGAAGGGGAGAAAGACAGGAAAATATTCAGGTTCCAGAGGGAGCTGATGCTGCTTCAGAGGCTCAACCGTCTTGAAGTCACGGCCGCGGAATATGAGTCCGTCAAAGAAATCCTCAAAGACATCCGCACGGGGGAGCTTGCGGAATTCATTGCTGCCCAGACGAAGAAGACCCAGGTGCTTTCACGCGACTGGGAAAAAGAAATCCTTCACGCTATTGGTTTTTATGAAATTGCCCATTCCCGTGACGCCGAAATTGAAAAAAGCCTTGAATCATTCATGTCTAACCCGGATGAAAAGACGGCCGTACTTGTTTTTGGCGGATTCCACAAAAATGGCATCACCAGCTTCCTGAGAAGGCGAGGCCTTTCCTACGCGGTTGTTAGCCCATCGATCAGCGGACCTGACCCGCGCCACCGCGAGTATTACAACCGCCTGATGTCCGTCGGCCACCATAACTTTGAAACACCTGCCATCCTGGCAAAAGCCGACCGTCCTCCCGCCATCCTTCTCGAACCTTATGGCCGTGCTGAAATCCGCGGCGTTTACCAGGCTGTTCTTGAGCTTCCTGAGCAGCCATTCTCCACGCTCGACCGGTCCATCCAGAAACAGCTCTCCACCCGC
>CAZKMJ010000008.1:18079-20118 GCA_964553835.1 uncultured bacterium
AGATTCGAAAGGCACTACCTCGGAAGTTCAGCAGCGCTCTGAAACCCGGTCGCGGTCCGTTTTTGTCCCGATCGGGTTGAATTCCACAGTCAACTGGGCTGTGAACTATCTTGACCTGTTTTTTGAATTCTACGACCGGACGAATGAGGGGGTTGAATACCAGGACCAGACTGAGGGACACCAGATTGATCTCAAAATCCGTCCCAATCGTATTGTTTTCCACAGAGATTTATTTAATCCCACGCAATTAATTGCCGGATACAACCTGCGGGAGGTCCCGCAAAACCCGCCGCTGCCTCCAAAAATTGTCGGTGTGCCGCGCAGCCGTGTGGCGGAATTTGATGGCCAGAACAATTTTTACCGCTATCTGTTTGACAGCGACTATCCGGTCACGCTTGAATTCCTGATCAGTGAAGATGGTACGCGCGCGGAGGACCTGAAAGCCGTTTATATCGGGGGGATTGTGCCGGGAAAAGCCGTGCGGTTCGAAATTCTTAAGCGGGACGCAGGTGGTGCTCTTGTTCCGCTGCCAATGAAAGGATTGATTCTGGATTTTGAACAAGGGGGGCTGCTTCAGCAGGGTAGCTTGGATAAACGTACTGGCAAAGTGGAAGACGAACTTGAAATGTCCGAAATCATCAAGGAGGCACGGATTGATCCCAGGGGAATTGTCATTCGCGGATCTGTGGTGGAAACGCCCCACGTGCGTTCGGAACTTAGAAAGTCCGCGGTGCCTTTTGGCGCGGACGGTAGGTTGATGTCCGCCCGCTCTGAGATGCGGATGCACAGTGATACGCCGCAAAATAGAGCCCATACGCGCTGGATGCGTGGCGGGGGTGCGAAGCAAAAGCCGGAAGCGGAGGCTTTAAAGCCGCTCTTTCTGGAGAGAGAAATAAAGGATTTTGGAGAAACAGGTGAGTGGGTCAATCTCCGCCTGGCGGTGCGCGATTCTTCTCGGCATTCGAGGATTGGAACAGTTCATGCGCGGCTGGAGAGCACGGAACCAGTTGAGGGCGGATTGAAAATCAGTTTTAGCCGTGTTTTGCCAATAAAAGGAGATGACGAGTCTCAATACCTTGTAAAAAGGATATTTGCAGCCAAGGGTGAAATTATTGCGGCGCGGGATGAAACCGAGAGCCGTTTTCAAATTTATTACATCGGGGCTTTGGATCCGAAGCAAATCCGCTCCGAGCTGCGGTCGATGACAAAAATCCCTGACGCAGACCTGGAAATGATCATCCCTGATCTCCTTGAAAAATATCAGAACGAGATCATTGGTATGAATATGAAAGAAGTGGGGGGATTTTTCGGCAAATGGCATACGGGCGTCAGTTCTTATTTCAAGAAAAACCCGGACGACCTTGGTTATTACGCCATTGATTTTGAAGGTTCGCTGGAAGAAAGGTTTGAGCTCTACAAGCATCAGATCCGCGGCAAAAATATCGAGGCTGCGGCCCGCATTATGAAATCGTCCAAATCTGTGATCGGCAAACGCAAAGACCTGATCACAAAGTATAGCGTGCTGGAAACCGGGGAATCCGAGACGGTGGAAACATCCGCTCTCCGGACTTCCGACTTGACGGATGCCACGCTTGCGGAAATTCTTTCCACGCCGGTAAAAATCCAGGGAACGCTGTATTCCCGCGGCATCCGTGAAAAATTCCCGGTCGAGAGATTTCCAAAAAAAGTCCGTATAGACCGGCGTGATCCTTTGCCAGGCAGGGACAATCCCCGCCAGGTGCGTATCATCATCAGGACCCTTCAGGGCTATGAGCCCGGCATGGAAGAGGCCAGGGCGGCGCTGGAAGCGCTTTGGGAAGCCATCTATAAGAAATTTCCGCAGTACCGCATTGGGCCCGTGCGCGAGCGCAAGGCCGCGAATGATTCTATGGAGTTTTACCTGCCCATGTCCCTGATCCGTGAAAAACCCGCGGAGCGCTCTGAGGCGCGGACTGCCGAGCCGGACTTTCTCCGGTTTGAACAAATCGTGGCACAAAAGAAACAGGAAAAAGTACCTGTGCATCTGGGGCACCTGGTCC
>CAZKMJ010000008.1:20130-25168 GCA_964553835.1 uncultured bacterium
GGGATTGATCTTCAGGATGTTCCTCAGGAACGGCAAGCACTTCAAATTCTCGAAAATTACGGGTTTGCTTTTGCCGGCAATGCGGAATTGGGAGGCCCCGTTTATACGGATTCCACACGTTTTGAACTTCAGAAAGAACCGCTTCGTTTTACGGTTGAGAACCATCGTTTGCGGGTAGTAATAGAAAGGGAAGAATCCTTTTACAATCTGATTGTGTACGAAGGACAGGAAAACAACCCGGTTGCGAAGGTTCTTCTGAACTCATTTTACATGGATGGGGATGGAAAGCTCGACATCGACATTGCCGGCTACCCTGAAACTCTTGTGAAAGGGCAGGGGTATTTCCGCCGCGCGCTTCTTATGCTCGCGCAAAACCCGATGGTTGAAAAAATCGCAAACGCGCCGGCTATGCCGCGGGAGGAGTCATTTCAACGTGCTTTGCAATGGCTGTGGAAGAGGCCGGGGATTGAAATCGCCAATCGCACGGGCAAAACTGAGAATCTGAATTGGTCCTGGGATATCTTGACCATCCGCAACCGTTCCGAAGTGCGCACGGCCGCGCCGGAGCAGGAGCTCGCGCGCGTCGACAAAGTGGAATACGCAGACGCGGGCAGTGATAAAGTTATGGAACAAATCGGCCTTCGCCGTCTCACCGGTTCGCAGATTGTGGACATGTTTATGCTGTCCGCTTCACGAAGCGAAATTGAAACCAGGGGAGTCAATGGCAAGTCGGTGGCTTACCGGCTAGCTTTTCGTTCCAGTGCCGCGGCGGGCGCGGTGGATGGACCGCAGCTGACGATTGTCTTTAAAGGGGATGGCACTGCCATCGTCAAAGACTTGGAAAAAGTCCAGGCGCCGAAAGGTTTCGAGGAGCTGCTGGAAACGCTCAAGAAATGGCTTTTAACCCTGGACGGAAAAAAATGGACGGAGGGCGGGCTGAAGGCATTTATTCCCAAGCCGTATAAGCCGCGTTCTGAAGTTCTGGACCAGCCCGCGAAACCTGATGATGTGGTTTCGATGACGCCCTTCCAGGTTTTGGAAGATTCTAAAAAAACTAACACAGCCGTGCCGATGGTCATTCAAAGCGTGCGCAGATACGGGCCCAAGCATCCTTCCAACGGAATGGTGGCCGGACTCATGCTTTCCTACCGCGATCTGGGCACAATGTCCAGCCGTGTTTCGATCTTTATGCCTTTCCGCCAAGTTCCCAACGATCTGCTTGAGCGGATTGGCAAGGCGCAAAAGGTGGAAGGGGAAACCGTTCAGGCGGTGGTAGAAGAAATCCGTCCACGTGATACGGGCCCCATTCGCACTGAGATCTATGTCATTAGCCCGAAACGTTCCGAAGCACGTGTTACATCCAGCCCTGCCAAAGTTTTGAATATTTCGGAAATGATGAAGATACAGGAACTTTGGCTGTCGTCCCTGTCGCCTGAGCAGCGGGGACCGGACGGCCTTGGTACTGCTATTTACAAGGACGCGGAAGAAGTTCTTGCGGCCATCGACCGGAAAATCGCTACTGGAATCATTGATCCCTATTTTCCGTTGAAGCTTAACAAGCTTTCACCGGACACGCCAGGGCTCACACTTCGACCGCCGCCTGCCAACCGCAGGATACGCGCCGGCGTTTTTGCCGTGACCGGAAATCCGCTGACCTGGGGACATGTGCTGGCCGCGCTTCACAGCATGGAGCAGCTGAACCTTGATACTGTCATTTTCATTGTGCAGGGGATTGTGAATTACAAGAACGTCAGCCCGCGGGACCAGGTGCCAATTGAAGCCCGCGCTCACATGGTTAAGGCGACGCTGGAGAATTTTTCTCCTTTTCTGCGTTTTTCAGATATTTCAAACGATACAGACCGGATTGGTGAAGATTCCTGGCATCAGCTCCGCGAGCTAAATCCGGATCTGGACATTGATTTTGTTTATCTTTCCAGCAGTGAAAACGCGCAGCGCGTGATGCGGGTCATGACCAATCTTAAAACCAGCGCGGAAAAACACGCGCTAGCGGGATCGCGGCATGGCATGGAAGTTGGATTCATCCAGCGTGGTGATCTTGGCCAGGGATTTTCACAAGCGGATCTCGACGCTATGAGGGCTCATGTGGGATATGCCTCACCGGCAGGTGTTGTGAATGTTCCTGAGGTCATGGATAAATTGAGTTCGACGGCTTACCGGGAGAAGTTTGATCCCGCCTTTGTGCCCAAAGAAGTTCAAGATACCGTTATGAGCCGGGGATTTTACGGCGCGCGTTCGGAAAATCGCGCATTGAAAATTTTTACCGGCATCGTCCGTGTTGTGGGCTGGTCGGGAGTGGTCACGGCCTTCGCGTATTCCATGTTTATGCTGACAGATGTTTTTCTGAGCTATTGGTCTGCCATTGCAAAAGGCTGGATGATTGTGGCCGCGGTCATTATCGTCAGCCGCTTTGAAGGAAAGAACAAAGTGCTGAAGCAAATGGCAGTTATTTCCATACCTTCCGCTCTGCTTTTTGTTTTCGGCTTTCACTATCTCAAAAACGCGGACCTTGCCATGATCGGCATTGGAACCGGGGCGATCTTCCTTGGTATCTTTCTTTCAGAGTCGGTAGTCTACCGGACGAGTGAAACTTCCACGCGGAAAGCATTCTGGACGGCAGTCCGCTGGGCGGCCACAGCCGGCATCATCGGGCGCATTTACATTTATACCGTTTTTACCCCATTCATTATTTCGGCAGGCTTGAATGGAAGTGTTGAGAAGTCTGTTTTTGATCTGGGTATCGCTTCAACCCTGGTACATGTGCCGATGATCACCAGCCTGGGTATTGTTTTTGGTGAGAAAATCAATTTGTGGAAAGAGTTGAAGACAGGCGGCCGCGACCTTTTGAAGACCCGCACCTTCCGCCTGTTGTACATGGTTTATCCCGCTAATTTTGTGTACTGGTTTCTTGCCCTTCAGCCTGCCTATAGCGTGAATAAGGAAAATGTTATCGGGTTTTACGCTCTTCATACAGCTGCCGCGTTTCTCTGGGCCGCGATTTTTGAACGCCTGGTCAAAAATTATTTCGGAGAACCTCAGAACTCGGAAGAATTGCCGCCCGCGCGGTCTGAAAGCCGCAGTTTCAAAGCTGGAGACACAGCAAGATTGAAGGATAGCAATGGCCGGGTTCGTGATTTTAAAGTGGTTCATAGCGGTTTTCAGCCCCGCGTGGTCAAGGTGCAGGAAAAAATTGCGGGTGGGACCGGCGCTGAGTTCATGCTGAAATTCGACCTAAGACCCAATGAGGCGGATACGGCGCAGCGGGCCAAAGGTCAGCATCTCGTGGACTATGAAGTCCTTCAGGACATGCGAGGCGACCCCGTTCTTTTGAGCGCACCGGTAGAAATGCCTTTTTCATTCTGGAAATTAAAATTTCATGAAGTAAAGTCTTCGTATTCACTGGGTCTGCAGGATGTTTTTTATCAGCTGAGTCATGCGGGTCTCGTTGGAAAAAAAGTAAGCCGTGAGCAGTATTTTGAGGCGTGGACCCGGCTGCTGGTGGAAAGCCTTAAAGCTGTGAAGGAAATGATCGACGCGGGATATTTGACCTCGGACGCGATCGTGCACAATTTATGGGCGACTTTTGACACTCAGCTGACTGTCAGGATGGGGGATTTTGGATCATTCCACCCAACCGGCGTTAAACAAGGCGCTGGGATGATGTCATTTCCGGGAGCTTTTAATGAATTGATCACCCTCTTCGAAAATTATGCTGTGGAAGGTGACGAGGCGTATAAGCCCCTGCTGACCGCTTTGGCGGGATTCAAGCTTGCCGAGGGTCAAGTTCCGGAAGAACCTGGGCAGTGGATCCGCGGTTTGATAGCGCAGGCAGAAACCTGGGTTCCGGAACAAAGATCTGAAGTCCGCAGATTTACGCCGGTTTATTACGCGCGTGAAAATAAAGCCTTCATCACGCAGGTCAGAAAAGATGCCGCGGCGCTGGCCCGGCCGATGGTGCTGCTGGAAGGCGGCAAAGGTTCCGGCAAGTCGACGCTCGCGCGCCAGATCACGGAAGGTGAGGCCGACGCGGTTGTGATTGAAGCGGACTGGTTTCACCGTGTAATCCCCGGTGGCAGGGCCTGGCTGGAACGTCTTGTCACACTCACGTTTTGGAGATTGCTCAGATTTTTGGGCCTGATTTCAGAAAACGCGATGAGTGAAAAAATTTATCACGCCTATTTTGATTTGCCTCGTTGGCATGATTTTGTGGGTAAGCTCAACAGTGCGCGCTCCGGGATCCTCCTGGTGCCTGTCAGGATATGGAACAATATTGGGCGCAAATATGAAACCGTTAACATTGGACCTGAAACTCTGGTTGTTTTTGAAGGCATGCTTTCCACTTATCTAATGGCTGGACAGCCTGCGGTAAAGGTGCATGTTTCAGTTCCTGGCGATATTGCCAGGACCCGTTACGCAGAGAGAGAAAAAGGCAAGGGGAAAAGTTTTTTACGAGCCTTTCTGGAATCACGTGATTTCTTGGCAGGATGGTTCAGACGTCATGTTAGAACACAGTCTTTTGATTACCGTTATATTCCCGCGCGCCCGCGCCTGAAAGGTTCGCCCTGGACTTTTATCCAGCTTTCAGGTGGTAAGGGAACGCGCATGCGCAGTACCATACCCAAGCCGCTGGTCAAGCTCAACGGCAAACCTCTTTTCAGCTATTCACTTGAAGCTGCGCACCGTAATGGAATTCCCGCGATTGTGGTTGGTTCCACCAGCGGTGAACTGACACAAACTATCAAGCCGGTGGTAGAAGGCTACACGCCAGATGGCAACGGCATAGAAAGAGCGTTTTTTTCAGCTTCCAGGCATTTTGCGTTTTTAAAAGGGGATGTCATTTTCACGGGTGGTGACACAGTACCGGTCACCCCTGAAGTAATCGCGGGGCTGATGGAGGAACACAGCCGGCGTTCTCCCTGGCCCTCTCTCTTTACTGTGACGACGGTTCATGTCTCCAATCCTGCCGGTCTCGACCGTGTGGTGCGCGGGCATGCCGGTGATTTTGTGACTTTCATCAAGC
>CAZKMJ010000009.1:0-11328 GCA_964553835.1 uncultured bacterium
GTAGAAGTCCTTGCGAAGGACTGAACGGATACTGTTCACGTTCCATGAGATCAGTTTCGTGGGCATGAAGGATTTTAATGGAAGGACAGAAAAAAATAAAGGACGTTCAGGAGGCGTGCCAGACCGTGTTTCTGGAAAAAAGCACGCGGCCGGGCGTGCCGCTCCTCATTTCAGCAACCAGCAGGCCGCACATCAGGAGCAGGAAAATCATGTGAAACAGGAAGTTGGCGACCATGCCCGCGACCCTTGAAACGTCAACTCTCGCGGGCCGGGAATCCTTGCGCCTGTCTTCAAATATCCCCTTCTGGATCAGCCGGGGCATGTTCAGGCTGGTTACAAACCAGATGACAGCAGACACACCCATGACAACCGCGGGGACCAGCCAGAGAGAATCATTTTTTTCCGGAAACCAGTGGGTGTAAATATAGGTAGTGGGTGTAATCATGAAAAAAATAGCGGCCGTTAAAAGAGCGTTCAGAGGAAAGAGGATTTTTTCAAAATTGACGGGCTTCACGGGACTAACTGGCGGAGGCCAGATCTTCTTTGATGATGGTCTTGTGCTGGCCGTCGGAAGTTTCAACTTCGTAGAACACGGAATCATCGATCAGGACCTTGCCCGAGATAACTTCTCCGTTTTTCAGGCGAAAAGTCTTTGCACCGGGCTGTGGCACGGCAGGAGCAGCCGGCGCGGCTGCCGGTACGGGCGCGGCATTGGCAATAGGAACAAAGGTTTTATCCGACTTAACAGCCTGGACCTGCTGCGGCTGTTTATTAAAAGTACCGGATTTTATCTGGCCGGTGAGCCAGAACCCGCCGCCAATAACCACACAAACGCCAAGCACCGCAAGGGCGATCCTCTGCCTTTTGCGAAGGGCCGGCGCTTCACCCGACTCTTCAAGAGCGGCCTTTCTTGCGGCTTCTTCCTCTTTTTCAGCGCCCGGTTCCGCGTGCCGGTTGAATTCATGCCACGCGAAAGTACCGCGGATGCCGTTGATAAAATTCATGGTAAACATAAACACCAGGAAATAATTCATGTGGCCGCCGTTGGTTTTCATCATCTCGTACTGGCCCCAGACATAAACAAGCAGCCCCGCAACCGCGGCAATTCGCGACATACGCATGATAAAAAAACCGATGATCAGAAAAATTCCGGCGTCAATATAGGATGTGGCGTCAATTCCCGGAAGGAGGGATTTGCCATGCGTGGCAAACCAGGTGACGACACCCGTAACAATGCCGCAGAAAATCGCCGTACCCGCGCCGAGCCCGGCAGCCTGACGGGACTCGTAAAAGTTTTCGGTTGTTGGCCAGATCCATTTTGGCGCAGGCATTAACCGTTGTTCTCCGCGAAAATTTGCTCGAATTCCTTGTGGATTTTCCTGAAGGCTTCCAGAAGTTCCGGGTCGAAATGCTGGGGCATGACCCTGCCGTCTCCTTCCAGGATGATTTTGCAGGTTTTTTCGTGGGTAAAAGGTTCCTTGTAATGGCGGCGGCTGCGCAGTGCGTCATAAACGTCGACCAGGGATACAATGCGTGCCTGGATTGGAATTTCCTTGCCTTTGACCCCATTCGGATAGCCGGAGCCGTCCCAGCGCTCGTGATGATTAAGCGCGATAATAGCACCAAGCTTCAAGATTGGTGCTGTTGAATCCTTCAAGATCTCATAACCAATTTTCGGATGAGACTTCATGATTTTCCATTCTTCCTCATCCAGCGAAGACTGCTTGAACAGGATGCGGTCGGGAATGCCAATTTTTCCAATATCATGCATGGGGCTTGCGTAAAGCAGAAGTTCTACCTGCTGTTCATTCATGCCAATGGCACGGCCAAGCGCGGCGGAGTAAAGCGAAAGCCGTTTAACATGGTCCGCGGTCTCTTCATCTTTATATTCCGTTGCGCGTGTCAGTCGGTAAATGGTTTCAATGTAAGCTTCCTTGACCTGCTTGTGGAGCGCGTCCAGGTCCTTGACGGCCTGGCGCAGCTGCTCGGTGCGGTCCTGCACCTTGTTCTGCAAAAAGCCGGCCTTGCTTTCAAGTTCGGTGTGAAGCCTGCGGACTTTTAAAAGGTTCTGGATGCGCGCCAGCACTTCGGAAACTTTGTAGGGCTTGTTCAGGAAATCCGTGGCACCGGAACCCAGCGCCCGCAGACAAACTTCTTCTTCGGTCTCACCTGTCAGCACCAGAAATGGAACAAAGGTGCTTGTATCAATGGAACGAAGGACCTGCATGACCTCGAAGCCGTCCATGTGCGGCATTTTGATGTCGAGCATGACAAGGTCGGGATGAAACTGGCGGTAAACGGTTTCGGCCTGCCGGGGGTCGGAGATGTAGCGGACCATGCTGTAGTCATTGTCCTTGAGCGTTTCTTCAAGCGTCATCCCGACACTGACGTCATCATCGATGATCAGGATGCGGGACTGCAGCAAATTATTATCAATTTCAACCACTCTGCTTCTCCTGCTTTTTATTATCTTTGTTCTTTTTGTTGGTATTAGAAGTATGCCCGCTTGAAGTGAGCAGTGCAAATGGGATGGCCGGGTTTTTTCGAAAAAAAATGCCCGCTTGGGGTTAGAGATATTTCAGGACTTTTAAAAAGCGGGTTGTATAGAGGAAACTCAGGAAAAAATTTCGGAAAGGGTCTTCTTTGCCTTATCCAGAATTTGGCTGCCTTGTACGCCCAGGTCACCCGCAATCTTGCCCAGATTGGCGTTAATCAGGCTGGTGCTCGCGTACTTGAGGATTGAATTAAGGATCTGCTGTGTGACGCTGAGCGGGTCGGTAGGATTTTCAATGACCTGATTCTGGACATTCAGGTTGAACTCGCGGCGGTAAAAAGGCCGCGAAGCGCTGTCCACATAAACCAGTTTGCCCAGGCTGAATTCCGCGCGGTCGATGATCAGGTTCCTGCTGCTGCCGCTGCTGCTTCCGCCCCCAGGCCGAGACCGGCTGGGCTCCGCGGCATTCAGCGTGCCCGGCGATTGTTTTTGTTGCTGGTCGCGCTGCTTCTGTTCCAGTATCTTTCTAAGTTCATTCAGGTTGATCTCACCATCTTCATTTCTCTCCGCGGTGATTTCCTGGATGTTGATCCGGAGCCGGCGAATGCGCGTGCGGCCTTTCAGGAAATCCAGCGGCTCAACCTCGATAAAAATTTCCGGGATAACGGCAAGGAAGGGAGAACGGAAATGCTTCAGGTTGACGATGCGCACGCGGTTCAACTGGACCTGCAGGGGTGAGAAACTCATCTTCAGTCCCCCAATGCGCACGCGGGTCCCAATGTTGGACTCAAGCGCCCAGTCAAATGCCGCCTGTGCGCCAAAATAAAGCACACAGGCCAGGACCGCGAGACGGAAAATCAGTTTAATCATGCTTCTCTTACGCTCCTATCTTCGAGCGGAGAATGAGGAACAAGGGCCAGAACGCCAGGCCCGCGGTAAAAATCAGAACGCCCAGTTCACAAAAAAAATAAAAAGCCAGCACAAGCCACCGCCGCCTCTTTTTCTCATTAAAATTCTTGAAATGGATCCAGACCGAAAGCTGCAGGGCAAACATACACGCGAACAGGATCCAATAAATCCAGGGTTTCATGAACGGGGTCAAGTGGGTAAAGGTCTTGTCGTGCGTGAAATGGTAATAATAGTAGGCCCACGCCGCGATGCCCACGATCAAAGTCACGGGCCTGTCTTCAAAAGAATCCTCAATCCTGTTCTTCATTACGGGCATGCGACCCCCAGCATTTTCAGGACAAACGCGTATTCAAACGCGATTTCACGCAGGCTGTCGTAGCGGCCTGAAGGACCGCCGTGCCCTGAATCCATTTCCATTTTTAAAAGAATGACATTTTCTCCGCGGTTGTTTTCACGCAGCCGGGCCGCCCATTTCGCAGGCTCCCAGTAGGAAACGCGCGGGTCGTTCAGGCCGCCTGTAATCAACATGTGCGGGAACTTCGAAGGTTTGACGTTCTCATAGGGAGAATATTCGCTGATGCTCTCAAAATAGGACTTTTCCTGAGGATTCCCCCATTCTTCATATTCCGTGACTGTCAGCGGTAAAGTCGGATCCATCATGGTGTTTAATACATCGACAAAAGGCACCATGGCTATAACCGCTTTAAATAGATCCGGCCGCAGGTTGGTGACCGCTCCCATAAGCAGACCGCCCGCGCTGCCACCCGCGATGGCCAGCCTGTCAGCCGATGTGTATTTCTCCTTAACAAGGTGCTCCGCAGCAGCAACAAAATCCAGGAAGGTGTTTTTCTTTTTCAGCAGCTTCCCGTCGTCATACCACGGACGTCCCAGGTCGCCTCCACCCCGGATATGGGCCATTGCAAATAAAAAGCCGCGGTCCAGCAGGCTGAGGCGCGATGAGGAAAAAACGGGGTCCATGCTGATGCCGTAGGAACCGTAGCCATATAAAAAGCCGGGCGCGCTGCCGTCTTTTTTGAGCCCCTTCTTATAAACAAGCGAAATGGGGACTTTCACGCCGTCATGCGACACAGCGAAAATCCTTTCCGAGGCATATTGGGCAGGATCATAGCCGCCCAGGACTTCCTGGCGTTTTTTAAGCTCCCGTGTTCTTTTTTCAAGATCATAATCATAAACTGTGTGCGGTGTGACCATCGAACTGTAATCAAACCGCAGTGTCCTTGAATCATAGTCCCAGTTGCTGCCTCCCCACGCGCTGTAGACCGGATCTTCGAAATCAATAAAGTGGCTCTGGCCGGAACTCAAATGGATGACGCGGATTTTCTCCAGACCCTGCTCACGCTGGTAAACAACCAGATGATCTTTAAAAACATCAAGGCCTTCAATTTTGACTTCGGCTTTATGAGCAATGAAATCTTTCCAGTCTTTCAGGGAGCATCTTTCGACTGGAGCTTCAGCCAGGCGGAAATTCACGGCATTGTCATTGGTCACAATGAGAAATTTTCCATTGTGGTGTTCCACCGAATATTCCATGTCCTTGCGCCGCGGCTCGATGATTTTAAATTCTCCCTTCGGCTTATCGGTGGGAAGAAAACGGCATTCGGCCGTAGTTTTGCTGGCCAGGTGCAGAACGATATAGCGCCGGTCCTTTGTTTTATACGCCGAAAGGAAAAAAGCCTCGTCCTGCTCGTGGAAAATCAGTGCGTCGTTAACCGGGTCACTGCCTATTTCATGCCGGAAAAGCTTGTAAGGCCTCTTGGCCTCGTCCTGAATACTGTAAAAAAAAGTCTTATTGTCTGACGCCCATTCAAAGCTGCCCGCGGCATTTTTAATTTCGTCCGTCAGGACTTCACCGGTCGTAAGATTTTTAACGCGGAGCGTGTATGTTTCCGAACCGTCTGTATCCACGGCATAGGCCATCAGGTTCTGGTCGGGGCTGACCTTCAAAATACCCAGACGGAAATAAGAGTGGCCCTGCGCCAGCTCATTGCAATCGGCAAGGATTTCTTCAGCGGCTTCCAGGCTGCCTTTCTTCCGGCAGTGGATAGAATATTGCCTCCCCTTTTCAGTACGGGAATAGTAATAGTAGCCGTTGTATCGCACAGGCACCGACAAATCCGTCTCTTTGATCCGCCCCAGGATTTCCTGGTACAGCTTTTCCTGGCAGGCTTCGGTGTCCTGCATAAAAAGCCGGGTGTGCTCATTTTCCTTTTTGAGGTGCGCGATGACTTCCGGGTTTTCCCGGTCACGCATCCAGAAGTAATCGTCGACGAAAGTCTTTCCGTGAACGGAATTTTCTTTTGGCTTTTTCGGGGGTTGAGGAGGTATCAGTCCGGATGTCATTTGCAGATTTTATCAAACCTTCATTTCATTCTGAAATAGAATTTTTCCGCGGCGTTGAAACCCTCCATCGCGCCGGCCTGAAAATTCCCGGGTATGTGGGACAAAAGCCAATCTTCCGAACGCTTGCGGTCTTCCAGAAAAAACTGCCGGGCCTGCCAGCCAATCCCCCAGTAAAAATCCGCTAGATTTTCCGGAGGAACCATTTTTGCGGCTGACCGGACCGCTTCCCGGAAATCGTAAACCTGGGTAACAAGGCGCAGCGCGGGGACTGCGTCACCATAACCGCGGTAAAACCATTTCCGGTCCTCGGGATCTGCCGGCGCGGTGCCGGAACCCGCTGCGCCGAAATATGCCCAGCGCCTGGCTTCAGCAGGAAGTTTTGCGGGATCCGGCGATCCTTCCCGGAACACCCCTTTAAGAAATGCCGGCAGGTCTTCGGCAGCTATATCCGCCTCTTTCCAGGAAGATCGGAAATAGAATCCAAAGGACTCCATCAGCCAGGCAATGCGCGGCGCGGGCATTTTCCTGTAGGCCTCGGCAATAGATTGCTTGTCCCACAGCGGCCCATAAACCGAAAGCGAACCCCAAAGGAAACTTTCCCGTTGCGGCACAGGATAAATGGAAGCACGTTTCAAAAGCTGCTCGTAATCACGAGACTCACGCAGAAAATTAAAATCATTCGCACCCGCTTCATAGAATGAATACGGAATATACCGCAAGGCCTGGCCCGGTATCCCTTGAAAATAAAGTGGATGCTGAGCCGCAACGCTGATCAATAAAAAAGGGATCAAAATCCATTTTTTTACACGGCCGGAAGACAATGAAACCGAGGCCGCGAGCACCCCGCAGAAATAAAGGGGCATGAAATATCGAAAGGAAATTCCCTCATTATAATCAGTTGGAATAGGTACGGCGCTAAAAGAAAGAATAAAGATAAAAACAGCGGGGAAAGCAAAAAAGAAGAATTCTTTCCGCCCTGCGGGCTTGGATGGCAGGAGTCCAATAAAAAGAAAAAGAAACAGGTAAGCGGCGGGCTGGCGCCATGGACTCAAATGCGGCAAAAACGTAAAACTGGCAGGGATTGAAAAAAACAGCTGACATGCCGCGTTTTTTAACGCGGTCAAAGGATTTAAACTCAAATTCCCGAACATCCCTTTTAAAAATCTGAAACTGTCGAATGAAAATAATTGATTGCTTAAAAACCAGGGCGCCAGACCCGCGCTGAAAAAAAGAATAAAATAAAAAAGCCTGCGAGAAAAAAAAGTTCCTGGGCTCAAGAAGGGCCAAAGTATACAGCAGGTCAGAAAAATTAAAATAGAACCGTTATAAAACCAGAAACCAAGCCCTCCAATAAAAGCGGCCGCGTAAAGACAATAATTCTTTTTAGAATCTCCGAACCAGTATTCATAGAACATGAAAAGCGCGGATATACCAAAAACAAGCGCCTCAGAATGGCCGACAAGGACAAAAAGAGATTCGGCCGCAAATACTGGCGGCGCCAGGACCCACAAGGCAGTGACCCAAAACGCGGCCCTGGTATTGAAATAACGCTTTAGAAAGAGAATAGAAATTAATAACGTTGCGATGCTAAAAAACAAGGGGACCATTTTTAAAGCAAGCAGATTCGGGCCAAGCATCCTGAAAAATGGCTGCGCTGCCAGCGCAAGCGCAATAGACTCGCCGGCATAAGGACTAAGCTGATAATGCCAGAGCGGCTGATGGAGGCCGTGGAAAATTTCCCAGGCAATGGTCCCCACACCCAACTCTTCGGTCCACTCCGTACTTTCCAGCCCGGTCCAGAGAGTCAGGAACCGCAATGCGCCATAAAGAAAAACCATAGCCAAAGCAGGCCCCAAAAAACTCCTGTTTTTTACATTCAAACCAGCTTTTCCTTTGTTAGAAAATCCTTAACTGCTTCGGCCGCGGTCTCGTGCCCGATACGGTTCCAGTGGTCATCAATCCGGAAATACGGCGATTTTCCATTTTTCCAGATATCATGAAGGGCCGGAGTCAAGTCCAGAAAAGGGATCCCGTTCTTTTCGCAGTAGGCCCGAAGTGTGTCCGCCTCACCGCTGTCCCCCTCCTTGGCCGCTTGCCTGGGCGGAACGTAAACCACAACCGGCGAAAATTTTTCCTTTCCCGCGAGCTGCTGAAGCCGCGCAAGAACATCAAGTCCGCTCTGGATGCGCTCCGCCTGGTCCACGGGCTCAGGCTGCGGGACAGGACTCAACAGGGTGTGTATTTTTTCTTCAATTAATGGCCTGGATTCATGGATCAACAGGTAGAAGCGGGAATGACGCCTTAAAAAAGCCGCCGCCTTTTGCAAACCGGAAATTTCATGCGCAGGCTGCGGCCCAACATTCTTTTCAAGGGCCGGATAGCCGTCGGGAAAACTCTGACACACAAACAGGACCAGGTCGGGATGAAACCTCAGGCCCTCCTCTTTCAACCGCTCAAGCTCCTGATATGCCGCATATCCCGATACTCCAAAATTCAGCACTTCCGTGTTTTTCAGCCTGGATTCAAGGAGCGCTGTAAAGACCTCTTCATTTTCCACGCCCCAACCAAAAACAAAAGAATCTCCCATGACCGCGATGCGTTTAATGCCCGCCGGTTTTTCCATGCTGTATTCCCTGCCGCGCATATTGAAAGAATTGGTTTTGACTCGTGTCTGAAATTCGTGGTTGTTAAAAGGCGCGTCCAGATTGGCGGGTGGAATATAATCCATATAAGGATTGGGAGAAGCCTGAGGGTACATAAACTGCACCACGTTGCGTGTATGCATGTAAACAATGGCTGGCGGATTGGCGCGAACATAAAGCTCCCCTGCCGCGAAAGCCAGAGCGGCGGCGCCAAGACAAAGCAGAATTTTTTTCATCACACTTCTTTAATCGGCACGTCTACCTTTAAACTGATTTCGGAAGGGCCGGCCGCGGAAACATCCAGCGGCAGCTCATACCGGATATGCTCGAACAAACAAACCCCGCCTTCTTTTTTGCAATAATAAAAAACACCGTCCACAGTCAGGATGTGTTTACCTTTGACTGAAGTCAGCGGCACCTGAAAAAGAATGGAGCTGCTGTTTTTCTCTACCTCTGTGGGGTTTGCTGACATTTCCGCGAGAGTCTGGCCACTTGAACGTGCAGCAAGGTGAATGGGCGCTTCCGCGTTGAATTTATATTTTTCCGGAAGGGCAAAGGAAAGGTCCAGCATGTTCTTACCTTCCCTGATTTTATATTCCGGCAGCCGGACCACACGGCCCCTGAAATTCTTCAGCACCCGCTTCGCCAGCTTTTCAAGCCCGCTCAGCTGCAGCGTGCGGACCTTTTCATTTTCGATGACCCGGACCTGGTGATTATTGGTGTCAGCCACATAAATTTTCCCGTCCATGACGGCAATGCCGCCAGGCTCATAGAACTGTGCTTCGCTGAGGCTGCCGTCTTTAAGCCCTCTCTGCGCGGTACCCGCGAAACTGCGGCTGGTTTTCTTCTCCGGGTCAATGATTTTGATTTTGGAATTGTAGGTATCGGCCACATAAAGAAGGCCGCGGTCGTACGCGACGCCAAGCGCATGCTGAAGCCGGGCCGTTTCCCTTCCGCCATCTATATCCCCAAACTCAAAAAGGTCTTCTCCAATGAGAGTTTCTACTTTTCCAGACGGATCCAGATCCGCGGCACGTACCGAACTGACTTCACTGTCCGCGAAATAAAGCCTCGTACCGTCAGTGGAAATACCACTGGGCTGCGCAAGCGCGGCTTTTTCCAGAGGCCCGTCAACGCGCGCTTCCGCGCCGGAGCCCGCGAAAGGTTTCGCGTCCCAGGTAACCATGTCGGCGATCCACAGTTGATGTGAACCCGCCATGGCAAGATAAAGCTTCCCTTTTCGTGCCAGCAGGTCCCACGGCGAATTCAAAGGCACGGAAGTCCCCACACCCTTTAGCCCATAAACAAAAGTGGCCTTTTCCCCGGTGCCAAGCACAGTGTTGACCGTTCGATTCTTGAGGTCTGCCTTGCGCACCAGATGATTTTCAGTGTCTGCTATATATAAGAAGTCACCCTCCAGGAAAGTGCCCTGAGGATGGTTCAGTTCCGCCGTTTCAAAATCGCCGTCCTTTTGCCCAATGGCGCCGCTTCCGATGGAGTCCTGAATATTTCCTTCGCTGTCTGTGATCAAAATACGGTTATGATTAGAGTCACTGATAAAAAGCCGGCCACCGGCTGCGTGGATTTTTCCGGGGAAAGACAAAAGCGTGTCTTCCCTTTTAGCTTCTTCAAGCGCCAGCTTCATGGGACTCCGCTTCAGCCGGCCTTTTGCATCGAAATAACGGATGGTTTCGCTGATGATGCCGTCGAAGAGCTCAAAAATATCTTCGCCGGACTGGTTGCCGATGATCCGGCCGTCCGGATTGATCAACACGAGTGTCGGCCATGCGTGCACGCCGTAGATCTGCCAGGTCTCCATGTCCTTGTCATTCAGGACCGGGTGTTTGATTTCATAACGCAGGATGGCCTGACGGATGGAGTCAGTATTCTTTTCATTTTCAAATTTCGCGGAATGAACACCAATCACAACAAGCTCTTCAGGATATTTTTCCTCCAGCTTTTTCAGCTCCGGAATGACATGCATGCAGTTGATGCAGCAAAAAGTCCAGAAATCCAGGAGAACGATTTTTCCCTGAAGGTTTTTAAGGGAAATGGGCTTGTCAGTGTTGAGCCATTCGAGATGGGAGGGAAATTCAGGCGCCCGGACAAGGCCGTCAAGGCGCGGGTCAGAGACCGGAGGTTTTGCGGGTTTGGGCGCCATGGAAAAAGACAGCAGGGCAGAAGCCAGCATGATACCGATGATCACCGGCTTCTTCATATTAGACAGGGTTACTTCTTGTCGTCGCCGGAGCCGTCTTTGATGGCTTTTTTGAACTCGCGGATACCATCGCCCAGCGCCCTGCCGATTTCGGGAAGCCTCTTGGCGCCGAACAGCAGCAGAATGACGAGCAGAATAACGATGATTTCCATAGGACCTGGCATGCTCATAAATCCTCCGTTGAGGCCATAAGGTACCAGAAAATGCTTTGAATGGCAATGCCCCCGGCAGCGTCTAAAAAATCGTGAAAGACGAAACCAGCCCTGTCTGGTATACTCAGAAGTCACCTAAACTGGAGGAGTTATGAAAATTTCGAAATTCGCTTTCCTGTTTTTATCAATCCTTTTTATCTCGGGCCGCGCGTTCGCTTTTACGGCCACCTATGACCAGAAAATCTCCATGGGCGGCAAAGTCGTTGCCACCATCAAGGTCCAGAGCAAGGACGACCTGCTCCGCGCCGAGTCCGATTTCGGCGGCCTGAAAAGCATCATGCTGCGCAACAAAGAAGGCCTTTTCAGCTATCTCCCGGCCCAGAAAGTCGCGACCAAGATCCCGGCCGCTATGGACCGCCCCAACATCACCCGTGACATCCCCCATTACATGGATTTCCTGAAAGAAAATGGCGGACAGAAAACCGGCGATGAAAAGGTCGGAAATTACGACTGCGAAGTGTGGTCCTTTACCGAACCGAATATCAAGAAGCC
>CAZKMJ010000009.1:11338-21542 GCA_964553835.1 uncultured bacterium
CCTGGATCTGGAAGGAAAAACAGTTCCCCGTGAAAATTGAAGTGCAGGCGCCCGAAGCTACCACGATCATCGAAATGGAGAATATCAATTTCGACGCGAAGCTTCAGGACTCTGATTTTTCAGTTCCCGCGGACGTGAAGCTGATGGATTTCCCGCAGCGTCCCACAGGAGCTCCCGGCGCACCGGCTGCCGCTCCCGCTGCACCGCCGGCCGCACCCGCGAAGAAAAAGTAAGGCCCGATATTTACCGGGAAACTGACCGGCGCTTAAAATTGCGGACCATCTCGCAAATTTCGTCGATCTTTTCCCGGTAAAACCGGGTTGACCGTTCCGCGGCAAGTGCCCGTTCTCCAAAAAAACCCACCCGACAGCGCAAATTTTCTGCCGCTTTTACCACACGCGAAATTCTTTCGTCTGGATTCATAAAACCTCCGGGGTTAGGCCTTTCATTAAAAAAGATCGGCCTGCGGGAGGTCAGAGTTTAGAATAACCTTCGCGAAAAGTTGGATAAAGAGACTGGAAACCGAGGGATTTCAGCTTTTGATTGGAACAGCGCTTGCCCGACCTGCCATCATCCATTGCAAAGGCCGGTTTCACGCCGGTTTTCTCGGCCAGAAAAGCCGCAAAATCAGATTTCAGCACCGGACCATCGTCCACGCCCGTGTAAATCTCGCCCGTTTTGGCACTTTTGAAAAGTACCGGCACCGCGCGGACAATGTCTTCAACATGGATCAGGTTCATCCAGCCATTTTCCCTGCTTTGCGGCCATTTACCGGCCTTGAACGCGGCAAGGCGGTTGCGCTCCGGGCCGTAAATGCCCGCGAGCCGGAACACCACAGCCGGAAAGCCGGATGCCAGCACCTGCTCTTCAGCCTGCGCCAGGATTTTTCCCCGCTCATGGTCCGCGTCCGGCGGCATGGATTCATCCATCCATTCTCCCTGCCGGTCACGCCATACACCCGTGCTTGAAAGATAAAGAATAAGAGAAGGCCGGGACTTTGCTTTCAGTGCCCGGAGATAATTCCCCACACCCTCAAGATAAATTTTGCGGTAATCAGCCGGGGTACGCGTTTCCGGCGATGGGCAAATGACGATAAAATGCGCGGGAGGAAGTTTTTCGAGAGTTTCGGGCTGAGTCAGGTCCGCGGCCAGCGGCGTGATCCCTGCCTGCGTAAATTCCGGATGACGTTCTACTGTTCGCGTCACGGCCCAGACCTTCTGCTTTTTGGCCATGAAATCAAAAGCAATGCGGGAACCTGTGTAGCCGGCACCCACAATCTGGATGTGATACATCAGCGTTCAGGCCGCGGGCGCGGTCTTTTCTTCAGCAAAAGCGTTGCGGTGGTTAAAAAGCGCGATATGGGAGCTCCAGCATGAAACCGTACAGAACACAAAGCTTGTGGTCTTCTGGTTGCAGGTGCTGACAGAGCAGACATAATAATCGGCTTTATGCTCAATGGGTTTCTTGCAGGCATTGCATTTTTTCCATTCAGATTCCATTCAGGCTCCTTTTACGGGGATGCCTTCCTTTTCCAGGATTGCCCTGACTCTTGCCCGGACATCCCCCTGGATCTCAATGATACCATGCCCGTCGCGCACTCCGAAGGTGCCGCCCGCTCCGCATTGCTGCTTAAGCTTGCGCGACAGCCCGTCCAGCAGCTTTTCATGCCGGGGCAGACGGTCCAGGACCGTGACGGTTTTCCCGCCCCGCCCTGCTTTTTCAAGCCTCATAACCACGGTGAATGGGGGCGCCGGGATTTCTTTCAGGGTCTGGCAGATGCATTCCGGCTTGAGCTTTTTGCAGCGCAAGCATTTCTGGTTTCGCGCCGGATCCGTGGAATAAACCAGCTCCGAATCATCCATTGAGGACCCCCGCTTTTTCCAGAATTAAATCGGTCATCATGGAGATAAACCGGGGGCTTTCCATGACCGTCCCGCAGCGGCGGTATTTGAGACCCGATTTTTCCGCGGCCTGCCGGGCTTCTATATCCAGATCAAAAAGGATTTCCACATTCTCACATAAGAATCCGATGGGAACGGCCAGCACGTCGGTAAATCTCGCCTTGTCCGTTTCACTGATGGAGTCACAAATATCCGGCTCAAGCCAGGGCTGGCGCGGGCTGCCGCTCCTCGACTGGTAGGCAACGTTCCATGAAAAAACTCCGGCTTCCCTGGCCGCAAGCTCAGAGGAAATTTTAAATTCCTGCGCGTACTCGCATTTGGCCGCCATTTCAACCGGGATGGAGTGCGCGCAAAAAATTACATGAGTGCTGTATTTCGGGCCCATGGCTTTTTTAATCTGGTCCGCGAAAGCACCGGTAAAACCCGGATGGTCATACCAGTGCCGTACATATTCATAAACAATGCCCGCGCCTGTTTCCTTCAATGTCTCTTCCACGCAGCGCAGGTATTTGTCCCAGCTCGCGGGTGAACGGTGCGGCGCCAGCACCACGGCAATGCCCTTCCGGAGGCCTTTACTTTTAATCTCGGTCAGAGTGTCTTTCATGAAGGGATGCCAATTTTTCATGCCGGTGAAAACCGGAAGAGGCAGAGAATGAGACAGAACTTCCTGAAGATTGCGCGCCAGCTGGCGCACAGCTTCATTGTAAGGCGACTTTCCGCCC
Source organism: uncultured bacterium (assembly GCA_964553835.1). Classification (GTDB taxonomy): domain Bacteria; phylum Omnitrophota; class Omnitrophia; order Omnitrophales; family Aquincolibacteriaceae; genus CAYLPP01. The sequence continues at coordinate 13,962 of CAZKMJ010000009.1, forward strand.
ACCTGCTCATAATGATGGAGGACGTCCTTCAGCCTTTCTTCAGGAACATTGGTACCCCTGGTCACTTCCAGCAGAAAAGGCCAGATGTCCGCGCGTTTTTCAGGACCGCCGAACCCTACCAGAAGCACGTGATCAAAATCAGTCATGGGAACTCCCGAGATATTCGACCATCTGTTCCGCGGCCTGCTCCGCTCGCGCGATGCATTCCGGAATACCAACACCCCAATAGGCATTTCCTGTCAGAAAAAGACCAGGCTGAGTGCGCAGGTCCGAGAAAATTTTTTTCACTTTGTCCAAATGACCGACGTGGTACTGCGGCATGGCGCGCGGATAACGGCGAAGGACAGAAAAAACGGGACGGGCCTCGATTTTCAAAATGTCTTTCAATTCCGTTCTTACTGCCGCCAGAATTTCCGGATCGCTAAGGCCGGGAATGTCGCGGTGAAGCGCGCCGCCCAGAAAAACACGCACCAGCACATGGTCTTCGGGTGCGCGGCCGGGAAATTTCCGGCTGGAAAAAGTCATGCCGATAATTTTCCTTTTCTCCGCGGACGGAACCACCACACCAAAACCTTGAGGAACTTCCGGAATCTCAGAAGCGCGATAAGCCAGGTTGACCGTGACCGCGGACTCATACGGAATCGAATCAAGCTGATTCGCGATTGCCGGCGCGAAAGGTCCAATCAGCCTTGCCGCACGGTGGGAGGAAACTGCAAGACAGACCGCGTCGGCTTCCAGGCTTTCTCCATTTTCACTGGTTAATTTCCATGCTCCCTGGTTTTCCATCCGGACCACCGGAAAAGCAGTACGAATTTTGACCTTCGGCATCCTGGCCGCGAGTTCCTCGATCATCTGCCCCATGCCGCGCGCCATGGAAAGGAATAAGGAATAACGCGGTCCACTGGCTTCCTGTTCCGCGGATTTCTGCCGGACTTTCAACGCACGGATGACACTGCCGTGCTCCTACTCCATTTCATACCACCGGGGCATGGCAGCCTGCACGCTCAACCCGGCAGGGTCTGCCGTGTAAATGCCGCCCACCATAGGCTGGCCTATCCGGATCAGGGCCTCCCGGCCAAACCGCCGGGAAATAAATTCCGATACACTTTCATCTTTTTCATCTTTGCGAGGAGGAAGCCAATACTCCAGGGCCATACGCAACTTTCCCAGAAAAGACAGGTTAAGTTGAAGGAGAGATTTGAAGCTTGTGGGAGAGATAATATAAAAACCCTTTGGAAACTGTGACAATTTCCCATTTTTTAGGCAGAAACTAGCCCTAAAATTAGCATTTGTCCCAATTGTGAAGGATTTAAGACTCGTTTTTTCAAGCCACTCGTGGATAAATGGCCGGTCTGCCATGAAGGCATCGGGTGCTCCCTCTAGAAGAAAACCATCCCTCGACATGGTTTCACACATGCCACCCAGGTGGTTTCGGGCCTCCAAAACCTGGATATCAGCTTGCGGCAGTAGCTCCTGAAGTCTGTAAGCGCATGCAAGCCCCGAAATACCGCCGCCTACCACGACGACCCGAGGTGTCATCAGGACCTCCGGGCACTGAACTCATGGACTGCGTCCACCAACGCACTCACATGGTCTTCCGGTGTTGACGGCAGGATACCGTGGCCCAGATTAAAAATATGTCCGGGCCGACCCTGAACGGAATCAAGGATGGCTTTAACATGCTCACGAATCACTTTCACATCCGCAAATAAAATCGCGGGATCCAGGTTTCCCTGAACAGCCTTGTCATGCCCGATGATTTTCCACGCATCGCCCAGACGGCAGCGAAAATCGACACCGACCACGTCTCCGCCCGCTTCAGTGAACTCTTTCAGGAAAGTTCCGGTACCCGTTCCGAAATGAATGACCGGAGTGCCCTTTTTTATATTACTGATAATTTCGCGGCTGTGCGGCAGAACGAATTTTTTATATTCATCGGGTCCCAGGCATCCGACCCAGCTGTCAAAGAGTTGAACAGCATCCGCGCCCGCATCAATTTGACGATTAAGATAAGCTGTAATGCCACGCGAAAGTTTTTTCATGAGCGCGTGCCATGCACCAGAATCAGAAAGCATGAACTTCTTGGTCTGCGCGAAAGCCTTGGAGCCGCCCCCTTCGATAATGTAAGAAGCCAATGTAAAGGGGGCACCGGAAAAACCAATCAGCGGAATTTCGGGGCGCAGACAGGAACGAGTCAACTTGATGGCATCATAAACAAAAGCAAGGCTGTCAGGTTCGATTTCACGCAGGGAATCAACCTGAAGACCGCTGCCCTGCGCGCCGGAAATGACCGGACCATCACCTTTCATGTAATCCAGCCCAAGCCCCAGCGTTTCAACGATCAACAAGATGTCGGAAAAAATAATGGCTGCGTCCGCGCCAATCTGTTCGCATGCGGAAATGGTGACTTCCGCGCATAGCTCCTTGTTGCGGCACAGTTCAATAAACGAAACCTTGTCACGGATCTTTCGGTAGGACTTCTGATAGCGGCCGGCCTGACGCATCAACCAGACAGGCGTGTAAGAAGTGTTTTCCCGCCAGCAGGCCTTCAGAAAAACGGATTCTCTAGTCTTTTTGGGGTCCTGCTTTTTTGGCGAAACATCAAAAGCCGGTGCCGGATTTTTTTTGTCCGCCAGCAGCTGTTCCGCCTGCGCAGCGGTTTCAGACACCAGATGGCCCAACTTGGGATGAGTAGGCTCAAAATCGACCGGAATCCCGCATTCTTTCAACGCTTCGCTGCAGGTTGGGCCGACCGACGCCACTACGGTTTTTTTGAAAGCCTCGATCAGCTTTTTTTCCATGCCCTTTTCCGCGGCTACCTGCAGGACATTGCGTACCTGCTGGGCGTTAGTGAAGAGCGTGAAATCCACCTTCCCCTGGACCAGCTCGTCAATGGCATTGAGCAAAGGGCCGGTATCATCCGGCAACGCCCAACGGTACACTGGCACCCGCACGACGCTCGCTCCGCGCTTTTTGAGGCCGTCAAGCAATTCCGGGCTTGAAACACCGTATTCCTGGACAGCCACGGTCTTACCCTTCAGGTCCACGCTCTTCTTGCTTAAATCAAGCGTTTCAAGAATTTCAAAATAAGTGTTAGGTTCGGGCACAGTAATGGTTGCCTGGATACCTGCTTCACGCAGGGCTTGCACAGGCTTGGGCCCGCGCGCCACGATGGTGCGCCTGGAAAATTCCTGAAGAATACGTTCCCTGGGAAATTTGGTAGAAAGAGCTTCAACCAGCATCCGGAAACCCACTCCGGTCATAAAAATCAGGACCTCGATCTGGCCACCGAAAATTTTTTCACCAAACGCGAAAGCTTCGGGGTTTTTATCAAGCGGGATTTCCTGCATGGAAGGCGCGACCACAGGACGGCCGCTTTTACGGAGGATGTTCTGGGCCATGATATCGGCCATACGGCTCTCGAAAGCCACGACACCCCGCCCTCCGAAATCAAGTTTGGTCTGAAGGTTCATAGGAAGAAATTATAGCGAAATCTTCGCTATTTTTGCCATTTATTACGGGTAAGAAGGGCGACGCCGATGACAAAAAAAGGCAGGAAGGACAACAGGCCCCAGGTCGCGTCCTTCTGCGCCCCGGCCCAGAAAGCCACGGCGATAAAGACGACCCCCAGGACTTTGGAGCTCACTCCTCGAGTTCCTGGATCTGCTCCTGAATTTCCATCCAGTCCGCCTCATGCTCCTGCAGCGCCAGAGTGACCTGGTCGAGCTTTTCTTTCTTCTCGCGCGACCATTGTGGATTCTTGGCGAACTCATCCATAAGCGCGTCCTGCTCAGCCTTGTCGACCGCGATTTTTTCTTCCAGCTTCTTGAGCTTGGCCTGCAGGTTCTTGAGTTCCTTTTCAGCCGTGGACTTGTCCTTTTTCTCCGCTTTGCGCGGACCGTAACCTTCCTTGATCAGGTCTTCTTCCATTTCCTTTTCAAGGTGGTAGACATATTCCTCATACTTGCCGGGATAGCGTTTGATCTTTCCATTTTTGACTTCCAGAATCATGTTCGCGATCAGGTTCACAAAGGTCCGGTCGTGGCTGATGAAAAAGACCGTGCCCGGGAAATCACGCAGGGCCTTGGCCAGCCCTTCCACGGTTTCAAAGTCCAGATGGTTCGTTGGTTCGTCCAGCATCAGCACCTGGCTTTTACTCAAGAGAAGGCCCGCCAGCACCAGGCGCGCGCGCTCACCGCCGCTCAGCACAGAAACTTTCTTGCGGACATCATCGCCCTTGAAAAGGAACGCGCCCGCCATGTCCAGAATGTCCTGCTGGCCCACGCCTTCCGCGGCCACATGCGACAAATGCGCGTAAACGTCGTGGGTTGGGGTCAGGCTCTGGAAAACATGCTGGGCATAGTAGGCCACCTTGAGGCCTGTGCCCCATTTGAAACTTCCGGCCTTGGGTTGAAGATCACCCGCAATGGTCCGCATAAAAGTCGTTTTACCCTGGCCGTTGTCGCCCAGGATCGCGACTTTCTGGCCGCGGTCAATGTCGAAATAAAGATTGGTGGCAATGTCCTTGTTGGGATAACCAATGGTCATGTCCTGCACGGATAGCGCCACGCCACCCTTGGGCTCGATGCCCGGAATGCGGATATTCGCAGTGGCCTGCGGCGCGGTGATCTCGACAGTCTGAAGCTTTTCGATCTGGCGCATTTTCGACTTGGCTCGGGTCGCGGTGGAAGCACGAGCCTTGAAACGGTCCACGAAATCCTGCAGCTGCTTCTTCTTGCTTTCCACACCCTTGTTATAGGCAAGCTTCTGCTCAAGCTGCTCTTCCTTGAACTCAAAATAGGACTCGATGCCGCCAGGATAAAAAGTCAGCTTGCCATTTTCCACTTCCATGGTGGACGTGCAGGTACGTTTCATGAATTCGCGGTCGTGGGTCACAATCAGGAAACCGCCTTTGAATTCTTTCAGGAAATTTTCCAAAAGCAGCAGCGTGCTCAAGTCCAGATAGTTGGTGGGTTCGTCCAGAATCAGGAAATTCGGTTCTTTCAAAAGCATGGCTGTGAGCTTGACGCGGGTGCGGTAACCGCCGGCCAGGTCGCCAATCGGCGCATACAACATTTCATGCTTGATCTGGAAACGCCCGGCCATTTCGCCGCATTCCCATTCTTCCCTGCCGGAATAACGCTGCAGGAAGTCGGTAACCAGCTCATCCATTTTATAAGGGTCATGCTGTTCAAGGTAGCTGAGGCGCAGGTCCGAATTTTTGGAGATATGGCCGGAATCCATCTCTTCTTCGCCGGTGATGATACGGCAAAGCGTCGATTTGCCCGTCCCGTTGCGGCCAATCATACCGATTTTCTGGTGGAGGGAAAATGAAGCGCTGGCATCTTCAAGGATGATCCTTGCGCCGTGCGATTTGCAGATATTATGAACTTGAAAAAGAACCGACATGGCTAGCTCTTAAAGTAATGCTTGCGGTAAAAACGGAGTTCCTCAACGGACTCGCGGATGTCGTCCATCGCGCGGTGGTTTTCGTTTTTCTTGGGCATTTCCTTGTTTTTGGGATACCAGCGCCGGATCAGGTCCTTCACAGTGCTGACGTCGATCAGGCGATAGTGTAAAAATTTATTGAGTTTGGGCATATATTTAATAATAAAACGCCGGTCGTGATAGACGGAATTGCCGCAAAGCACGGCTTTGCCAGCCTCACAGTGCTTTTTAACAAAGTTGATAATTTTCCTTTCCGCGACCTTCACGGAAATCTTGGATTTTTTTACCGCTTCAATCAAACCCGACTTGCCGTGCTGCTTCTTGTTCCAGCTGTCCATGGCATTCAGGATTTTTACCGGCTGGTGAATCACCAGGTCCGGGCCTTCCGCCACTGTCTTCAAAGTTGAATCCGTGACCAGTACCGCGACCTCAATGATCCTTTCCTTGTCCGGATTGAGACCCGTCATTTCCATATCGATCCAGACCAGATTGTCTTTTAAAGCTGTCATGTATTATAACCCCTGCGCGCCCAAAGTTTTCCGGATTTCTTCAAAAAGATGCTCGGAATTAAACGGTTTCGGAATGTACTTGTCCGCGTAAAGCTCCATACCCTGCGACATGTCTTCCTGGGTGTCGCGCGTGGTCAGCATAATCACGGGTATGTTCTGGGTTTTTTTGTCGCTTTTAAGCTTTTCAAGAGCCTGAAAGCCGGTCATTTTAGGCATATTCACGTCCATCAGGATAATATCGGGATGGTGCTTCTTCGCGGCTTCAACGCCTTTCTGCCCGTCCGGCGCTTCAAAAAAGGTATAGCCCCGGGCCTCAGCAAGGCTTTTGACCAGCTCACGCACCGGCGCCTCATCCTCGACCATCAGAATTTTTTTCTTTGAATCCCCCATGGATGCCTTCCTTTACGGTTTAAGATTCAGTTTCGAAGCCAGCTGAGCGATTTCAGGATCATTGCGCAGCGCCGCAAACTTCGGATTGGATAAAAGCGTTGTCGGGTCTTTCTGCTTTTGCATGGCTTCCTGAAATTCCGGGTCCCGCAAAAGCGCCTGAATTTTCGGGTGCATCATGAAAGCCCGGAAATTTGGGTCGGTCATGAGCTTCTGAAGCATGGCCATTTGGTCTTTCATTCCCTTCAACTTGTCGAACATTTCCTTCTCCTGTCAGACTTCCGCTTTCGCGAAAGTGGAAAGCTGGTTAAAAAAATTATTTCCCTTGTCATCGCAAACGATAAACGCCGGAAAATTCTTCACGGTAATTTTTCGCACGGCTTCCATACCAAGATCCTCAAAATCCACCATCTCCACCTTGACGATGTTTTCAGCCGCGAGCACCGCCGCCGGCCCGCCAATCGAACCCAGGTAAAAGCCGCCGTATTTCTTGCAGGCTTCGGTGACCACAGGCCCGCGGTTTCCTTTTGCCAGCATGATCCGGGAAGCGCCGTGCTTCATAAACTCTTCCACATAGCTGTCCATACGCACCGCCGTGGTGGGGCCGAAGCTTCCAGTCGGCATGCCTTCCGGGGTTTTGGCCGGACCTGCATAGTAAACCGGGTGACGCTTAAAATAATCGGGCATTGGCCTGCCTTCCTCAAGCATTTTTTTAATGCGGGCATGCGCGATGTCCCGGGCCACAATCAGGGGGCCGTTCAGGCTCAGCCGGGTTTTGACCGGATACCGGGATAGCTCTTTGAGGATTTCTTCCATCGGTCGGTCCAAATCAACGGCAACAGGCGCTTGCTCCCCCGTTTTTTTGATACTCTGAAGGAACCGCGCGGGATTGGTTTCAAGCTGCTCAAGGAAAATTCCGTCCTTCGTGATCTTTCCTTTTATATTGCGGTCCGCGCTGCAGCTGACGCCAATACCAACCGGGCACGAAGCCGCATGCCGCGGCAAACGCACTACACGCACATCATGCGCCAGATATTTACCGCCAAACTGCGCCCCGATCCCCGTCTGCTGGGCAAGGAGGAAAACTTTTTTCTCCCATTCCAGGTCCCGAAACGGCAGGCCTTTGTCATTGCCGGCCGTGGGCAGCTCATCGTAGTAACCGGCGGAAGCGAGTTTTACAGTCTTGAGCGTCGCTTCAGCTGAAGTGCCGCCGATGACCACGGCGATATGATAAGGC
>CAZKMJ010000009.1:21558-24062 GCA_964553835.1 uncultured bacterium
ATTCAAAAGCGATTTGGTTTCCTGATAAAGGAAGGTCTTGTTGGCGGATCCGCCGCCCTTGGCCAGAAAAAGGAAGTTGTACTCGCTGCCTTCCACAGCCGCCAGGTCAATCTGAGCGGGCAAATTGTTTCCCGTATTTTTTTCCTCAAACATGGAAAGCGCGGCCATCTGGGAATAACGCAGGCTTTTTTCCTGAAAAGTTTCGTAAACGCCCTGCTCCAGGGATTTTTCATCTTTACCGTCGGTCAAAACGAGGTGGCCTTTTTTGCCAAACACAATGGCCGTGCCTGTGTCCTGGCATGAAGGCAGTTTGAGCTTGGCCGCTTCAGCCGCGTTTTTCAAAAGGGTTTCCGCCACGAAGCGGTCATTTTCAGAGGCCTCAGGATCATTCAGGATAGCCGCGACCTTCTGCAGGTGTCCGGGGCGCAGATAAAAGGAAACATCAATAAAAGCCTGCCTGGCCAGGAGCGTCAGGGCCGCGGATTCTACTTTGACGAATTTTCCGCCGTTCACATTAATTTCGGAAACAAAATCCTTTGAAAGCAGGCGGTATGGAGTGGAGTCAGCCATTATCCCCCCATGTCCATCATGGCCACACCGGAGTCACCGTGTTCAAACTCCTGCGGGTGTTTCTTCGCGTAATCTTCTTCGAAGTTTTTGAACAACTCTTCATTCTCCTTGTCACCAGCACGCCAGCACGCGTCGGACGCTTCTTCAATGCGGTTGAGCGTGAACACACGGTTATCCGTGTCATAAGACTGCCGGAAAAAACTGCAGGCTTTGGCGTATAAAGGCACACGGTTGGCGTACTCCGCGCGCTTTTCTTTCATGATTGCGGCCTCGGAAAGCGCGTTCTCGGCCTTGAGCATATAATACTTGGACATCCAGTCCCTGCTCGAACAGCCCGCAAAAAAAATCAGGGACAGAATTACAAGGAATCTCACTTAGCCTGCTCTTCCTCTTCCCATCCAAATGAACGGATGTAGGTCACAAGATCCAGCATTTCCCGGACCGTCATAATCTCCGTGAAATCTCCCATGCGGGAAAGCTCGCTGTCTTTAGCGGTACCGTCGCTGTTCCAGGCAATGGTATGTGAAGGTGAAACAATCGAATTTAAAATCCATCCGGGCGCATAGCCAGCCTGTTTCTCTCCCAGCTCAGGGCCCGGCTTTTCAGAGGTGGGAGCAGGAAAACCGCCTTTTTCCACAGCATGGCAGGTAAAACATTTGAGGCGCTCAAAAGCTTTTTTGCCTGCCGAAGGGCTGCCTTCAGGCAGATAGAAACCCCGCGCGGGCTGCATACCGTCATCGCGGTTCGCGGCCCGGGCAGGCGCAGGCAGAAGAATTGCTGCTAAAAGAAAAGAAGCCAGGAAATACAGGATATTTTTTTTCATTTATGCTCCATTTTATTTTTTTCATGCATGGCGTTCAAAATCTTTGAAAGGGCTGAAAAAATCTGTTTGTAATGCTCCCGGCCGTTCAACACTTCGTCACGGCTCTGGATATAAGGCCCCGGCACCATTTCATCCGCGCAATGGTCCATCAGAAGGCCTACGCTTTCCGGCGTGGACTCCAGATGAAACTGCAGGCCAACGACGTTGTTTTTGTAAATAAAAGCCTGGTTCAGGCATGCCTGGCTTTCAGCCATCCTCACAGCACCTTTGGGAAGCTCGAAAGTGTCTCCATGCCAGTGGAATACGGTCAATTCCGGAGGCAGATCCTGAAAAAGGCGGGAATGCCTGGCTTCCTCAGTCAATGTAACGGGCAACCAGCCGATTTCCTTGAAAGGGTTCTTGATGACATGGGCGCCAAGCACCCGGGCAATCAGCTGCGCTCCCAGGCACACGCCTAAAACTTTCTTATCGGCCTTGATGGCCCTCTCGATGAACTTTTTTTCCTCGCGGAGCCAGGGATATAAATTTTCCTCGTCCACATTCATAGGCCCGCCCATAATGACCAGCCAGTCAAAATCTTTGATGTCCGGAAACGCGGGATTGTCCCACAACGCGGTATAAGATATTTCAAAACCGCGTTCAAGGGCCCAGAGCTCAATGGCTCCAAGGCCTTCAAACGGAACATGCTGGAGGCAGTGGAGTTTCAAATCGGCACCCTGGGATTGATATCATCATCAGCCGCTTCTTCTTCCTTTGGCTTGTCTTCTTCTTTAGGAGGATCCGGCTTTCTCCAGGTCATCTGAAGCGTACCGTAAGGCTTGATAAAAATGGAGATTTCAGCGTCCTTGCCGGTGATCTTTGGCTCAATTTCAAAACCTTCTTCCAGGCCGTAGCCGTCCACACTGTGAAATTCATCAATGCTCTGCAGCCGGGCTTTGACCACGCTTAAATCGAGCGGAATATTTTTGACAGAAAAATCCGCGACCGAAAGTTCGGAAGTCGGATTGGTGACCGTTACCACCACGCGCTCGCCCGCTTCATCCACGACCGCCATGGATTCAAGCGGCTTCTGCCCGCCGGTTTCAACGGCCTGGCCAGTAGACATGTTTTT
>CAZKMJ010000009.1:24072-25024 GCA_964553835.1 uncultured bacterium
CGGCGTCAGCTGAAAACGCCCCTGCTTTGGGATGATGACCATGGCTACCGACCTCTGCATCTGCAGGTCCTTTTCCGTTTCCGGGGTCAGCCAGTAATCATTGAAATAAAATGAATAATAAAGGGCCTGTTGAAAATTTCTTTTGGACGGGTCGCGAAATTCATCTATCAGATTGCCCAGAACAAACGACGCGCGCTGCCACGGGCTCTGCTTTGTGTCCAGGTAATCGCTCGACCATGACCCCCAGCCGCTGCCCGCGAGCATTTTAGGTGTGGCAGGATCAAAACCATTGTCTTTTAAATATCCACTAACCGCTTCCGCGCCTTCAGAAATTTTTTTACCGGTCCAGCCATAGTCCTGCCAGGAAACAAAATCAAGCCCCACCGCTTGGTCCGGGTCCTCCTGGTTGTGTGCCGCCAGAGCCTTGATCCAGTCTTTAAGAAAAAAGGCAGCGCCCTGAGTATTCGCGGTTTTGCGCCAGCTCATGGCCGCCGGTCCGCCGACTTTCGCAAACTTGTCTGCAGCTTTCACTGCTTGATAAGTGGCCGCGTAAAGTTCGATATGCTCTTTTAATGTTCCGCGCCAGGACTCATGATGGTCCGGCTCGCCAATAACGCCGTAGTTCAGACCTTTGAGCCTGAATTTCTCAACATTATGCTGAACGATTTTTTTTACAAAAGAGCGCCAGAGTTTCAGGTTTTTAGGTGGATATACGGCAAAATCGGGATCATCGGGTTTGGAAGAAAGCGCGCGCGGAACATTGCCAAGATAAACGAAAGGCTTCGCGCCCAGGTTTTCAAGGTACTGGCGGAAGTAGCGGTCGTACTCAGAAAAATCAACCTGCACTTCCCCTTTTTCATCCACACTGACCTTGACCCATCGGTCCATGGGATCTTCCATATGCATAGTTTCAAAGGTGACCTGATTAAAGCCAAGGTCACGCCAGGATTGG
>CAZKMJ010000010.1:0-588 GCA_964553835.1 uncultured bacterium
CCCGTCCCGACTGGGACAATTATTTTATGGGCATTGCCAAGGTCGTCGCGTTGCGCTCCAACTGCATCAAAAGAAAAGTCGCTGCCGTGCTTGTGAAAGACAAACGCATTATTTCCACGGGTTACAACGGCACGCCGCGCGGCGTTAAAAACTGCATGGACGGCGGGTGCCCGCGCTGCAATGCCATCGACGCCTCCGGCAAGGGGCTGGAAGAATGCCTTTGCTCGCATGCCGAGGAAAACGCCATTGTTCAGTCTGCCTACCACGGAGTGAACATCAGCGGCTCGGTCCTGTACACGACGTTTTCACCGTGCCTGATGTGCACAAAGATGATCATTAATGCCGGCATCAGCCAGGTCATTTACAATGTTTCCTATCCCATGTCTGAAACTTCCTTCAAACTTTTGGCCGAGGCGGGCGTCGAGATCAAGGAATTGAAAGTTATTTCCTGAGCTATGAACGAAAACGCCGGGATCATCCGCAAAAGTTTCGGACTCAAGGAACAGATCAAGCCGCAGCTGAAGGAAAGCTACCACAGCGGCCTGATTGATCAGATCAAGTCACAGAATTACACACTCCAGCAGGGAC
>CAZKMJ010000010.1:598-24592 GCA_964553835.1 uncultured bacterium
GCTCGCTGAGGAATTTGGTTTTTGCTACGGCGTCGACCGCGCGATTGATTATGCCTATGAAACTCGCGCGAAATTCCCTGACCGCCGTATTTTCCTGACTAATGAAATCATCCACAATCCGCGTGTGAACACCAAGCTGCAGGAAATGGGCATCCAGTTTCTTGCTGATCCGATTTCAGCTTCCGGCATCACAGAAAGGGACGTGGTCCTGCTCCCTGCTTTCGGCGCGACCATCAAGCTGCAAAATGAGCTTCAGAGCCTTGGCTGTGTCATTGTGGACACTACCTGCGGATCTGTTATGAGTGTCTGGAAGCGGGTAGAGTCTTACGCGCGTGAAGGTTTCACCTCCGTGGTGCACGGCAAATACGACCACGAGGAGACTCTGGCGACCTGTTCGCGTGCCACTAATTACCCTCAAGGAAAATTCCTGGTCGTGAAAGACAAGAAGCAGGCACAGAAAGTCTGCGATTACATTGAGGGTCGGGGGAGCCGCGAAGAATTTTTGAAAGAGTTCGGCCCCGGCGTTTCCGACGGCTTTGATCCGGACCGCGACCTTGGCCATATCGGCTGCGCCAACCAGACAACCATGCTTTCCAGCGAATCGCTTGAGATCGCGGAAATGATGAAAAGTTCGCTCGGTAAACGTTACGGCGTTGAAGAGCTGCAATCGCGTTTCAGGCATTTTGACACCATCTGCTCGGCCACACAGGAACGCCAGGACGCGGTCCTCAAGCTTGCGCGCGAGGGGCTGGATCTGATGATTGTGGTTGGCGGCTACAATTCCAGCAACACCGGTCATCTTGTGGAAATTTCCCTCGAATTCTGCCCGGCCTATCACGTCAAGGACGCAAGCTGCCTGGTTTCGAGAGACAAGATCCAGCACAAAAAAGTTTTCAGCCCCGACATTATCGAGACTTCTTCCTGGCTCCCTGAAGGTCCGCTTAAGATTGGCATCACGGCCGGTGCTTCCACGCCCAACCGCGTGATTGAGGAAGTCATCCGGCGCATCCTGGAATTCGTGTAAATGAGCGGGGCGGCCGCGCCTGTTTTTGTTTGCCTGAACTGCGGAACGCCGATGCTCCAGCGCCAGTGCAAGGTTCGCTGCACGCATTGCGGTTATTTCGAAGACTGCTCGGACGGCGCCATGGACCACCCCAATATTGTCAGCGAGGGAAAACATGCCTAAAAAAGTGACAGTCTACACCACCCAATACTGCCCCTACTGTAATCGCGCCAAAGCACTGCTCAAATCGAAAAACATCCCGTTCGAGGAAGTTGACCTTTCGAATGATGACAAAAAACGTGAAGAACTTGAAGAAAAGACCGGGCACATGACAGTGCCCATGATTTTTATCGGCGATGAATTCATCGGCGGTTCGGATGATCTGTACGCGCTTGACGCGCGCGGCCAGCTGGACGCGAAGGTTAAAAGCTGATGGCTGAAGAGCCGCTTCCTGCAAAAAGCCCGTGGTATTTGGGGGTGCCTTCGGTCATTGCCGCTCTTTTACTGCTTGGTCCGCTTGCTTTTCCGCTGTTGTGGAAAAGCCCGAAGTTCAATTCATTCTGGAAAATTTTTCTGACCGTGGCGATTATTGCCATGACCCTTTACATGATTGCCGGGACAGCGAAGATGGTGGAATACGTTATGCAGGAGTTCCGGAAGGTTCAGCAGACTTACTCTCCCTGAGCCCGTCCTGGGTCAGGGGATATGCCTCGATCTCGAGTTTTCCTTCTTTTGAAATTTTCGCGCTGACTTCAACATCTGGTTTTCCTCCCGGATATTTCTGCTGGTCCACGGTCATGCTTACAAGCAGGCCTTCGCCGTTTTCACCCGTTTCAGCAGAAGAGCCCACAACTTTACCTTCCGCGTAAAATTTCTGCGTCAGAATATGGCGGGTTTCCGGCAGGCGCATGGCAGGTCTGCCATTAATGGGAGGCAGGACTTCTTTCATGAACATGACTTCTTCGTCCTTGCTGGATTTGAGCAGGGAAACCTCATCACCCGTTCGCGGGTAATCATCCAGCGTGGCTTTTTTCAATTTTTCATTGTCCCAGATCACGCGCACGGCGGTTTCTTCTGCTGCCATGACGCTTCCGGAAAAGCCAAGGCATAAAACAAGGGCCAGCGCGGTCAGGCGCGGGGCAGCGGATTTCTTCAAAAAGAATAGAGAAGCCATTGCTGGGATTGTAAGCGCAAGCAAGGCGGGACGGAAGCCGAATTTTCCGGCTGCGACCGAGAAAAGCAGGTTGGAGATAATTGAGAATTTTGTGGTCAGGTTATAAATGCCGAAATACGCGCCAAGATCTTCCTGCGGCGCCAGCTCCACGACCCTCTTTCTGCCTGCCGTCCAGATCCCCGAAATACTGAAAGCGCCCAGGGTCAGGCACACGGCGGTGAACGCCGCAAAGCTGGGCATTAAAACAAGAGCGATTAAATTCAGCGCCAGCGCGGCCGCGGCAATGACCAGCAGGGTCGACGATTTCAATTTATCCGTCAGCACACCGCAAATCAGGCCGGTCAAAAAAGCCGAGGCATTCACGCCCATCAATAGGTAAATGATCTCCTGGGAAGATGGATGAAATACCTCGCGGGCGTAAACCGCGAACCAGAAAATGGTGCCGTTCAGGGCCTCCAGCACCAGGAAATTGCCAATAAAAAAATACATCAGCGCCGGCCTGGAGGGCAGGCCCATGATCGTCCGGTGCGCGTGCCGCCATTCTTCCCACCATAGCCCCCACTTAAAAGACCGGGGTGTGGCAACCTTTCTTTCCGGAACAAACAGGAAAATAGGAATCGAAAAAACGAAGAAAAGAATTCCAGCCACCGTAAAAACAACGGGCTTTCCCCATAAATGTTCTGCCTGATTCGCGATGGGCAGTGCCATGACAACGCCCAGGTAACCAAGGCCCGTGCCAAGCCCTGAAACGAAACCCTGTTTTTCAGGCGGCGCGGCAGCCGGCAGGAGCGAGTGATAAAAAACCAGGGAGGCGTGATAGAAAAAACAGGAAACGGTAAAAGCCGCGATCAAGGGGCCGGGTGATTTGAAAATGCTCAGGAAAAAAAGAAAAAAAATGCAGGCGGCCGTGGTTTTGAAAAGGTAGTTTTTGGTCCTGCCCGTTGCGTCACTTAGCGCGCCCAGAAAGGGTACGGCTGCGCCTGCCAGGAGCATGGAGAAGGTGGTTGCGGTACCCAGATACCAGGGCTTGTCCGGCGCCAGCTCGTTCATGTAGAGGGGGAAATAGGCTGTCAGGACGACAGCTGAAAAGATGGTATTGGCGAAGTCATAAAACGCCCAGCTCAAACTGGTACCGCTTGATTTTGCCATCGGAAAAGGGCCTCTTTTTACAAGGCTAAAAAGAAGATTCTTACTATACCCTGAGTCTACCCCTGGGTTCGGGGGCAATGTACCATTTAATAGGCTCAAAAGGGACAAAACTTTCATTAGTAACGGAGGGAGGCCCTATGAGTACCAGGACAGCGCAAGCCGGATTTACTTTGATCGAAGTCATGATCGCGGCAGCGGTCATGAGCCTGGCTCTTTTTGGCCTGTTGTCGGCCTCCACTTTGATGACCCACCGGTATGAAGAAAACTTTGAGCGTTCGGTCGCCATGCAGGACGCGAATAAAGTTATCGAACGGATGCGTACTGCGGCGCAAACGGGAACTTTCCCGGCAAATGTGATTGCGGCCTACCCCAACAACGCGGCAGTTACTGGTTTTACCAATCTTACCAGCCAGGCCATTACGGTTTCCTACGTAAGCACCATTACAAATCCGCTGGATACCACGGTCACTGTCAGCTGGAATTTGCGAGGGCTCAGGCCGACAACGGAAACGATAAGGACGATCATCACAAAAAGATCATGAAAACACTAAAAAGCCAGAGAGGTTTTACGCTGCTAGAACTGATGGTGACGGTGGCCATCACCGTCATTATGTCGTACTGCCTTTATCTGGCTTTGCGGGCAGGTGACCAGCAGAGGCAAGCTGCCGACGCAAAAATGCTTATTTATGATTCTTCGCGCGAGGGACTTTACAAAATGCTGCAGGAAATCCGGCAAACGGCTTCCAACCGCATCACGTTCGGGACGGGGAACACCAGCGTGACTTTCAGCCTTCCGAATTCCGCGACTCCAGTAGCTGCCGATTATACGGTGGACTGGACCACCGCCCTGCAGGTGACTTATTCCCTTGGCGGGGCCAGCGGGAATCAGGTCCTCCGAACTGTGAATGGAGTCAGCACGGTCATTGCACATGATGTTACAGCTTTAAGCTTCACAGGCAATACAAGTCCGCCGTCAATAGTGACTGTCAGCCTCAGCGTACAGCACTCAACCGCGGGGGGCCGCTCCATGGCTTCGACACCGATCCAGCTGTCGGGGCAAGCGAGGTTACGAAATGTATAAAAAATGGGATACTCAAAACCAGAAAGGTTTCGTTCTTCTTGCTGTGTTTCTTGTGATTACGGTCCTTGAGGTTTTTTCCATGGCCTTTTTCATGCGTTACACGGTTTTCAATCAGGCCACTGAAAGAAACCAGAATAAAATCTACGCTTTTAACACTGCTGAAGCGGCGATAGACAACACTATCGTCCAGCTTAAAAGCAACGCAAATTACCCCGGTACCACCGGCTTCACGGCTTTAAACGGTACCGTAAACCGGGGCGGTTACACGGTCCAGGTCTGCCCGCCCAGCTGCACGGGGTTGACCCAGCCGACCGATGTCAACACCCGCCTTCTGCAGGCGATCGGTTTCGCACCGGACAATGTCAGCACTTCCAAGGCCTATGAAACCCGACCAGTCACAGTTTACGTCCAGCTGAGTAACACGCCGTTTAACCGCGCGGCCTACGCGCGCAATTCTCTGGTTTTAAATGGCACGCCGCTGGTGGACAGTTACGATTCCGATTTTGGCAACTACGGGGGATCCAACCGCGGCAGCGAGGGTGATATTGCCACAGGCGCGAACGCTATCAGCTATGTAGGCCATCCTACCGTTAACGGAGACGCGCAGACAGACGTGGTGCTTGAATGCGGTCCGGCGACTGCCACCGTTGCGAGCGAGGGCGCGCTGAATTTAAGCCATGGCACTTATTATTTGACGGCCGGAACCTACCACTTTGACAGCATCAGCATCAGCGGTAACGCGTCCATCAGCGCTTCAGGACCTGTGACTATTTATGTCGATGGGGCCGTAAGCATCGCGGGTAATGGTGTGGCCACTTCCGGTAACACGCCCACCAATTTTCTGATTTATGCCACGGGAAGCAGTGATGTCAATATTTCGGGCAACAGTGAATTTTACGGGGCCGTTTACGCACCTGCTTCGAATGTCACTTATACGGGCGGAGGCGATTTTTACGGCGCGGTTTTTGCCAATAATTATCAGCAAAGCGGTAATTACAGCCTTCACTTTGACACCCAGCTGAGTGATGTGAATGCTCCCTGTACTCAGGTGGCTATGAAATCCTGGCGGGAAAACAATCTTTCCGCCTCATGATTTCCCCCGAGGACCGACTTATTTAAAACCCTAAAAGAAGAATTTTGCTATACAGAGCCCTCCCCATTCTCATGTACTCTTAAATCAATAAGGAAGGTATCGTTTTTTTAACTTGGAAGGAGAAATGAAAATGAAAATTGCAGCGTGGTTTCTGGTGATGTTGATGGTTGTCGGGGTTGCCGCGCCCGTTGTCATGGCCGAGGAAGAATCGCCGGCCGGGGTCGCGGGTTGCAGCTCGATCAAGGTTAGTCCGGACCTGTCGCTTGAGGATCAGCAGGGTCTTTGCAACGCGGGTGAACGTGATCCGGGCACAAGCTGTGCCGCAAGCGGCAATGGGACTTGTTCATCTCCCAAGCTGAACGACACTCTGCCGGAAGCAGATCATTGCATCTGCGTCGGTGAAGTAGCGGAAGCGGCTCCGGTTGAATAAGCCGGAAGAAAGACAGGCTATGAGAATAAACAAAGCCCTCTTTCATCCCGCAGCGGATGAAAGAGGCTTCACCTTTATTGAGGTCATGATCGCCATGGTTGTTGTGGTGCTCCTGGTGACAGGTTTCCTGGGTTCCGCGACGGCCCTGCAGTCGGCCAACATGGCGGCGTTTGAGCGCAGTATCGCGTACCAGGATGCGAACCGGGTCATTGAAGCCATGCGCAATACGGCCACGACCGGGACATTTCCCGCGAATGTGACCGCGGCTTATCCGAACAATGGCACTGTGTCGGGTTTCACGAGTCTGACCAATGAAACGGTCACAGTGTCCTATACCAGCGCGACCGCCGATCCGCTGGATGCCACGGTTCTTGTCAGCTATTCTGAAAATGGGAACCGAACCGTAACAGCCAGGTTAAGGACTTACATTACACAGAGGACATGATGATCAAAAACCAGAAGGGTTTTACGCTTATTGAATTGATGATGTCCGTGGGCGCGTCCGCCATGATTGCCTATGCCATCTTCGCTTCCATGCGTATTTCTCTGAATGTTTTTGAAAGCAACAGTGTCCGCATGACCATTCAAACTTCGGCGCGCGAAGGCCTTTACCGCATGATCCAGGAAATACGCGAGTCATCCCCGACACGTATTTCTATCACCAACAGCGGCCAGACCATTACTTTTACAGTGCCTAATTCCAGCACCCCTGTCACGAGCGGTTATGGCGTCAACTGGGGAACCAGTCAGATCCGCTATGCTCTGGGTTCGGGTTCTACCGCCGGGCAGATCATTCGTACAGATTTGAGCAATAATACGACGCGGGTGATGGCCAATGACGTCACTGCGCTTACCTTTACAGGAAATACAGGTTCACCGTCTGTTGTCACTGTTGCCATGAGCGTTCAGCGGATGATGATCAACCGCCGTAATATTCCGGCCACGGCCCTTCAATTAACGGGGCAGGCGAGAGTGAGGAACTCAGGATGAAAACGTTGAACAACTCAAAAGGTTTTCTTTTGATTGCCAGCTATCTTCTTCTTTCCGCGCTTATGGTTTTCGCGCTCGGAGCTTTTACTTTTGCCACCAGCTATATCAAATCTTCGGAAAGAAATAAAAATAAAATCATGGCGTTTAACATTGCGGAAGCAGGTTTTGATGATGCTTATTACCGCGTCAAAAACAGCACCGTTTCTTATCCGTGGTCGAGTGGTTATACGTCCATGACGTCCGGAGGCTTTCAGGGCGGATACAGCACCACCGTTACGGACATGGGAAGCAACATCAAAAGGATTGTCGTTACGGCTTATTCTCCTGCCCAGACCTCCACAACGGAGGCCGTAGAAACGCGTACAGTTACAGGCTATGTTCAGACTACGCCAGCAAGCGCGTTTAATTTCGGTATTTTCGCCAAGGACAGTGTGTCCATGAATGGAAATGCTTCTACGGATGGTTACAATTCAAATACTGGTACTTATGCCGCCACCCGAATTGCTACGGGAGGAAGTGTGGGCACCGATAGCACCACAAACAACACCGTGACCTTAAACGGCAATACGTCGATCGGGGGGAGCGTCACAACAGGTGTTGGTTCTACGCCCAACTCCGTCATCAGTCTTACAGGTAACGCGGTTATTACCGGTTCCAGGGCCGCGGCAACGACCGCGCAAAATCCGGCGGCCGCTTCCACAAGCGTTTCTTCTTCCGGTGCGCTTTCGATTAGCGGCAACAACACCGTGACCCTTGCCGCGGGAACTTACAATTACAGCAGTCTCAGTATCTCGGGCAATGGCCAGCTGGTTGCTTCCGGAGCTGTTAAGATTTATGTCAGCGGCAGCATCAGCATTGCTGGTAACGGTATTTCCACTTCGTCCAGCAAGCCGCCCAATATGCTGATTTATGCCACAGGCACTTCAAATGTTTCGCTTTCCGGTAACGGAGTCATGTACGCGGGCATCTACGCGCCTAATTCCGCGGTCAGCAATTCCGGGAATGGCGAGCTTTATGGCGGGGTGGTTGCCAAGACTTACACACAAAGCGGTAACGGCAATGTTCATTTTGATCAGGCGCTCCAAAACGTGGCCGGAAGCGGCAACAGCACGACCATGCTTTCCTGGAAGGAAAGCAACCTGACGAATAACTGATTTTTTCCGCGCAATTGCCCATTTAGCTTTCCTTTGATACGATACTCCCATGGAACTCAAAGGAAAGACTGTCCTTATTACGGGCGCGGCCAAGCGCATAGGCCGCGAGATTGCCCTGACCCTCGCGGCGCGCGGCGCGCGCATTCTGCTTCACTACCGCAGTTCCAAAAAGGAAGCCTTCGCTCTCCACTCGGAAATCTGTGACGCCGGCGGAGATGCCCTTGTTTTTCAGGCAAATTTTTCCGCCCTTTCGCTTGATCCGGCCATCCGGCGGTTTGTAGGAGAGGTTTATAAGCAGGCTGGAAGGGTCGACGTTCTGATCAATAATGCTTCGGACTTTTACCCCACGCCCTTCGGCCAAATCACGGAAAAAGACTGGGATGATTTGCTGGTTTCCAACTTAAAAGCGCCTTTCTTTCTGGCGCAGGAAATCGGTATGAGGATGGTGAAGCAAAAATCAGGAAAAATCGTGAACATGCTCGACTGGACCGCGGAGCGTCCTTCAGAAGATTACCTGCCTTATTGCATCGCCAAAGGCGGCCTTCTTACGGCCACACGCGGACTTGCCAAGGTGCTTGCGCCGCATGTGCAGGTCGTAGGAATTGAGCCTGGTCCGATCCTGCCGCCGTCGGGAACGAACGCCTCCAAAAAAAGTAAAGCGGCGCAAAAGACACTTTTGAAACGTTTCGGGCACCCTAACGACATTGCCGCGGCCGTGCGTTTTTTTGTGGAAAGCACGGATTTTGTCACAGGCGTTTGCCTGCCTGTTGACGGGGGAGCACTGCTAGCATGACGGCCATTACCTTAATGCCGACATGCTGTGCTGGCTCAAAGGAGCAAGTGCTGGCATGAGTTATAATGTGGGCCGCGAAATTCATTTCAGCTACGGGCACCGCATCCTGGGCCACCAGGGAAAATGCGCGCGCCTGCACGGGCACAACGGCCGCGCGTGCGTCGAAATTTCCGCCGAAAAGCTGGATGAACTGGGCATGGTCGTGGATTTCTACAAAATCCGCGAAACCATCGGCAAATGGATTGATGAAACACTCGACCACCGCATGATCCTGGCGGAAAATGATCCGCTGGTCAGCGTGCTGCACAAGGCCGGAGAATCGCTGCTGGTCATCAAGGGCCAGCCCACTGCCGAAGCGCTTGCCCGCTTGATTTTCGATGAAGCACGCAAAAAAGGCCTGCCTGTTTCCCGCGTGACGCTTTGGGAGACGGAGAACAGCTTCGCTTCCTATCAAGCTTAGCAGTTCCGTTTCAAAAAAAGATTATGAAGAAAACATTTTTGATGGGCCCGGCTGGTTCCGGGAAAACCCACGGTTCGCTCGCCTAATTTGAACAATACCTGAAAACAGATGCCGCGCCGCTGTCTGAGCGCGCTTTTTTTCTGGTGCCTTCCGCCGAACACACAGGCCGCATTATCACTGTGCTCATGAGCCGAGGCGTGGAAGGCTTTTTCCACCGCCGTGTTACGACCCTTTCCCGCCTGATCTCCAGTATTTTCGGAATTGGAAGCGAAGGCGTTGCCACCAACATGACCCGCTATGTTCTCCTGCGCGGCATCCTTGAAAAGCAGAACTGGGAAGTTTTCCGGGACATTCAGCAGAGCGCCGGCTTTCTGAACCACATGCTTGCTTTCATTGGAGAGCTGAAGGAGTCCATGATTTGCGCGCGTGTGTGGCGGGAGAAAATGAATGAAATCAAGAGCATGGAACCGGACCTGGCGCCCAAATATGAGGCCCTTGCCGCGATTTACGAGGCCTATGAAGAGGGGCTGATGCAGAAAGGCCTGCGCGACCGGCAGGACGGTTTCAGACTTTTCCACGAAAGGCAAAAAGCAGGTGCTTTCCGCCACCGCCGGTTTCATTCGCTGTGGTTTGACGGTTTTTTTGATTTTTCCACGCTCCAGCTTGCTTATTTCAGTGAGCTGTGCGAAATGACGGACAATGTCACTGTGACTTTGACCTACGACGAAGATGCCCAGCGTGCGCCGCTTTTTGAAGGGCTTCAGCCTACTTTTGACGCGCTGGTCAAAATGGGTTTTAAAGTGGAGAAACCCGCGGCAAAAAAATCGCGCTTTTCATCCGCCGGTCTTGCCGCGGTGGAAAAGCAGCTCTTTAATGAAACGGTCAAAGTCCAGCCCGCGAAGCCCGCGGACATTGAAGTGTTTGAAGCTATCGGTATTGAGGGTGAAGTGGAAATGATCGCCCGGCAGATTGAGCGTATGACCCGCGCCGGTGATTACCGCTTCAGCGATTTCGCTGTGTTGCTGCGTGAGATCGGCGCTTATGACAGCGTGATCCGTTCTGTTTTTGAACGCTACGACATCCCGGTTGAAATCCATGAGCGCGAACGCCTGATGTTTGCCCCCATGATGCGGGTGGTGGTGCGCCTCCTGAAAATTTTCCGCGAAGGCTGGAAACGTTCCGATCTGATGGAATTTTTAAAGTCTGCGTATGTTATTTCGCTTGGCGGCCTTGCCAAAAATTATGAAGGCATTGCGGCTTTGGAACACCAGGCCATGGAGAAGGGGATTTTCCGCGGCCGGGAGCACTGGCTGGGGGCCTGGAAAGAACTTGAAGTCCTGGGTACGACCGAAGATTCCCTGCGAAATGCCAAGTCCTTTCCTGAAATGAAGAGCGCGCTTTTGCGCGCCGTGGCCCATACCTACGGAATTTTCCGCAAAACAGATTCGCTGGAAGATTATGTGCGCCGTGACGCGGCCAGTTACCGCCGGCTTGAATCGATTCTGGATGAAATAGGCGTGTCTTTCACCCAGGGGCAGGAAATTTCTTTCGATGCTTTTGCCGACCGATTTTTCAGGCTGGTGGAGCTCGATCTTTACCCTTTGCACGAGCGTGACCGCAACCGGGTGCAGGTTTACAGCGTTTCGCTGGCACGCCAGAAAGAATACCGTGTCGTTTTTGCCGCGGGGCTGCTGGAAAAGAAATTCCCGGTTCAGATCAAGGAAGACCCGGTTTTTTCAGACTGGGAAAGAAAGCTTTTTAATGGCGTCCGGGACCAGCATTTGTTGAAAGAAAAACTGCCTCGCCAGTCGATGGAGCGCTACCTTTTTTATGTGGCCGTGACCCGCGCTTCGGAAAAACTTTTCCTGACCTACCCGCGCCTGGACCTTGAAGGAAAAGAGGCCCTGCCTTCCTATTACACCGACGAAGTCAAAAAAATATTCGGTGAAGTGAATGTCAAAAAACAGGAGCTTGGACGGCCTTATCCTGTGCTGGAAGAGGCGGTCAGTGAGCGCGAGCTTGAAATGGCGGTCCTGGGCGAGCTGTGGGCGCCTGAAAGGGACAAGCAAAAGCGTCCCATGGTGCTGTATCTGACCAATGAGTTGCTCAAAAGGCCGGACAGCCGCTCCAAGTTCCAGCGGGCTTTCTATGAAGTCAAAGATGAATTGACCGGTTTTGACCCGGCGCTTGAAATTTTCAAACCGTGGGAAACCAGCCCGACCACGCTGGAAGAATATGCCCGCTGTTCCTTTAAGTATTACGCGCGCCGGGTGCTGAAGCTGAATGATCCTGAAGAGGACGTGAACATTACGCGCCGCGGCAGCATTCTGCACAAGGTTCTGCAGAAATGTTTTGAAAAATGGAAAGGGAAATACCCGGCGATTCCACAGGCCCTGCGTGACGCGGAAAAAGAAATCGAAGAAGCGTTTAAAAAATTTCCGCTGATCACCGAAAAGCAGTACCAGCTTGATCTGGAGCGTGAAGGCCTTCGCGACATGGTTTTTGATTTTTTGAAGCATGAACTGGCCCGCCTGGAAAATTCCCCGGTCCAGCCTAAATATTTCGAGCTGGGATTTGGCAAAGAAGGCAGCCCTTTCCCGGTTTTTGAGATTGAAGTCAATGGCCGCAAGCTCAAGATCAAGGGAGAAATCGACCGTATCGATACCGACCCGGCCGGACACGCGGGTGTGGTCCTGGACTACAAGCGCACCATTTCGGCCGCCAAGCTGGACAGAAAAGATTTCGAAATGGGCGTGTCCCTTCAGCTGCCGCTTTATCTCCTGATGATGGAAAAATATTTGAAACTCAGGCCCGCCGGCGCGGAGCTTTACGCGGTGCGGGAAAAGAAGAAGAGCGGTTTTTATCATGATGATTTCAAGGACCTTTTCCCCGGTCTTGATGCCCGAAAGATGATTTTTACGGAAGCGGAATTCCGCGCGTTCCTGGAGCGCAGCGTGGAATTTGTGCGCCAGTACAGCCAATCCATGGCCAATATGGAAATGCCTGCCAGGCCGCGCACTCTGCATGAATGCGATTTTTGCTCCTATGGACCGGTATGCCGCATCCAGAAATGGCGGATCCCGCTGATCCTTGAGGAAATCCGCGCGGAAATGGCCCAGAAGGAAGGCGTGTCATGAAAATCAAGCTTACCGACGAGCAGAAAAAAGCAGTGACTGAAACCGGAAGCAATATTCTGGTTTCCGCTGGAGCGGGTACGGGCAAAACTCGTGTGCTGGTCGAACGCTTCCTGCATCTGGTTTCAAATGGCGTGGCTGTAACGGAAATTTTGACTCTGACTTACACAGAAAAGGCCGCCAATGAAATGAAGAAACGCATCATGGACGGCCTGGCGCTGCTGGGCCGGGAGCGTGAACGACGCGGCCTGGAATCTGCCTATATTTCCACCATCCACGCTTTTGCCGCGCGTATTTTGCGCGAGCACCCGTTTGAAGCGGGTGTCGACCCCGATTTCCGGGTGATTGAGTCCGAAGAATCGGATTTCCTGAAAGAACAGGCGCTGGATGAAGCGCTCGAAAAGCTTTGTGAGAAAGGCAATGAAGTTTTTGAGCTGCTGAAAATTTATTCCGAAAAAGACGTGCGCGCCGGTGTGCTGAAAGTTTTTGATGCCGCCCGCCATGACGGTATGACCCTGAAACAGTTTTTTACTTTCAGTATTCCGTTGAAGGAACATCCGCCCGTTGACCGGCTGCTGGAAAAAGCGGGGGAAAAGCAGCTTGCGGAAGAATTCGGAAATTTTCAGAAAAATCCTGGTTGGACCTGGGACACCCTGGAAGAATTCAGAGTCTGGATGAAGGGCTTCTCGCGCAAGCGCAGCGGCGCGTGGCCGGAAATCAAGGAAGCGTGCGAAAGTTTCATGGCCGCTAAAATTGAGGCTTTTATGAAGACCTGGACAGCCCGGTTTGAAGGCCTGGCCCTCAGTTTTGAAGAAATTTATGAGGCCCGGAAAAAAGAGAGGGGCTTTCTGGATTTCGACGACTTGCAGATGCGCGCGTTGGCGCTTTTCAAGAAACAGGACAAGGTTTCCGTGAAGTTCCTGGAGCGCTACCGCAAAAAGTTTCAGCAGATCATGGTCGACGAATTTCAGGACACCAACCCGCTTCAGCTGGAGTTGATCGAAACGCTTTCGGATGGCAAAAACCTTTTCCTGGTGGGGGACTACAAGCAATCGATTTATTCTTTCCGCGGCGCCGAGCCCGCCCTTTTCCTGGCCAAGGAAAAGCAGTATGGCAAAGCAGCGAACGGACTTTGCATTCCGCTGGTCAAGAATTTCCGGACCGCGGAGCCGGTGCTGGAATTTATCAACTCGTTTTTTGAAGAGCTGTGGCGGGAAGACGCCGTGCAGTTCAAGGGGCTGGTCAGCGGCGCGGAAAAATCCGCGAACCCGGAAGTTGAAATGATCCGCGTGACCAAAAAAGAGGATGAATCCATGGATGTGGCCCGCATGCGCGAGGCGGAACAAATCGCGGCGCGCATGGAAGAGCTGCATGAAGCAGGAACGGCTTATGGCGACATGGCCGTGTTGTTCCAGGTCATGACTGACATCGGTCTCTATGAACAGGCCCTGAAAAAACGCGGCATCCCTTATTATTCCGTGGCTGGGACCGGGTTCTATCATCAGCCGGAAATCCGGGACATGGTCAGCTTTCTGTCTTTCCTGGAAAATCCACTTTCGGACATTCCGCTTGCCGCAGCTTTGCGCTCGCCGCTTTTCCAGGTCAGCGATGCCTCGCTTTACCGCCTTTCACGCCAGGCCAAGCAGGCCGACACCCCGGCCAAAATGACTCCGTTATATGAAGGGGTGAAGCAGTTTGAAAAAATCGCGGATATTCCGGACGCTGAAAAAGAAAAAATCCGTTTCTTTTTGCGTGTTTCGAGTGAACTTCTGGCGGTCAAGGACCGGTTGAAACTGACTGAACTGCTGGACTCCATTCTTGAGAAAACTTCCTATGAATTGACGGTGCTCGCGGATTCGCAGGGCGTGCGCCGTTATGCCAATCTGAAGAAAATGGTCAATCTGGCACGGGAATTTGAAAGCGTGGAGCCGCTGGCCCTGGGGGCCTTCCTGCGCACTCTGCGCCGCCTGGAGACCCATGAAGTGCGGGAATCCGAGGCCCAGGTGGAGGCGCGCGAAAGCGGGCGGGTCGTGCAGCTGATTTCCGTGCACCGGGCCAAGGGGCTGGAATTTAAGGTCGTGTTCTGCGCGGACCTTGCGCGTGAAAAACGCAATGACCAGTCCGGCTGGCTGAAGGCCGAACCGGGCCAGGGCTATGCCATGGAGGTCTGGAATGACAAGGCAGCGGAATGGGAAGAGCCCGCTTCCTGGCTGAAACTCAAGGAAAACCTGGAAACAAAAAAGAAGCAGGAATGGAAACGGCTTTTTTATGTGGCCGCGACCCGCGCCAAAGAAAGGCTGATTTTTACCGGTGTGTACAAGGAGAAGAAAAATGTGAAGGCCAGTTTCTCCGAAATGACCTCCTGGATGGACTGGGTCGAGAACATGCCGGAGGAAATTTTCAAAGGCGCGGTTAAACACCCGGAAGACAAGGAGGTTTTCCTCGCGCGCAAAAAGGGCATTGCTGAGAAAAAAGTTTTTGAGGAAATTTTCGGAGACTGGCAGCCCAAAAAAATGGAAGCGATGGCGGAAGGCGACTCTATCATGGCCGGCCTTGAAAAGAAGCCGCGCCTGCCCGCACGCGTTATTGATTTGCCCGTATCAGCCTATGCCGCGTTTGAAAAGAGCCCTGAGAAGTATAAGGAAGTTTATGAGGCAGGTTATCCGGATGAAATCGAGCCGGAGCGCAGCGGCCCGGAAGAGCCCATTGAGGAAGATTCTTACGCGGATTTCGGTACGGCCGTTCACCGTGTGCTGGAGCTGATGGATTTTTCCGATCCGGCCCCGCGCCTGCCGGAGCTGATCAAGGAAGCCTGCGCGGGCATGATGCCTGAGAAGCATGTGGAAGCCGCTGAAATCATTAAAAAATTCCTGGCATCACCGCTGTTCGAGCGGCTGAAATCCGCCCGTGAAGTTTACAAGGAACTGCCTTTTATCATCAACCAGCGCCACGGCCGGGTGGAGGGTGTGATTGACGTGCTGTTCAAGGACTCCGACGGCAGCTGGCATGTCCTGGATTACAAGACCGCGGTGGGTGACGCCGCCAAATCAAAGGCCTCGGGTTATGAACTCCAGATAGGAATGTACGCTTTTGCGGCGCATAAAATCCTGAAAATTACGCCCAAAACCGGCATCGTTTATTTTTTGAAGAACCAGTTTTCCCATGAACTTGCGTTTGACACGGCCGCCTTGAAAACCGTGGGCGAAAAAGTCGCCGGCCTGCAGGATTTGATTATCAATTTTGCCCAAAAGTGATATATTCTTTGTGCGGGTTAAAAAAAGGAGATTTGAATGTTCTGTAATTTCTGCGGAAAAAATTTTGATCCAAGCGAAGGTTTTGAGGAAGTCAGCAAAGCCGGCCATCACATGATCCGGTGTGAAAAATGCGTTTACAACCAGAGTGAGCGCGAATACGACTGGCACCTTGAAATGTACGGCCCGGCCGGCATTTCTGTTACCGGCCCTGTTTCAGCGGGACGTTCCGTCGCCAAGCCATCGAGGAAATAAATGCCCCACAAGGTATTGATTGTCGATGACGAAGAGGACGTCCGCCTTTTTGTCGCGGACTTTCTTGGTGAGCGCGATTTTATGGTCGCGACTGCCGGCAGCGGCGAAGAAGCCCTGGAAAAATTTAAAAAAGATTTCTATGATGTCGTTCTCCTCGACATCATGATGCCAGGTATGGACGGTATTGAGTGCCTGGAAAAAATCAAGAAAGATCACCCCAAGTCTGTTGTGATCATGATCACCGCGCTCAAGGACGAAACCCGCATGGCCAAGGCCAAGAAACTCGGCGCGCACCAGTATATTGTCAAGCCGTTCAGCCTCAGC
Organism: uncultured bacterium; assembly: GCA_964553835.1. Lineage (GTDB taxonomy): Bacteria > Omnitrophota > Omnitrophia > Omnitrophales > Aquincolibacteriaceae > CAYLPP01. The sequence goes on from CAZKMJ010000010.1 coordinate 16,890, forward strand.
TACCTTGAAAACGAGCTGCTCCAGCTGATCAAAGGCTCCTGAAAATCCCTTCATGAAAAAACTGGTTTTTTACGACCTCGACGGAACCCTTGTCGATACACGTCTTGATATTGTGCGTTCCGCGCAGCACATGCTTTCTGAAATGCAGGCGCCGCAGCTTGGCGCCGAAGAGATCCAGCGCTTTGTGGGCCGCGGGCTTTATCATCTGGTCAGCAACTGCCTGAAAACCTCCGACATGAAGCAGATTGAAAAGGCCGGAAAAATTTACCGGAAATTTTACGGTGAGCACATGATGGACAACAGCGTCCTGTATCCCGACGCGAAGGTCGTCCTGGAATATTTCAAAGGCCGGCGGCAGGCCATGATTACCAACAAGCCCAATCCTTTTGCCCAAGACATGCTCGTCCAGCTGGGTGTGGCGCCTTATTTCACGGACATTATCGCGGGGGACACGGAATACCCAAAAAAGCCCAATCCTGCGGCCATTTTGGCCATTATGAAGCGGGAAAACATCGCGGCAGGGGACGCCCTTTTCATTGGGGACAGCCTGGTGGACATTGAGGCCGCCCGGAACGCGGGCATTGAGATTGCCGTAGTCATGCATGGATTTAATACTGAAGATGAGTTACAATCGGCCCGCCCCGATTTGATGGCCAAAGACTTCCCGGAGCTCCGTAAAAAAATTCAGGAAAAAGGCTGGTAGAAATTTATGACGACCCAAGTTGAAACTTCCAATAATCTCGTGCAGGCAGGGGACGTGGTCCTGCTCTGGTTCGGAGAGGAAGAAACTACCTATCTTGTAGAAGCTACGCCCGGCAAACGGGTGGGCATCCACTGCGGCAAGCCGCTTTCCGTGGATGAATGGTTCGGCAAGGAATACGGCACCAAAATCCAGTGCGAACACGGGCAAGCCATTCTTTTAAAGCCCAGCCTGGAAGATCTGATGATGAAGGCCTCGCGTGAGAGCGGCATTATTTATCCCAAAGATGCTGCCTTTCTCATGATCCGCGCGGGCATTAAATCAGGCCAAAAGATCTGCGAAATCGGCACCGGTTCCGGCTCCCTGACTATGGCCCTTGCCCAGACGGTGGCCCCGACCGGCAAGGTTTACACATTCGACCGCCGCACCGACCTGCCACAGAACGCTCATAAAAATATCGCTCGCGCCGGTCTTGGTGAATACGTTTCATTCAACCAGCGGGTTGCGGGTGAACCTCTTCCGGAAAAAGGATTTGATACCATCATTCTCGATATTCCACAGCCCTGGGAAGAAGTGGAAGTTATCAAGGAAGCGGTCAAGGGCGGTGGTAGGATTGTTAGTTTAAATCCCACGTTCAACCAGATTGAAAAAATGGCTGAAGCCCTGCGCCGGGCGGGGTTTATCAAGGTCCAGGCAGTTGAACTTTTGGAACGCGAAATTCTGGCCCGGGAAGGCAAGACCCGGCCCGTGATGCGCATGGTTTCGCACACCGAGTTCATGCTGTTCGCGACCAAAATTCTGGATTGAAAAAAACCCGTTTTTTCCCGTATTTTCGGTTGATTTAGCGGGGGTCGTTTGATAGACTACGGCCACTGGTAAGCGTTTCGCCCTGCCAAAAAGTTTGAAAATTTCAGTACCTTAAAAGGAGATTAATTCATGAAGAATGTTGTCCGCTTCTCGCTGTTCCTTGTTATGGCCGGCATGGTTTTTTCCGGTTATGGCTGCGCGTCCAAGAAAACTACCAACAAGAAAATCGGTGCTCTCGAAGCTCAGGTGAGCGCTCTTACCGAGGAAGTTGCGCGTCTTGATCAGCAGCTCCAGGAATCCCGCGGAGCCGCGGTTGCGAGCCAGGGCGAAACCTCCAGCTACACTGGCGGCGGCAATGTGTATCGCACGCCTTCTGGTTTCGAACTTCCCTCAAACAACATTCAGGCCGCGTTGAAAAACGCCGGTTACTACCAGGGCAGCATTGACGGCAAGATTGGCCGTGCTACCAAGGAAGCCCTTAAGTCTTTCCAGAAAGACAATGGTCTCGAAGCGGATGGCGTTTGCGGCCGCCGCACCTGGGACAAGCTTAAGCCCTACCTGGCTGGCGCCAAGTAACTTTTAGCACTCGTTCTACCAAAGGCCGGTACTGTAAAAAGTACCGGCCTTTTTTTTGTTTCCCACCTTGTAACTCGAAGTAACAATTTATAGCACATAGGAACAGTTCTTTATTTCTTCTTGATTTCAACATCAGCTTGGGGCATTCTCCACGTAGTAGTTAAATCTTTATAAAAGGTGAAAAAATGACCAAGCTCCTCTCGCTTTTGACGCTCCTCTTCTTTTGCACCCAAACAGTTACTTTTGCTGATTTATCTGTGGCTACCCAGGAGGCTCCGGGCCTTGAATCCAAGGCTGAAACGCCCGCGCCCAAGCCGCCGGTCCCTGCTCCTGTGGTTGAAAGGAATTTCATCCCGACAGGGGAAGATGTCAGTCCTCTGGGCCACGCAGTTGTGGCAGAAGAAAAAAAAGAGGCCCGGCCATCTCCTAAACCACTTGGTCTGCCGGCGACGGGTGGCATCAAGCCTGGCAAGGGGGGGAATGAAAGCGGCGGAGAAAAAGAAGGTGTGGTCAGTGGAGTCCTGCCTTCTGGCGAGGAACCGCTTCCTGTTGTATTACCTCCGAGCGGTACGGAGCCCATTCCGGGCGGCAAGCCGCCTGTTGTAATCACGCCGCCGACACCTGTTATTCTTCCGAACCCCAATCCGATTCCGACAACGATTCCGCCTCCCGGCATTAATCCTGAGGATAAAGATAAAAATTACATCAACGCTGTTTGGCAGCCCAAGGGCGTGAACTGGACGACATGGGACCAGCTGAAAAGTTTTCTGGAAAGCTGTTTCACATTTAGTTCCCAGGAAGCGACCCTTGGTTATGGAACCGCTTACGCGGTCCCTGTGGATGAAGACGGAAGCGTTATTCTGGATGGAAGACCGGCTCACAAATATCAGCTGGTTGAGATCGTTGTAATGAATCAAGGTAAAGCCGGAGAGTATCAGCGCGCAAATATTTTGCGGGAAATCGAAGTCAATTTCAAATCCCCGCGGGATGGCGGCGTGTCGTATGGTGAAGGGACGCACGAATTTTCAAGCGGTTTTCCCCAGTCCTACATGATTATCCAGGACAGAAGCGGAACGACCTGGCAGATTTTCAGAGATGGCACCATCATTCGCAACTTTGAAGTCAAAACTGCTGATGGTGAAATCGTGAAACGCACCACCTATGCGTCATTTTCCACCATCGGAGTCGGTTATCCAAAGGGGCCGGACATCGTCAGGGCGCGCATTCTTACCACCTTTTTCGCGCGCAATGCTTTTGAAGACGGCAGCCTCCAGGAAAATTTTTATTACGTGGAAAGAGGCGCGCGTTTTGAAGTCATGAACCTTAATCTTGAAGTCGGCGCGGAGCCGCATGAAGGGGAAGTCCGTTACCAGAACATTGTTTTAGTTTCAAAGAACGCCAATAACGCGGTCACGGTGCTTGAATACCTGGCCAAAGTGACCAATCCTGATAAATTCAATTACTGGTTCGCGAATACCGGCCAGTATTTTAATTCGCGGGAAGGCATCGGCCTTTTCAGTGAGCATCCTAGCTCGCTGTCATTTGGAGTCCACGCGGCCTCGAATATGCTGAGCTCCATGGTCCCGGTTGCTTTGACCCAGCAGAATCTTCTGAACAACTATTTCGGATACGGCTCGGAATATTCAGACAAGATCATTACCGGTGGCAGCGGCCTGCTTGGCGCGTATGGTGGTGGCCCTGATGTTTTTCCGGTCACGTTTAGCCATGGTGTTGTGAACCGGATCTTTGACGGGTCTTTCAGTGTTTCAGGCGGTTCAGCGCACAGTGGAAATTTCACGATGGATATCCGCGATGGCTCCGTGACCATCAAGGATATCAAATATCCGGTTTCGGTACCGGTAGGTAATGGGGTCCAGGCCACGATTTCAAAGTTTGGTGACGGCTTGTATGACTACGTGCTTGAAATTGTAGACAGCCAGGGCAGGACCATCGAAACCTATAAAGGCGTGCGTCCCATGACCATTGTGGACAATGTGGTTCGCGTCCTTTTGCCCGAAAATGAAAAGCGCACGATTAAAATGATTTCCTTGATCGGCAATCTTCCCTTCATGCAAAGCAGCCACCAGGGGGTTTTTATTGAAACCTTTGGGCCGAATGGGACGTCTTCCGACCATTACGTTGTCCGGGCCGGCAAGCTGGAGCTCGTGGGCATGGCCAATGACCTGATCGAACCGGATCCGGCGCTAATCGGCATTAACCGGATCATTCCAAGCTACCGTGAACAGATTGGCGCGAATGGGGAGCGTCTCATCCGCGTGCAGGCTGGTAAAAAGATCATGGAGTTTGTGATTACCAGGGTCAATAACGTTCTTGAAGGCACCATTAAGATGTATAACGTGGGTGAAACACAGCCTTACGAGATCCATCTTTTTGATCCGCAGGCCAATCCGCCGCAGTATGACCGCGATAGCAACAACCGCGCGACGCGGATTGTAGTCCTTACAAAGAAGGGAAGAAAGCTTCTAATCACCATCCTGGATGACGATATTCTTGTAGAAGGATAATTCATCCTGCTTAAAAAAGGGCCTGCAGCCTCGCGCCGCAGGCCCTTCTTTTTTCCCCGCTTTCTTCTTTTTATCTTATAATCTCCACCATGTTTTCATGGTTTTTGTCCTCATTCCTGATCCTTTCGCTGGGCTTCTGGCCATTCGGCACCGGCCGCAAAGGCGCCGAAATCAAAAAATCGTCGCTTGAAATCCCGCAGGGCGCCGAGCTCCAGAATTATCAAAGCGTCAAAATATCGCTTGGGAATTTTCCTTCCGTGACTGTGTCCACGACTGGCCCGTTTGAAGTGTTCGATAAAAACAGCCGCATGCTTTTCAATGGCCTGAAGCTCGCTCCTACGCAGATCATTCCGACCGCGACCGGCGTGCAGATGGGCGGGGAAAATTTCAAGGACGCCCCGGTTGTCATACGGACCTACGGGCTCCTGCGTGTGGGCGGCAAGTCCTATCGTGACGGCTTGAGGTTCTGGCGGGAAAGCAGCAACAAGCTGCTGGTGGTAAACGAAATTTCCATGGATGATTACCTGCGTGGCGTGCTGCCGCTTGAAACCAGCGCGTCCTGGCCCCCGGAGGCACTCAAGGCCCAGGCTGTGGCTTCAAGGACCTATGCTCTTTTCAAAGCCATTGAAAAGAAGAATGAAAAATTTGCAATGTCCAAGGATGTGCTCAGCCAGGTCTACGGTGGCAAAAGTTCGGAAAGGCCGGAAACAAGCCAGGCTGTTGAAGACACTCGCGGCCAGGTCCTGACCTCAGGCGGGAAAATTTTTCCTGCCTACTTTCATTCCACATGCGGGGGCAAGACCACGCACGCGGAATATGTATGGGACGTGGAGCCGCACAAGTCCCTGCGCGGCGTGGAGTGCAAGTTCTGCTGGGAGTCCAAGCATTACACATGGCGAACGGAATTTACGCGCGCGGAAATCCAGAAAAAGCTGAAAATCAAGGGCGTGAAAATGGGTACCATCCGCAGTATCCAGATCGGGGAGATGGATTCAAGCGGGAGGGCGCGCAGTTTTATTGTGGTGCATGACGAAGGCCAGATCAAGTTTCACTCCAATGATTTTCGCATCTGGCTGGACCCGGGGAAATTCAAAAGCACCCTGGTCACAAACATTGAAAAAACCGGGAATGGTTTTTTATTTCAGGGGAAGGGCTGGGGCCACGGCGTTGGACTGTGCCAGTTCGGCATGCGCCAGCTAGGAAAATTAGGCTATACGTATCAGCAGATTCTGGAATATTATTACCCCGAATCCAAAATCACGACACTGTAGAAGGTTCACCTTAAAAAGTCACAGTGTCGTACTAAATCATCGGATTTAGTACGCAGTTGTAATGAAAGCATGCCGCTGCGCCCGCCCTAAAGGGCGGCTGGCAACGTAGGGCCTGCAAATGGAATTTCCGACAGGTTTGCGTTTAATTTTCAACGCAACAATCCATGCGCCCGTAGCTCAATTGGATAGAGCGTCAGCCTCCGGAGCTGAAGGTTACTGGTTCGACCCCAGTCGGGCGCACTCTTAAGAAAGAAGAGAAAAATGAAACTTAAAAATTCGCTTATTGTGTTGGACGTGGAATCTACGGGCGTTTGGATCGAAAAAGACAAGATCATCGAGATCGCCCTCATCAAGTACCTGCCGGACGGAAAAAAAGAAACCTACTATAAAAGAGTCAATCCCGGCATTGCGATTCCGAGGATCATAACCGACCTGACCGGCATCGCGGACAAGGACGTCAAGGACGCGCCTGCTTTCAAAACCATCGCCTGGGACATCCTTTCATTTATGGGGGAGTCTGATTTCGGCGGTTTCAATGTGGAGCGTTTTGACCTTCCACTTCTGGAGCGTGAATTTTTCGATGCGGGCCACAAGTTTGAATGGAAGCAGCGTAAAATCTACGACGCGCAGAAAGTTTTTCATTTGAATGAAAAACGCGACCTTTCAGCGGCTTACAAGTTTTACTGCAACAAGGACCTGATTGGCGCGCACTCCGCCATGGCGGACAGTGAAGCTGTCTATGAGATTCTTGAGCAGCAGATCAAAAAGTATGGCGAGGGCCGCGAAGATATCGCGTGCCTGGACAAGTTTGAATACAGCGCGAATATGGATTTTTTTGATTCCGAAAGGAAGTTTTGCTGGTGGAACGGCAGGCTTTACCCGACCTTCGGGAAATACGCGCGCAAGGTGCCGCTTGAAGACCTGGTCAAGGTGGATTCAGGCTGGTTGAACTGGGTCCTGCGTTCCGATTTTTCTGACACAGTCAAAAATGTGGTACGCGCCGTGCTCAATGGCGAAGTTCCTGTCAAAAAAAATACCCAGCCGGAGTGTCCTCCAGATTCAGTGCCCAACGCCCGATAATCCCCGAAAGGGGACGTTATGGCCAAAGATAAAAATCAGTTTGATAAACTTGACTATTTGCAGTCTGTTATCGATGGCATTACCGACATTATTACCATTCTGGAAGCCAACGGGACGATTCGCTATGAGAGCCCGTCTATTACCCCGCTCCTTGGATATACTCCCGAAGAAATGGCGGGCAAGAACGCTTTCAGTTTTATCCATCCCGAAGATTACCCCAGAATTTTTCAACTTTTTACGGCAACGATTGTCCAAAAAGGTAAAATCGAAAAAACCGAGCTTCGTTTCAAGCACAAGGACGGCAGCTGGCGGTATCTCGAATGTTCGGCTAAAAATTTACTTTTTGATTCAAATGTGCATGGCGTGGTTATTTCCTCACGTGATATTAGCAGCCGGCGGGAAAACGAGGCTCAGATCCGGCTTCAGGCCAACGCGCTTCACGCCGCGTTTAATGGCATCCTGATCACCGACGTTGCCGGGAATATGTTGTGGGCTAATGATGCCGTCACCCGGTTGACCGGATACCCTTTCGATGAATTAAAGGGTAAAAATCCTCGGATTTTCAAGTCGGGGGAGCAGAAACCGGAAGTTTATAAGGAACTGTGGGACACCATTCTCAGCGGCAGGGCATGGGAGGGCGAAATGATCAATCGCCGCAAAGACGGCATGCTTTATTTTGAGAGGAAGATCATCACGCCGGTCAAGGACAGCGGTGGAAAAATCACTCACTTCATCGCGGTCATG